>DATIBJ010000260.1:0-18173 GCA_035457565.1 Pyrinomonadaceae bacterium | reverse complement strand
GTGGGCGCCCCACTCATCGACGAACGTACGAAGATGGGCGCCCCCCGAGAGTCGCCCCTGCAGATTCGGACACTAACTTTTCGATCCTATTTATTGACATTCCCTGAAAACTGACATAGAAACTGCGGGCAGAATTCTTCTTCCCTAAAAAGCAAATAATAAAGAGAGGTCGCCAATGAAGATCAACCTGAGCGTGAATGGTGTCGCTCATCAGAGCGACGTCGAGCCTCGGCTGTTGCTCGTTCACTATCTGCGGGATGTGCTTGGGCTAACGGGAACACACGTAGGGTGTGAGACGTCGCTTTGCGGGGCTTGCACTGTGATGATCGACGGTCAGGCAGTGAAGTCATGCACGATGTTCGCTGTGCAAGCTGAAGGCGCAGAGATCACGACTATTGAGGGATTCGCACAGAACGGCAACCTTCATCCGGTTCAGGAAGGTTTCTGGGAACGACACGGTCTGCAATGCGGTTACTGCACACCAGGAATGATCGTCACCGCCGCTCAACTACTGGACAGAAACGCCAACCCTTCTCGCGAAGAAATCTGTCATGGTCTCGATGGCAATCTCTGTCGGTGCACTGGCTACCAACACATAATCGAAGCCGTGGAATACGCTGCGAAGAAAGCGGCTGGCTAAGGGTCTTTGGCCTTTGGTCTTCGCGTAGGGGTGCGCTGGATTTCACCTTGGGCCCAAAGACCTAGGCCCGAAACCCAAGACCAAAGGCCTTAGACCAAAAACCAAGGACCTAAGAACGAGGACACAACGAAGGAGTCTCCATGGCAACGAAATACGTCGGGCAACGAGTAAAGCGAACTGAAGATCCACGTTTGATCAAAGGGTTGGCCCATTACGTCGACGATATCCGGCTGCCCGACACATTACACGTTTGTTTCGTCCGCTCTATTTATCCGCACGCGCGTATCAATTCGATCGATACGAGCGCCGCACTCGCAGCACCTGGAGTCGTCGCCGTTTACACCGGCAAGGACATTGCCGGAAAACTTGGTCCCGTGCCCTGCGCCAGTGCCCTACCAGATCTGAAGGTACCTGACTTCCGACCGCTCGCTAACGACAAAGTCCTGTTCGTTGGTCACCCGATTGCGGCAGTTGTTGCAACTGATCGTTATGTCGCACGTGATGCAGTCGATCTGGTAATGGTCGACTACGAGGATTTACCTGCAGTAGTGGATGTCGAAGAGGCTGCGAAAGGCACAACGGTTATTCACGAGAACTTCGGAGACAACATCGCTTACAAAATGAGTTCCGGTGAAGGCGATGTCGACGCGGGACTCGCCGCTGCGGATCATGTTATCAAGCAGCGCACCTTGCATAACCGTCTCGCGCCGATCGCGATGGAGCCTCGGGGCGTGCTCGCACGATATTTTCCAGGTGAAGAAGAACTAACTGTCTGGTCATCAACCCAGATACCCCACCTGCTGCGCACACAACTCGCGCTAATGATCGGCATTCCGGAGAACAAGCTTCGTGTTATCACCCCGGAAGTTGGCGGTGGGTTTGGTTCAAAGCTGAATGTTTATGGCGAGGAAGCTTTGCTTGGTTGGATTTCAATGCAGTTAGGGAAACCTGTCAAGTGGATCGAAACTCGTCGGGAGAACATTCAGGCAACAATTCACGGTCGCGGTCAGGTCGGCTACATCGAAATCGGTTGTAAGAACGACGGCACAATTACTGGCCTGCGCTACAACGTCTTTGCCGATCTTGGTGCTTATCACCAGCTGCTGACGCCTGCTATTCCAACGCTGACGGGACTCATGCTGTCAGGCGCGTACAAAATCCCGGCAATTCAGATCAATATCACCGCGTGCTTCACTAATAAGATGGCCACCGACGCATATCGTGGGGCTGGACGTCCGGAAGCGACTTACATCGTGGAGCGCGCAATGGATCTTGTTGCCTCTGAACTCGGCGTCGATACGGCCGAAGTGCGTCGTCGGAATTTTCCAGCTGCCAACGAGTTTCCGTTTCACACTGCTACGGGTCTTGAATACGACAGCGGCAATTACGAAGCGGCACTCGATAAGGCACAACAGATTATCGGTTACGCAAAGTTACGCGAAGAACAGAAGAAGGCTCGAGACGAAGGTCGTTTGATCGGAATCGGTGTTTCAACGTACGTCGAGATCTGTGCATTAGGGCCATCCGCTGCGATGCCGGCCGGTGGTTGGGAAAGTGCTACCGTGCGCATTGAGCCTACCGGCAAAGTAACGATCTTGACTGGCGCGTCGCCTCACGGCCAGGGTCAGGAAACATCGTTCGCGCAAATCGCCGCTGATGAATTGGGCGTGGATATGAACGACATCACAGTCATTCACGGTGATACCGGCGTGGTCCAATACGGCATTGGAACATTCGGAAGCCGCGCAACGGCGGTTGGTGGCACGGCGGTACTCGTAGCTATCCAAAAGCTCAAGGAGAAGGCACAGAAGATCGCCGCCCACATGCTGCAAGCTGATGCTTCACGCGTTTCGTTCGAAGGCGGCCGTTACTCGTTGCAGGCAGCAACAGCCGCGGCAGCCGGCACGTCAGACCCGGTAGTGCCCGTCGGTGAGGCACCCGCAGGCGCACTTCCCGAACCGGAAACTAATGGCCGATCGAGCTTAACGATCCAGGAGATCGCGCTAGCGGCGCACATCGCCAAGGAGATTCCACCAGACACGGAACCAGGACTTTCTGCTACGTACTTCTACGAACCCAAGAACTTCACTTTTCCTTTCGGGACCCACATCGCAGTTGTTGAAGTCGATCGCGAGACAGGCGACATCAAATTTCTTCGTTACGTCGCCGTCGACGATTGCGGCAAAGTGATCAATCCGCTACTCGTGGATGGTCAGGTGCATGGCGGTATTGTTCAGTCGATTGGTCAGGCCTTGTTCGAAGAAGTTGTTTATGACGAGCAAGGCCAACTCGTTACTGGCACGTTGATGGATTATGCGCTGCCGCGGGCGTCGCACATTCCGAACTTCGAACTGGACCGCACGGAGACGCCTTCGCCGGTCAATCCGCTCGGCGTTAAGGGCGTAGGAGAAGCTGGGACGATCGGCGCGACGCCGGCGATTGTCGGTGCTGTGGTTGACGCTTTAGCTCCGTTCGGAGTGAAACATCTCGACATGCCGATTCGTCCCGAGTCAGTCTGGAAGATCATAAACAGCAGTCATTAGGAGACGACTAACATGATCCCCGCACAATTCGATTACCACGTTCCCGGAACTCTCGAGGAAGCGATCAATCTGCTGGCCCAGGATCCTGATGGTACAAAGGTGCTCGCCGGCGGACACAGTTTGATTCCGGCGATGAAGCTCCGGCTTGCGCAACCGCAGCGGCTGATCGACATCGCCAGACTTCGCGCTCTCTCCTACATTCGCGAAGAAGGAAATATGATTTTGATCGGTGCGACGACCACTCATTACGAACTCGAGTCGTCAGACCTGTTGCAGAACATCTGCCCATTGTTGCCGGATTGCGCGAGATCGATCGGAGACGTTCAGGTAAGGAACAAAGGAACGATCGGAGGCAGTTTGGCCCATTGCGATCCTGCGGGCGACTGGCCTGCTGCGGCAATCGCGCTAAATGCGGACGTTGTACTGGCTGGTCCGGGCGGTGAGCGAACTGTGAACGCCGAGGACTTCTTTGTCGACTTGCTGACTACTGCTCTCCAACCCGGCGAGATACTGCGCGAAATTCGTGTTGCTAAACCGCAAGGCAAGTTTGGTCACGCTTATCAAAAAGCGCCGCATCCTGCTTCGGGCTTCGCTGTAGTTGGAATCGCAGCGAATCTCACTTTCAATGCGGATGGTTCTTGCGCAACTGCAAGTATTGGAGTGACCGGAGTGGGGAATAAGGCGTATCGGCCCACCGGAGCTGAAGCCGTATTGGTGGGAAAGAAGCTCGACGATCAAACTATCGCCGGTGCGGCTGCAAAGATCTCTGATGGCGTTGATGTGAATTCCGATCTGTACGCGTCCTCGGATTATCGCCAACACCTTGCCGCTGTGCACGCTGCCCGCGCCATCAAAGCTGCGGCGAGCAGAGCTAGCTAAAAATGTTCGATGAACTTCAGTTTGTCGTCGAGTTGCGATATCACTCAACGCAGGCCATTACCACTACGTTGAGTTAAAGGTAACTTGACGACAAACTGAAGTTTATCGAACATTATGAAACTCGAAGGAACTCATCAGCTTGAGGCACCTCGCGCACGCGTCTACTCTCTCCTCACCAATCCTGAGATCCTGAAGCGCTGTATTCCTGGCTGCGAGCGTTTGGACGAAACAGCACCGAACACTTTCTCCACGACGATGAAAGCGGGCGTCGGTTCGATCAAGGGTATCTTCAACGGAACGGTTCGTTTGGAAGATCTTCGACCGGCCGAACACTTTCGGCTGGTAGTTGACGCAAAGGGCACGGTAGGTTTTGCCAAAGGGGCTGGAGACTTAGATCTTGAAGATCAAGGTGAGACGACGACTGTTCGTTACAGCGGCGATATCCAACTTGGCGGTACGATCGCGAGTGTGGGCCAACGCATGATCCAGGCGTCAGCCAAGATGATGGCGACCCAATTCTTCCTTTCTCTTGACGCCGAGGCAAAGGCTGTTGAAGGAGAACCTCCACCGCAGCACGGCTTTTTTCGGACCGCCCTGAGGTGGTTCTCAGGGGTCGTAAGAAGATTGTTTAGCGGGAAGTAAGGTAGGTCGTCGTCATGTCCGAGCGTTCCACCGAGCAGATACGCGAATTGCTCGACTCCCTTTATCGCGTGGATTCGGGACGAATCCTGGCAACTCTGATCCGCTTGCTCGGTGATTTTGATCTTGCCGAGGAGGCGATGCACGAAGCCTTTGCAACTGCGCTGAGCCCTGTGGCCTGAGAGTGGAGTACCCGGCAACCCGAGACCATGGTTGATATCGACGGCTCGATTCAAAGCCATTGGTACCCTGCCTCGACGGGCAAGATCTGACGCGTCGCAAGAAGAACTCGTGCGATATCTCGAAACGCAATCGAGTTCGCTCCAAAAAACCAATACAAAGGCAAGGTCCAATGAAGAGGACCATCTTGAGGATGACCTTGAAGATGACCGCCTGCGTCTGATTTTTGCGTGCTGTCGTCCCTCCTTGGCGCCGGAAGCGCGCATTGCTCTCACCTTGCGTGAGGTGTGCGGTCTGACAACCGAGGAGATCGCAAAAGCCTTCCTCATCATGTACCGCAGGCGGGGCCGGATCGCTGAGGCCCGGTACGCTTATGAGAAAGCTCTGGCGCTCACCCAACAGGAACCGGAGCGGCAATTCCTGCAGGAGCGGATCGAGCAATTGAAATGACCAGATTGCTCTTCCCGCGAAACACGCGAAAAGGGCGCGAAAAAAGAGGCAAGATTTGCCTTTTCGCGTCCTTTCACCTATTTCGCGGGCAAAATCTTTCGCCTAAAAAAAGTAAAAAACTACTTGCGAAACCGAACGGTTGCGCGTACACTTGCAACCAATCGGTTTCATAAGCAAATATGAGAAGGGACATATTCCAGGCCATCGCAGACCCGACAAGAAGGGCGATCATCGCGCTGATTGCTGTTCAGGCGATGACGCCGAACGCTCTCGCCGAGAAGTTCGACTCGACGCGGCAGGCAGTCTCCAAACACCTGCGAATACTCACAGAGTGCGAGCTTGTAAGAACGGAACAAAAGGGACGAGAGATCTACTACTCGCTTGAGATCGAAAAAATGAAAGAGATCGACGAATGGCTAGAGCAATACAGGAAGATCTGGGAAACCCGATTTGATCAACTCGAAGAAGTACTGGCGACGATCAAGAAAAAGAAAGAGGAGAAATAACATGCAGATGGATTTTGTTGTCGACAAAGAGGCCAAGACGGTCTACATAACCAAAAAATTTGCGTACAAGCGTTCATTGGTTTGGGACGCGTATACCAAACCGGAACTTCTCGACCAATGGTGGGCGCCAAAGCCCTACGCATCGAGAACCAAGGCGATGGATTTCCAAGTGGGCGGTCGGCGATTTTACGCGATGGTCAGCCCCGGAGGTGATGAGCGATGGGCCGTGCAGAAATACAAATCCATCACGCCGAAAACCAACTTCAAATTCTTCAACGCATTCGCCGACAAAGACGAAAACCTCGAATTGCCGGGTTCGGACTGGGATTTGAATTTCAGCGAGCAGGACGGAAAGACAACAGTCACGACGACTATTTACAACGAGTCGCTCGAACGCTTCGAGAGGGTGATGGCGGCGGGCTTTAAGGAAGGAACAACGGCGCAATTGCAGAATCTGGAAGAGCTGCTCGCGACTTTTTCGCAGGGCGAGTAGGCATATGAACGTTCAAGAGCAAATCAAAAAGCATATTGCCGGCCAACCCGAACCAAAACGCAGCGACATGCAAGCGTTGCACGACATCATTCTGCGAGTAAGTCCGGGATGTAAATTATGGCTCCTCGATGGTAAAGACGACACGGGAAAGACCGTTTCGAATCCTAATATCGGCTATGGATCTCAGACCATGAAGTACGCCGATGGATCGACAAGAGAGTTCTATCGAATTGGTTTGAGCGCGAACAAGACCGGGATCTCTGTCTACATCATGGGTATTGAAGACAAGAAATACTTGGCCGAGACATTTGGGAAGGAGCTCGGCAAGGCAAGCGTGACCGGGTATTGCATAAGGTTCAAGACCCTAAAAGATATCAACACTGATGTGCTTGCGGCGGCAATACGATTTGGATTTGAGAATAAGGAAGCAAAATGAGAAAGATAACTGCATGTGAATTCATTACGCTCGATGGCGTCATACAGAACGAGGAGAATGACGGCGACGGCTTCAAGTGGGGCGGATGGTTCTTCCCCTTTGCGGACGAAGTGACCGGAGCCGTCGTGCAGGAGCGGTTGGCGAAACCGGTCGATCTGCTGTTGGGCCGTAAGACCTTCGACGGATGGGAAGGATATTGGCCGACGCATTCGAACTTCTGGCCGAATGTGATGACCGCAACCAAGTACGTCGCCTCAAACACACGTGACTCAAGCGATTGGCAGCCGAGCGTCTTCCTGAGCGGCGACCTCGCGGAAAAAGTTCGCGAGCTCAAACAAACCGAAGGTCCGGACATCCACGTCATGGGAAGCGCCGATATGCTTCAGACTCTCTTCAAAGCTGATCTCATCGACGGGCTGGAGCTCATGATAATTCCGGTCACGCTGGGTCAAGGGAAACGCTTGTTCCAAGACGGTACGATTCCCGCTTCGTTCAAGGTGACGAAAAGTCAGATCGCACCGAAAGGAATTATCGCCGTGACCTACGAACGAGACGGTGATGTTAGGAGCGGGTCGCCGCAGATAAAAGAAGACGATTAAGTCGAATCTAATAGAATGTCGATCGCAGCACTTTCCGTTCAAGAAAGAGAGACTGTTCGTCGAACCATCTCAGCAATGCCATCCGTCCTGACCTTTGAATTCGAAGCCCAGGATGGGCATAACAGAGGAGTCGGCTCTAGCTCTGTTGGAGAACTGGTCTGAAGTTGGTGGCTCGGACGATTATTCAGACGCGTGTCTTGCGATCAACAATTCTCTCAACGATCTCCTCCATGGCGAAGGAATCAGCGATGCGACCTGCCGACAGTTAACAGGTGTGAGTCGTGAGGAACTATTGCGAATCTATCGGAAATGGGCAACCTCTCGCGGGTGGGAAAACACGGGAGTCAGATGAACACAATTTACATCACGAGGGGCGCTGGCTTCCCAAGGAAGAAATAACATGACCAAATGGATTCAAAACGTGACGATAACGGCTCTGATCCTGATGACGCTCCTCGCTGGTGTCGTATCGGGACAGAAACCAACTACAGGTTATGCGCCGGTTAACGGACTGAAAATGTATTACGAAATTCACGGCAGCGGCGAGCCTGTGGTGTTGCTGCACGGCGCGTTCATGGCAATTTCAGGCGACTGGAACGACTGGATCAGGGACCTTTCCAAAACCCGGAAAGTGATCGCCGTCGAAATGCAGGGCCACGGGCGTACGGCCGACATCGATCGCGACATTACTTACGAAAACCTCTCCGATGATGTGGCAGGGCTGCTCGATTATCTGAAGATCCCAAACGCGGATATCGTCGGTTACAGCTTGGGTGGAGGCGTCGCGATCGAGTGTGCGATCCGCCATCCCGAAAAAGTGCGAAGGGTTGTCAGCATTTCAGCCCCTTTCCGCCGCGACGGATGGGTCAAGGAAGGGAACGACTTTTGGCCGACATTATCGTGGGAAATATTCAAAGGCACTCCGATGGAAGCCGACTATAAACGCTTGAGCCCGACGCCCGACAAATTCCCCGATTTTGTAAATCACATCAAAGCGATGGCTTTGAGACCGTATGACTTCGGCGCCGAAAAACTCAAGGCTACCAAAGCTCCGATGTTCTTCATCCACGGTGACGCCGACGGCGTGCGGCTCGATCACATCACGGAGATGTACCGGCTCAAGGGAGGGGACTTACATGGCGATATGCGGCCGCATCCTGAATCGAGACTGGCTATTTTGCCCGACACAACACACGTTACGCTGATGAATCGCATGTCAACAATCGTCCCGATGGTAAACGACTTTCTCGAGGCGAAGCCCTCAAAGCAATAGGAAACCCACGAGCTGGTAATTTCGGCGGGAAACGCGGACCCACATTCCTCATCGATCCGGAACTTAGAAAATGGAATTCAACCCAAGTAACAAAGTAATAAAACTCTGTATTCAAGGTATGGGGATGGAGGAAAAAGGCAATGCTGAAGAAGCAAGCAGGCTATTCCTTCAGTCCTGGAACGAAGCGACAAACGATTTTGAAAAATATATCGCTGCTTATTATGTGGCCCGGCATCAGGATAATGTTCCGGACAAATTAAAATGGCTCGAGACAGCTTTGCAGTTTGCATTGAAAGTAAATGACGAGTCCGCCATCAGTGCGTTTCCCAATGTGTATTCAAATATCGCCAAATGCTATGAAGCCTTAGGCGACGCCCGCAACGCAAAAAAGAATTCTGAATTAGCAAACTCGTTTGCAGGCGATCCATCTGACAAAGGTCCCTTTTATCACGGGACGAAAGCCGATCTGCAGGTTGGCGATTTGCTGACAGCGGGAAGCAGTTCGAATTACAAACCCGACCTCATAATGAATCACATTTATTTCACCGCCCTGGTAAATGGGGCAGGACTTGCTGCGGCATTAGCTAAAGGTGACGGACGTGAACGTGTCTATATCGTCGCACCGACAGGAAGCTTTGAAGACGACCCGAACGTTACCGACAAAAAATTTCCGGGTAATCCTACACGCTCTTATCGAAGCCAGGCACCATTGAAGATTGTTGGTGAAGTCACAGATTGGGTGAGACAAACACCTGAGGAACTGCGAAAGTGGCGAGAAAAGCTGGCGAATGTTAAAGGTGAAATCATTAATTGATCCGCGCTACTTCTTCGCCCCAATTTCCACTCACCGTCCGAAAAGTGTGTTTAGCCAATGGCGTCATCCGGTGATTGTACATGCTGATAAACCCCACTGAAGGGAATTTCGCGAACTACAGCGTGCAGGCGCGGTCTAAAGCGGAAGTCTATGACATACTTGAGACACGGTTCGCAATCTTGTTACCAACAGGAGAGGTTGTATGAACAATCTGAGCACTCGCATCCTGCTAATTCTGATCATTGTCGTGAGCGCTTGTTCACTCGCGTTCACTCAAACGAGTCCCGCACGACAAATAAACTATCCATCACCAGTCGCGAGCGACTATACAATCAAAGACTTCAAGTTTCGCTCAGGTGAGACTCTTCCCGAACTGAAACTTCATTACCTCACCATAGGTACTCCAGCGAAAGACAACAGCGGCGTAGTACGCAACGCAGTGCTGATTATGCACGGCACTGGAGGTGCTGGTACGCAGTTTCTGTCAGCACAGTTTGCCAACATCCTCTTTGGGCCCGGTCAACTACTCGACGCCACGAAATATTTCATCATCCTTCCCGACGCCATTGGACATGGTGGATCAAGTAAACCAAGCAACGGACTGCACATGAAGTTTCCTCATTACACCTACGACGACATGGTGCTTGCGCAGTATCGACTCATCACCGAGAAACTGGGTGTAAACCACCTGCGTCTGGTAATGGGCACTTCAATGGGTGGAATGCACACGTGGGTTTGGGGCGAGACTTATCCCGACTTCATGGACGCCTTGATGCCGCTGGCGAGCATGCCGATTGAGATCGCGGGTCGCAATCGAATCATGCGGAAGATGCTTATGGATGCGATTCGCAACGACCCGGCCTGGCAAAACGGTGAATACAAAACTCAGCCAATCCAGGGGATGACCGCAGCTCAGAACATTCTGCTACTAATGGGAAGCGCGCCGTTGCAGTGGCACAAACAGGCGCCAACTCGTGATGCCGCTGATAAGTTCTACGAGGATCGTGTGAAGAGTGCAGTTATGCGAGCCGATGCCAACGACATGCTCTACTATTTCGACTCGTCGCGAGAATACAACCCCTCTCCAATGCTCGAGAAGATCAAAGCACCATTGATTGCAGTTAACTCCGCTGACGATCTGATCAACCCGCCGGAGTTGGGAGTGATGGAGCGGGAGATAAAACGCGTGAAGAACGGGCGATACGTGCTGTTACCGATTACCGATCAAACTCGCGGGCACGGCACGCATACGATCGCTTCAATCTGGCAGGGCTATCTCAAGGAGCTGCTGGAAGCCTCGAATCCAAATAGCGACAGATAGGAACCACAACACGCGTTCCTCATCACAACGTGCAATGTGCAAAATCATCAGCGCGCAAGCCTAAACGAAATAGGTCAAGCTCAGTAAATCGCAGTCAGGAAGGGCGGTTTACCCCCGCTCTGCATAACACGAGTTCTTCATCACAACGTACGACGTGCAAAATCATCAGCGCTCAAGCCTAAATGAAATAGGTCAAGCTCAGTAATCGCAGTCAGGAAGGGCGGTTTACCCCCGCTGACTCGCACAACACAAAACGTTCAGCGCAGCGTGCGACGTGCAAAATCATCAGCGCACAAGCCTAAACGAAATAGGTCAAGCTCAGTAATCGCAGTCAGGAAGGGCGGTTTACCCCCGCTCAAGTTGCATAACATTCAAGCTTCATTTCTTTAAGTCTTCCTAAAGTGATTAGCGCTGTGTTGAAATAAAATAGTTCGCCTCGGCTGTCGATTTTTTCTTTCAGCGACGACTATAGGATGAACGATCCAGCGTGCATGGCCTCAAACTTTCAGGTGTCCTAATCTGTAGGGGCGTCCCTCCGTGGGCGCCCCAGACGATCGACCAACGCAAGGAAGATGGGGCGTCCACGGAGGGACGCCCCTACAGATTAGGACACTACAAACTTTCAAAAGCGCCGGACCAGAAGAGGAGGTCAGACAATCAAATGAGAAATGTAATCTTCGCAATCAACACTACCCTGGATGGCTGCGTCGACCACACCAAGCAAGTTGCTGATGACGAGACACATGAATTTTTTACGAACCTCCTGCGAGAGGTTGACCTGGGCGTCTTTGGGCGTATCACCTACCAATTGATGGTTCCTTTTTGGCCTGAAGTTGCAAGGAACCAGTCCATGTCACAAGCATCGAACGAATTTGCTCGAGCATTTGTCTCCATCAACAAAATTGTCTTTTCACGATCATTAGAGAGTGCTGAAGACAAAAATACGAGAATTGTTCGTACGAACCTTCGCGACGAAATACTCAAATTGAAACAAGAACAAGGCAAAAGCATTTTACTTGGTGGTGTAAGTATTCCTTCACAACTGATAGAGCTTGGTCTTGTTGATGAATATCTTTTTGTCGTTAATCCAATCGTTGCAGGAGAAGGGAGACGGTTGTTGGAAGGTGTTAGCCTGCCGGAGAGACTGCAACTAAAACTTGTTGAGTCAAAGATTTTTAAATCAGGATGTGTCGCGCTTCGTTACTTGAAACAGTGACAGAAAAATCTGCGACAGCTGTGCTGCTGGCTACCACCAAGGAGGAGAAGAACAATGAATACATCTGTTTGGGATACTGCTTCAGTTGTCAAACGATAAGTTTCAAATCTCAAATGGCCAATGATTTCTTTTTAACTGACTTCAGTCGGGCTTAGCTACCGCTGCGTATCTTCGCAATAAACTCCTCAACCTCAGACAACTTCCGCGGCAGCGCCTTCGTCATCCATTCAACACCATCGGCCGTAATCACCATGTCGTCTTCGATTCGCACGCCGATGCCTTTGAACTTCTCCAACGCCGGTCGAACCGCGGCCTTAAACTTCTCCCAGTCTTCGTCTTTCCAACTGCCAGGTTTGTTATCCAAAGCATCCGGCCTTACATAAATTCCGGGCTCATTCGTAAATACAGCACCTGGCACAAACTTGGCTCCGCCTCCCACGTCGTGCACATTCATACCCAACCAGTGCGACGTGCCGTGCATGAACCACAGTCGATGCTGATTAGAGTTGAGATCAGTAATCAAACCAAGTTTCAGAAGACCTTGCTTGATGACTTCCGTTCCTGCCCTGTTCACATCTGACAACGTCGCGCCAGGACGTGCCGCTTTCGCGACGGCCTCCTGAGCGTCGTAAACAATCTGGTAGACCTCAGCCTGTGTTGGCGAGAATCGGCCGTTAACAGGAATCGTCCGGGTGATGTCGGCTGAGTAATGCTCGTACTCGGCGCCAACATCCATCAGCAACAATTCTCCCGGCCTGACCGGGCTCTGCGACTCGGTGTAATGGAGCGTAGTCGCATTTGGACCACATCCAACGATGTCCGGATATCCCCAGTTGTCGGCATTGCGAAGTTTGAAGGTGTATGCGACCTCTGCATCAACTTCATATTCCCATTTCGCAGTTGCCGCAGCGAGCCACGAGCGCTCGTGGGCTTCGATGCTGATGTCGATCGCATGCTGCATGATGCGCAGCTCCATCGGCGACTTGCTCAAGCGCATTTCATTGAAGATGCGCCACGCGCTCTTCGTGCTGTAGCCTGAGGCTGTCTTAGCCCAATCCGCTGCAAATTGTTGTTCCTGCCGATACTCCCGACTGTCCTGGCCTCGCGGGATGAGAACAAAAATACTCGCCGAATCTTCTGCGGCGGCGGCAAACAACGGCTCGAATCCATGTCCATTGCGAAACTCGACAGACCCGGGCAGATCCGATAACAGAACGTTCTCTGGTTTTGGACGGTACGGTTGACGATTCCGAATCGACCTGAGAAATGGATCGAGTTCGCTTGCCTGCCAGATCTCCTTGACACCGGAAATCTGCCTTGCCTCCTGTGGGCTGTACATATGGCCCGTCCACGTTTCAGCAATCGGATTCCGTCGTGGCAGAAAGAGGATTTCAGGAAACTGAGCGTTACCCGGAAGCAGAACAAGAGTCGCTCCCGCTTGTTTCAGCTGCGTGAGATAGAAGAGGTTGTTCTCTTGACGGAACGGATAATCAACGTCGTTCGCATACACGCGGGGCTCAGCGCTGAACAGCACCAGTAACGCTTTATTACCTATCGCCTGTGCCACACGAGAGCGTCTCTGGGCCAGCTCGGCGACTCGCTCCGCCTCCACAAAAGCCGGAGCCTGGGGAGTCACCTTAATCAGGGCGGGAAGCTTCTTCTCGTTCGCAGCACTAACCGTTGACCTACTTGCGGAATTAAAAACCAACGGCAGCGAAAGCGCGCAAGCAAGAAAAGCGAGACGAAGTGCGGTGGTCTTCATGTTCATCTCCTATCCAGAACCATGTACTTGAATTTAGGGACGAGGTGACGGTGTTGCTGGTGGTGGTCTGCGCTGCCTGGTGTTCGGTGGCCGAAATATCTGCCGACGCCCGTCGGGAGTCGTAAGAATTCGCGTCCCATCGGGAGCGGTAATCAGCGTTGAGCCGTCCGGCAAAACCTTCACGTTTGGTAAACCACGTTGTGGTCGCCGCATAGGACTTGGTCGTGTGGGTGCTTCCGGTACTTCGACTTCGACCATTGGATCGGTGTGGCGCTCAGCGTCTTCCGCACGACTTGGGGGTGTAGGCTTTGGCGCAGAGTCGGACGTTGATTTCTCTGCTTTCTTTGCAACCTGCTCCTTGCGTTCGCGTTTCGCGGTCTCGGGTGTACTCGTTTCAGCAACCGTCGCCTCGGGACTCGCGCTCGGAGCGACTGACGGAGTTTCAACGGGCGCTGGTGCTGGCGAAGGCGCTAGTTGTTCCGAAGACCTTCGGATCTTCCACGCCACGCCAAGTACACCAACCGCGACGATGACAAGAGCAGCGATCGATAATGCCCACGGTAGGGTTCGGCGACCTCCACCGCTCACGCCACGTCGCACGACGGTTGTTTCTCCGGCAGCAACTGTAGGCTGTTGAGCCACTACTTCCGTCGTGCTCGGTGCTGCCGTTGCCGCAGACGGCTTAAAGAGAACAGTTTGAGCTTCCGCGCGATCGCGAATCGTTGCGGCCTGATCTCCTGCGTGCAAAGCCTTCCGCATCTCATCCGCTGAGCCATACCGCTGCTCACGGTTCTGCGACATTGCCTTCTTCAACACCTGATCAGCCTGTGTGCCAGCAGCAGGATTCGCCTCGCTCGCCACCAACAGCGGATCCTCCTGACCGTTTACCAGCGCTGCCGCGCGGCTTAGAGCGTCAGGCGGTTTCACTCCGGTCAGCAGGTGATACATCGTAGCGGCTAGCGAATAAAGATCGCTCCGCAAGTCTGTCCCCAAACCTTGAATCTGTTCCAACGGTGCATAGTTAGGGGTGTATCCGAAGATACTTGCCGCGGTGGTTACTCGCGAGATGTCGCCGCTTTGCCCTTTGGCCAGCCCGAAATCGAGCAGGATGATCTGTCCGCGTGATGTAAGTTTCAGATTCTGTGGCTTGATGTCGCGATGAATTATCTGTGGCTCTTGGGTGTGCAGATAGTCAAGGGCGTCTAACAATTGGTCGGCCCAACTTAAAACCTGACTCGGCGGAAACGGACCCTTCCGGTGCGTCATCATCTCTGACAGGTCATCTCCGGGGATGTATTGCATAACGAGAAACTGTCCATCGCCTTCAGAAAAATGGTCGCTCACGCGGGGCAGCGCAGGATGATGCAATCGGGCCAATAAGCGCGCCTCTCGTTCGAACTGGCGACGTAAGCGTTCGTCAGAAAAGAGCGTCTCCTTGAGGGCGACGGTGGTATCGAGCCGCTGATCCACAGCTTCATACACAGCTCCCATCCCCCCCTGACCGAGCTGGCGAATGATGCGATAACGACCCTGCAGTATTGTTTCTGGCGTCAGCATTGATTCTGTTTTGTGATCGATATATCTCCGCTTGTTTTGACGAAAACCAATCTGATCAGGCCGATAAAACTGGGGAGGACAGCAAAACTGCGGAATGCGCCGACATTATACACATCTGACGACGAAACACTTATCACCTTGAGAAGCGGGACATTTTTCATGGATTTCATTGAGCATTGATCCGAGTTCAGCGTATTCTTAACACGAATGAGCGAGCGGTTCCCTTCAGATTCCCCGACCATCGACGTTGGACCTAAACAACGCCGGCGCTGGCGACTATGGATCGCATTAGGCCTTTTGATTCTTTTCTTCTCGTTCTCGAGAATCGTTGCCATCTATCTTTCCGCGCTCTGGTTTGGATCTCTTGGATTCTCCGACGTCTATTGGTACATCCTCAAATTGAAAGTTGGCCTGTTCTTCCTGTTCACTGTTCTTACCGCCGGACTTTTGCAAACCACCTTCTGGTTGTTTCAGAAATTGTTTGGGGCCGCCGCTTTTGAAAAAAGAACGATCATCCTTAACAACCAGCCTTTCCAGTTGTCGCCGGCTCGTGTCATTAGACCTCTTGCGTGGGTTATCTCTCTCATCGTGGGACTCATTTATGGTCTATCACTGAAAGACAGCTGGCAGAAATTCGCACTCTATCTTCATCAGCCGCAAACGTCTCTGACGGATCCGATTTTTGGCAAGTCCCTTAATTTCTACCTCTTTGGTCTGCCGGTCTACGATTCATTGAGTTCCTGGCTGACAGGTGTCACTTTCATAATTCTCGTCGCCGCTGTCGCGTATTCGTTGCTCGGCTTGCCACAGAGAGTTTTGAAGCCGGGAGTGGGCTGGTCTTCGGGCGCTGCTTTCCGTGCCGTGTGTGTCGCGTTGGCGTTGTTCATGACTGTGATGGCGTGGCGTACTTACCTCTCACGTTTCCCCTCGCTTTGGGAGGACCATCAGATCTTCGCCGGCGTCACCTACACCGAAGCGCACTATTCTCTTCCCGCGCTATTTCTTGTGGCTATCGCTTTAATTGTCGGCGCAGTCATTGCTCTGATTAACGCTTTTGCCCTTCGTCGCTTCACACTTCTGTTAGTTGCTATTGCTCTTCCGGTAGCGGTGTATGTAATCGGAGTCATTCTTGTTCCGTCTTATGTGCAAAGTTTCATCGTGAAGCCAAACGAAATCGATCGAGAGACACCATTCATCACGCACAACATCGAATGGACGCGACGGGGTTTTGGTCTCGACCAAATACAGCAGAAAGAGTTTGCGGCTGAGATGGCGATCGAGACTCTGGATCTCCCAAACAACCAGGAGACTATCGAAAACATTCGGCTGTGGGACTGGAAAGCACTTCAGGATACGTTGAAGCAAATACAGGCGATTCGCACTTACTACGATTTCCCTGACGTCGACGTAGATCGTTATTCAATCGGTGGGAAGCCGCGGCAGATGATGGTAGCTGCGCGCGAGATCAATGACGATCGTTTACCTCCGACCTCGCGCAACTGGATTAATGAGCGGCTCATTTACACGCACGGTTACGGGATCACGATGAATACCGCAAACGGTTTCACCAGGGAAGGACAACCTCAGTTCGTGCTCTCCAACATGCCGATGGAATCTACGGCTGCCGAAGCAAAAGTAACCCGTCCCCAAATTTACTTCGGCCAAATGACCGATCGTTATGTGTATGTGAAGACGCGGCAGAACGAGTTTGATTATCCGCAGGGCGATGCCAATAAATACACGACCTACGAAGGTACCGGGGGAATTCCACTCGGTGGCCGTTTCAGACGGATGTTGTTGGCGTGGGCCGTCAGTGATCTAACGAAGTTGCCTTTCAACGACGACATCACTGCCGAGAGTCGTCTACTTATTAATCGAAACATTCGCGAAATCGTAAACGGTGTGGCACCTTTCCTCGTTTACGACAGAGACCCTTACATTGTGGTTAGTGCAGATGGACGACTGTTCTGGATGATCGATGCCTTTACGCAATCGTCGACGTTTCCCTATTCGAGCCATCATCAGGTCGATAACAGGTCCGTCAACTACATTCGTAACAGCGTGAAGGTTGTGATTGACGCTTACAACGGCACCGCCCAGTTCTACGTATTTGACCGTGAAGATCCACTCATTAACGCCTATCGCGGAGTGTTTCCGTCGTTGTTCCGTGATGGCGCGGAAATGCCCGCGGATCTTCGTGTCCACATTCGATATCCAGAAACACTAATTCGTGCGCAAGGCGAGGTTTACGGTCTGTATCACACGCAGAATCCGAAGGTCTTCTTCCAGCGCGAAGATGTGTGGAGCATTGCGCAACAGGTATCGCTTGATGAGCAAGCCAAGAAAACAACGCAGCCGATCGATCCCTACTACGTCCTGATGCAACTGCCGGGCGAGCAGAAGAAAAGTGAGTTTGTTTTGATTTTGCCGTTCACTCCGGCCAACAGAAACAACATGATTGGCTGGATGGCTGGCCGCTGCGATCCAGAGAATTACGGGAAGCTGCTGGTTTACAACTTCCCTGCCTCGCGTTTGATCGACGGACCGCTGCAGATCGAAGCTCGTATCGATCAAGATGCCACGCTCTCAGGCCAGTTCACGCTTTGGAACCAGCAGGGTTCGCGTGTGCTGCGTGGGCACTTGCTTGTCATTCCTACAGGTCGTTCTTTGCTCTATGTCGAACCGATTTATCTGCAGGCTCAGCAGAGTCCCATGCCCGAACTTCGTCTCGTCGTACTAGCAACGCACGAGAAACTGGGCTATGGACCAACGTTTGCTGATGCAATGTCCGCAGTTTTTGGCGATGCCGCGAAACCTGCTGCCGAGAAACCGCCCGAGACACCGGCGACAACGAGCGAAGGACAA
>DATIBJ010000259.1:0-57035 GCA_035457565.1 Pyrinomonadaceae bacterium | reverse complement strand
GGGGCAAGCCACCCTTCCTAACTTGCTTTTATCGGATCTTGAGTTGTTTCTCAGAAGCTTGACCGCTGTTGTTTTGCACGTTGCGCTGTTTGCCTCTATCTTGAATGGCTATGGTGTCTATGGATCGCGCTCGAACCCCTGTCACAGCGAAACAACTCGCCGAAAAAACTAACGCAGTTCTTACCGGATCCGAATCAACACCAATCACCGACGTTTCCCACGATTCACGACGAGTCGGGGCTGGCGGTTTGTTCGTCGCCGTCTCTGGTGCGCTCTTCGATGCGCATAAGTTTATTCCGCAGGTGATGGATTCTGGTGCGGCCGGAGTCATCTCAGAACAA
Organism: Pyrinomonadaceae bacterium; assembly: GCA_035457565.1. Taxonomy (GTDB): domain Bacteria; phylum Acidobacteriota; class Blastocatellia; order Pyrinomonadales; family Pyrinomonadaceae; genus PSRF01. The sequence continues at coordinate 56,694 of DATIBJ010000259.1, read as the reverse complement.
CCTGCCCCGGATCGGTTCAACGGTATTTGGCTTCAGGTAAATAACATTCGTCGGGCGATAGCATTAGCGGCTGCTGAAGTCCACCACCATCCATCGCGCGAGCTCAATCTAGTCGGCATCACAGGAACTAACGGCAAAACAACGACGGCTTATTTGATCGCTTCGATTCCCGAAGCTGCCGGAGAGCCCGTGGCAATGACTGGCACAGTTGAATATCGACTGGGGAAGCAGCGCTTTAAAGCTGATCGAACAACGCCGGAAGCGACTGACATGCAGCGGCTCCTAAGACAGGCGGTCGAGATCGGTTGTCGAACGGCCGTTATGGAGTGTTCGTCGCAGGCAATGGATTTCCACCGGTGCGACGAACTCGAGTATGCCGTCGCCGTGTTTAGCAATCTCACCCGAGACCACCTCGATTACCACAAGACCATGGAAAACTACTGGTACGCGAAACAACGGCTGTTCGATGGTCGTTTAGGATCGCGGCCAAAAAAGTCGGTCATCAACGTTGATGACCCTTACGGTCTGGAGTTGGCGGAATCGCTCGAAAAGGATGGCCTTGAAGTTATTCGGTACGCGGTGAAGGGAGACGCACACATAACGGCGAAGAATGCGGAGTTTTCACTGGAAGGGATGCGGTTTAATTTGCAAACGCCTTCTGGTGGATTGACATTTCGTTCGCCACTCGTGGGACAACCGCACATTTACAACACCCTCGCCGCTGTTGCGTCCGGTCTAGCACTCGGATACGACCTCGACGTGATCAGCCGGGCGCTGGAAAAATGTGGCGGTGCGCCGGGCCGGTTCGAACGTGTGGAACATGATCGAGGCTTCGCTGTCGTGGTCGATTATGCGCACAGCGATGACGCGCTGCTGAATGTGTTGCGGACTGCGCAGGAAGTTGTGACGGGAAAAATCATCACTGTGTTTGGTTGCGGCGGCGATCGAGATCGTTCAAAGCGCGCGCCAATGGGTGAAGCTGCGGGGAGCTTAAGCGATGTTGTGATCCTCACTTCGGATAATCCACGCACGGAAGATCCGGAGCAGATTCTCTGCGACGCTGAAGAGGGAATTCGAAAGACGGGCAAGCCGTATCGGAAGATCGCGGATCGCCGCGAAGCGATTCACGAAGCAATCAGCGAGGCACGAACGGGCGACCTGGTCTTAATTGCGGGAAAGGGTCACGAAGACTATCAGATACTGGGGCGAGAGGTATTCCATTTCGACGATCGCGAAGTAGCCCGCGAAGCGCTATTGAGTCAGTCGGGCTGACCCGGATTAGAACGGGAGCGAAGCAACCGATGCCAACTCAGAAGACCTTAACGTCGCTTGAAATCGGTCGCTTCGCTCCCGTTCTGAAATTGGTAATTGGTTAGTACCTAACCTAATGCGACTTTTTAGAGTGATCATCTGGCTCGGTTTGGTAGGCGCGATCTGGGGCGTAGTGCTCTATGTTAAGTCGCCGTCAAGACGAGTACACGCGGTTCCGGAAACGCAGTCCTCTCTGCGTAACGGTAGCGCGCCCACTGGGAACTACACTGCCCCAGTTACGTTGGGCACTTTGAAAAATCGAAGCATCACTGAAAGCAGTGGGCTGGCAGCGTCAAAAGCGAACCCGGGAATTTATTGGACGCATAATGATTCAGGAGGTGGCCCGCTGATTTATGCGATTGACGCGAGTGGCGCGTCACGTGGTGTGTGGCAAGTCCCCCTCGCTACATGCAGAGATTGGGAAGACATGGCAGTTGGTCCTGGTCCACAGGCCGGCAAATCCTATCTCTACATTGGCGATATCGGCGACAACGATGCAGCGCGACCGGATATCGTGGTGTATCGGATACCAGAACCGACTGTCGCAGTCGCAAACGCATCGGCTACTAAAGCTAAGCCCTTAACGACAGAACCACCCGAGGTCCTTCGCTTTCGATATCCTGACGGGAAGCACGACGCCGAGGCTCTGCTGGTCCATCCGCAGACGGGCAACGTTTATCTCGTCACCAAGGTGCTGTTTGAGAGTCCTGGACTTTATGAAGGAGTTGCTCCCTTCAGGGCTGGTCTCACAAATACGTTGAAGCGCCTCGGCAGTTTGGCGATTCCCAGTCTGTTGGGTGGGGTTATCACTGGTGGCAGTATTTCACCTGATGGAACGCGGGTTGCGCTGTGCGATTACCTTCAGGCGTATGAATTGGTGTTGCCGAAGAACGAGTCGTCGTTTGAGACGATCTGGAAACAGTCTTTTGTAACGATTGATTTGGGTAAACGTACGCAGGGTGAAGCGATCACCTATCGACTCGATAGCAAAGCGTTACTCGCAACGAGCGAAGGAAGACACTCACCGATCATTCAGGTTGTAAGTAAGTAAAATAGTGAATAGTGAATCGTAAATCGCGAATTGCGCTTCACTATTCCCGATTACCATCGTCGATCAGCGAGTCACGATTACCATTTACGATTCACGACTTTCCAGTTCCTGCCTACTGGTCCCCCGCGGGTTCCGTGTAGTTTGTCGTTCCACCTGTCCTTCGATTATGGCTTTCCCAATAAAGATAAACCGGTAATCCAAGCAGTATCAACGCTAGTCCGATCCCAGATTGAAAAGGCGTGTTCCAGATCGTCGTCAGTATTAACCAAGTCGTCACGATCAAGAACAAGATGGGCACAACCGGATACCCTAACGTTCGATAAGGACGAGGGGCGTCAGGCATCCGACGACGGAAAATGAAGACGGAACCTGCAACCAGCGCGTAGAACATTGTCAACGCAAACACGGCGTAGTCCGTCAAGATATCGTACGAACCGGCGAGCACCAGTACGCCAGCCCAGATACCTTGAACAATCAACGGTCTCACAGGTACATGCGTCCGTGCCGATAGTTTGCCTAATCCCTGAAAGAACAAGCGATCGCGCGCCATTGCGTAAGGAATTCGAGCCGTCGCAAGCATTGAACTCTGCAGCGCACCGAACGAAGAAGTCATCATCGCAGCCGCCATCAGCGTTACCGCCGTTGCGCCCAATATTCTTCTGACCACTTCGGCCGCGGTTGAAGATGAAGCCGGAACACTCGCAACTTCAGTCGGCGAAAGTACGTGGTAATACGAAATGTTAACGAACACGTAGACCGCCATGATCAGCACCATGCTGCCGATTAGCGCAAGCGGTAAGTTCCGTTCAGGTCGCTTAATTTCCCCCGCGAGAAACGTCACGTTGTTCCAACCGTCGTACGCCCACAATGCACCGAGCATTGCTGCTGCAAGTCCTGCAAATCCGCCGCTTGTTACCGCAACTGCTTCGCACGTGCCGCCAGTATTCGCTTGCGATAGATGGCTCCAATCCCCACCGCTATACAGGAACGCAACCGTCCCGACGCCTACAAGCACAAGCACCTTTATGACCGTCAGCACGGTGGCGACGCCGCCGCTAACTCGCACGGCAGCGGAGTTGATAAGTGTGGTTACGAAAATTGCACCGAGGGCCACGATTTGAAGTCGACCGAAACTGATTGTGTGACCAGCGATGACATATTCGTAATAGACGGGCTTAAGTGTGCCGCCGAGGAGGTCGTTGAGAAAGATAGCGAAACCAACGGCGAGTGCGGCGGCTGAAGCTGTGCGTGCGATCAGAAACTGGGTCCATCCGTACAGGAATCCACCGGCACGACCGTAGGCGTCACGGATGATTCCGTATTCTCCGGCCGCTCGCGGCATCATCGCGAGCAGTTCGCCATAGGTTAGCGCGCCCGCAAGCGACAGAAGTCCGGCGAACACCCACACCATCAGTGCTTTGCCGGGCGTACCAATGTTGCACGTCATAACGCGTGCTTTGAGAAACACGCCTGTGCCGATGACGTTCGAAACATTGACGGAGATGGCGGCGACTAAGCCAAGGCCGCGGATGAGTTGGATTGTCTGGTTCGACATTTGTGACGATGACTGGCGGTCGAATTATCTAAGGTCCGCAATGTTAGCCCCTGGGTAGAGTAGGTATTCTCCATGTTCCATAACATCCGATTAGATTTAACAGTCGACGTGCAAGACATGAGCACTCAAGCTCACAATAAATGCAGGTTGGGAAGGACGGTTTACCCCCGCTCAAGATACATGGCAGCTCAATGTAAGTGCCACAATTCAATTGCCGCAAGGTTGCAATTCACTGTGATCTGTTTCTTGAGTCACCAGGGAACCTGAACGGGGGGAAACCCACCCTTCCCAACCTGCATTTATCTCACCTTGAGTTATGCGAGGGAAGCTTGAGCGCCGATGTCTTGCACCTTGAATTAAAACGAAGGCTGAGGCTCAAGCTACCAAATGTCACTCGCAATTAATTCTTCATAAGTATCCCGGCGTCGAATCAGAGCGACTTTCTGGTTTTCCCGGACCAGCACAGCTGCCGGAAGTGGTCGGCCGTTGTAATGAAACATCTGCGCCAGGGAGTAAGCGCCACAGTTCAATAGCGCCAACACTTCATCGGGTTGCACGTTTGCTGGAAGCTTTCGATAGTCAGGCAGACGCCCTGCGCGTTCGATATCAAAATACACATCACCTGAATCACACAATGGACCAGCTACTTTGTAGTCGTTGTCGTAGCTTTCTGCAGCGCGCGACGCAGAGATCAGGTGGTAGTACCACTTGTAATTGTTCATCGACAGCATGATGTTGTAGCCAGCGTCTGTTAGCAGCCAAACGTCGGAGGTTTCTGGCCGACTCTTGATATTTCGAACTGTTGTCAAAACCAAACCAGCATCAGCAATGATGCTCCGTCCGGGTTCCAAAAGAATCGTTACCTGATCCAGCAGGTGTTCCGCGCCTGCTGCTCGCGCTGATTCCCGCGCGACTCGCAAAGCCTCGCGCAAAACTTCAACGGGCTCGAGTTCCGCTCCCAACATATCGCGCTCATGCTCGGGCAATTGATCGGCTTGCGTCCGATCGCGGAGATAGTTCACCGGAATACCGCCGCCGAGATTGATGTGCTCCAGCGTGTGCCCGGTCTCATGGTGAATTGCAACCAGGTGTTCCCACATGCTTCGGAAGGCTTCGGCGAATGGTTCGACATCTGGCGTTTGCGATCCCACGTGTATATGAATCCCACAAACGTGTACCTTGTCGGGGTTTTGCAGCCCACGCCGGAAGGCCGATAAAACTTCAGAAGAAGAGATGCCAAACTTTGACGTCAGCAACGCCGTTTGCAAGCCGAGATGCGAGCGCGTTCCGATCTCAGGAACAAGACGCAGAGTTATCCTCGCCGGCCCGACGTTTTCTCCGCGCGATCGCAAGCGATCGACCGACTGCTCAACCAGACCGATCTCGAAAACAGAATCGATGTTGATCGCGTAAATCCCAGCGCGTACCGCGTCGTCGATTTCGTCATCCGCCTTACTGGTTCCATTGAAGATGATCTGCTCGGGCTTGAAGCCCACGCGCAGCGCCTTAAAGAGTTCGCCTCCGCTGTTCACTTCCACATCGATGCCCGACTCCAAAACAGTCTTGAGAATCGCCATGTTGGAGTTTGCCTTCGACGCGTAGCAAAACTTGATCGGTCGATCAACGGCGGCTGCGGCTTTTTGCAGCCTTGCAATGTTGTGGCGAATACGCGGCTCCGAGAAGATGAAGAGTGGCGAGCCGTATTGCTTGACTAATTCAACGGCGTCGACGCCGTTGATGCTGAGATGTTGATTGCGGACTTCCAGGAAACCTGGAATTGTCCAGGCAGGACTTAGGGCAACTGTTCCAGACGACATTCTTTAAGGAGGCTCCAGTAGGGCAGATTCACTAAGAAAGCAATAAAGCTAAAAGCTCCGAACAAAGTTATAGACCAACGTTCCGCTTACTTTTATGGGTTCACCCATTAGCATCGTTGGTGTGAATCTAGCCAAACGTGCTGCGTTTACTGCATTGATATGCAACTGTGCTGGACCAGAGACAGCACGCGCAGAAATCACAGTGCCTTGCTCATCTACAAGCACTTGGACCATGACCGTTCCGGTTGGCGCGTCGCCGGGAGGCATTTCAGGCTGTGGCAAATAAATCGCCTTGCCGTTTAAAACGCCTCCTGAAATTGGCGCCCGACCGGCTGGCGGCTGGGTGCCGTCGCGTTGCACCTGAGGTGCATTGTTGGGGTTTTGCTGGTTGGGTTGCGGGTCTGTGCTGTTGTTGTCGCTTGCCGCGTTGTTTGGAGCAGTACCCGGCGCTACTCCCTCGGTGGCCTTTGGATCAACGTTGGGGTTCGGGGTCTCGGGCAATGGCTGCTCGTTCATGTTCTGACTAGCAACCGCTGCTGTGTCAGGTGGTTTATCGGGAAGATAAAACGAACTCAAAAACTTCTCCTGGAGCGCATCGTCTTTCTTCGTGTTGAGAGACACAATCGCGTAGAAGCGTTTCTTCGTAGCATAGGCGAAAACAGAGCCGTTCAGGTCTCCGATCGACATGCGGTATTCGCGACCGGCGTAACCATGAAAAGTATTGTTGTTAACCTGGGTCAGCTTAACCACCGCTTCTTTTGGACGGACCTTTCCTGGAAACCAATTCTTGAAAGCATCAACGTAAGAATTGAATCTCTGGAAATCTGTGTAGAGCGCCGGATTTGACTTGATGCCACTGAACGACGCGACCGCGATAACCGCGCCTTTTGGTATCGAAGCCATGTAGAGACGGCCCGTCAACTCCATCTTGTGATACGCAAACTTCTCAGTCTCACTTGACGGGCTCTTCGGCAACAGCACAGTGAATTCTTCGCCGTCGGGTCGCAGAGTTTCCCATTCCGCCCAGTTAGCTGTTTGGGCAGTAACTGAAGCGGTTAGCAACGCAAGGCCTACAGTCGCTAGTAAGCAATTCAGTTTACTTTTCATTTTGAGACCTCCTACAACTTCTGACCGTCGGGCGGGACTTGTTGGGGCGAATCTAGTATTCGCAAGTGACGCTGTCAAGGATTCAGGTTCGATAAAGTTCAGTTTGTCGTCAGCTGCCGAGGGGTTTATGTGCCGGGGTAACTTTGATCTGACCGGGCGTCGACGACAAACTGAAGTTTGTCGAACATTTACCTCGCCGCCGTCTTTGCGCGCTCCCTGTCAACCAACACGCGTCTCAGAATCTTTCCTGACGCTGATTTGGGAATCTGCTCAGTAAACTCAACATAGCGAAGTCGTTTGTAGGGAGCCACGCGCTCGGCCACGAACTCCAAAATGTCCTTGTCACTTGTTTCTTTTTTCAGAACAACGATCGCTTTTGGGACTTCACCCGCCTCGTCATCGGGGCAGGGAATCACCGCGGCATCAGCGACGCACGGATGCGTCAATAATATCGCTTCCAACTCTGCCGGCGGTACCTGAAATCCTTTGTACTTAATCAACTCCTTCGCGCGGTCGACGATAAAGAAGTGACCATCCTCATCGGCGTAACCGATGTCGCCGGTATGCAACCAACCATCCGCATCGATGGTGATGGCGGTCGCTTCCGGCTTGTTTAGATAACCGAGCATGACTTGTGGTCCACGAACACAAACCTCGCCTCTTTCCATTGGGCCAACATCTTTACCAGTCGCGAGATCAACGATGCGGCACTCAGTGTTTGGGGCACAGACTCCAACAGATCCAAATTTGATATTCGATGAGTCGGCGGGGGATGAATGAGTGACGGGACTGGTCTCGGTCAGTCCATAGCCTTGCCGAATCTGACATCCGAGTCGCTCCATGCACGCTTGCGTAAGTTCCGGACCAAGAGGCGCCGCACCAGAAAAAATCGTGCGCAGTTTTGGTAACTGGTAATCATCGACGATTGGATGTTTGCTTAGTCCCAACACAATCGGCGGCACGAGGTGGGCCAGACTTACGTCATAGTCCTGGGCTGCTTTAAGAAATGCCTCCAGCTCAAACCGCGGCATCGTAACGATAGTCGCGCCAGTGTAAAGTCCCATATTGAGCACGACGACCAAACCGTAGATGTGAAACAGCGGTAGGACACAAATCAAGGTGTCAGTTTCAAAGAAGTAACGCAACCCTTCCATCTGTTTGATGTTCGCTACCAGATTTCGATGCGTGAGCATCACACCTTTCGGGAATCCAGTAGTGCCACTCGAATAGGGAAGTGCCACCAGATCTTTTTCCGGGTTGACCGGTACCTGCTCTGTGACCCGCTCTTCGCCGAAGAGTGAAGCAAAAGGTGTTGCGCCTTCAGCCTCGCCGAACACAAATACCTCTTCCACTCCCGCATCGCGTGCTGCTTGATCCGACTTCTCGAGGCAGGAGGGCACCGTTACCAGAAAGCGCGCGAAGCAGTCGTTCAGCTGATGAGCGATTTCTTTGTCGGTGTACAGCGGGTTGATCGGTGTAACGATTCCGCCAAGCCATGAAACTGCATGAAACGCAATCGCATATTCGGGGCAGTTTGGACTCAGTATTCCAAGAACATCGCCTTTTCCGAAGCCACGCTTCTCGAGAGAAGCGGCGACTCGTTGAATACTATCTACTAGTTCGGCATAACTAATTGTTCGACCCGTTGGGCCATCGATCAGCGCAGGTTTATCGGGAATCGTGCTCGCCTTCTGCAATACAAATGGGGTGAATGCAGTATTGGGAATAGTTACTTCAGGATAAGGACTCTTAATAATCATGTTGTGTTTGTGTGGGCGAAAAGGTCAATTGGGTTGACCGGACGCCCTACCTTATCAGGATGACCCTTCATCTGCAAAAGGTTTATAGTCTTTTAGTTCGATCCGCATTTGCAACTAGAGAACCGGGACCGATAGCGACCAGGTCGTCACAACTGGATCTGCTGACAACTGACCGTCCGGGGGTCGGTCCGGGTTCTGTAGGGTTGAACTTCGAGAAGACAAATGTCTGCAGCTCCCAATCGTCCTCTGAACATTCTGTGTCTGGCCACGTACTTCAAAGGCGCTGAGTTCATACGCGAGTGCAAAGACCATGGATGTCGGGTGGTCTTGATCACCAAAGAAAAGACTCTCAATGAAGACTGGCCACGCGAAAGTCTTGACGATCTGATCGCTGTCCCAAACGATGCCGGTCCAGCACTCTTCATCGACCTCATGGCATTCCTGTCGCGCAAAGCGAAACCTGATCGCATCGTTGCGCTGGAAGAGTTCGATGTCGTCACCGCCGCACTGATGCGTGAACACCTGTGCCTGCCCGGTTTGAGCAGTTCGAAAGCAAAAGTCTTCCGCGACAAGTTGTCCATGGCAGTTTATAGCCAACGTGGTGGAATCGATGTCCCGGAGTTTGTTCCTTTACTCAATCCCGAAGACGTTAACGAGTTCATGGAGCGCATCCCGGGTCCGTGGATCGTGAAGCCGAGATCCGATGTCTCCGCGATCGGTATTCGCAAGGTGGAGGAGCCAGCCGACGTGTGGCGGCTGATGGACGAAATGAATGAACGTCAGAATCTGCGCGAGCGCGCTTCTTATCATCTGCTGGCGCGATTTATTCCCGGTGAAGTGTTCCATGTCGATTCGGTTGTGAGTGATGGGAAAGTTGTTTTTGCTGGCGTCAACCAATATGGCAAGCCGCCAATGCAGGTTGCTCATCACGGCGGCGCATACATTTCAAAAACAGTCGCGCACGGTTCAGTAGACGAGAAGACGCTCCTGACCATTAATAAACGACTTGTGAAAGCGCTTGGATTGGAACGTGGCGCCACTCATGCGGAATTCATCAAGAGTACAGCTGACGGCAAGTTCTATTTTCTCGAAATCGCGGCGCGTGTTGGCGGGGCATACATCGCGGATGTTCTCGAAGCCGCTTCTGGTGTGAACATCTGGCGCGAGTGGGCGCGGATGGAGCTTGCTGACTCTTCGTCTCCGAAGAAGATCACTCCGAGACGAAAAGATTACGCCGGCATTATTCTGTCGCTGGCGAAGCAAGAACAGCCAGACACATCGAATTATGTAGATAAGGAAATAGTGTACCGGGTGAAGAAGCGCCATCACGCAGGGTTGATTGTCCAGGCAAAGACTTTGGAGCGCGTGAATGAGCTGCTCGACGACTATTGTAAACGGTTTGTCGACGACTTTGTGGCAGTGATGGCGCCACCGGAACGACCTGAGTAGATCTCGCAGTGGGTTGAGAGTCAGTTGCCCCACACCTCGGGATAGCGTCGGGTCTTGTTACCAGAGGCGAAAGGCGACAATAACTCGACGCTACCGCGTTTCGGTACTGACTTCGGCCCCACGAAGAAACCTCTGAAGGGTTCACACCTCTTTCAAGGGCCAGATCTCCACATCCAGCTCATCACAATAATGAAGCAGAGGTTCGCCCTTCGGCGCCGGAAGATCGTGCGATTTGATCATCGTTGAAGAAAGGGAATTGAGTGTTGCCTTTTGCAGCGGCCAGGGCTCGTGATAAATACGCGCACGGTAGATCTGTCCTTCGTCTTCTGTGTAAAGGCAGTAACGTTCAGTAAGAAAGAAATCCAGCGAACCTGGGTGAGAGAAGGGAATCGTCTCGCCGATATTCCACGATGCCTCAAAGCTCGCTTCGGGCTCATCGGTTCGATCCAATTCGTAATCGATTGTGTCGGCGTCTTCTTCAAGATCTATCTCTGCCTTGTAATAAGGCAGACGAAACAGACTGCGCGCCGCAAGGACCGCAGCCGCGCTGTTGCAATCAAGCGAGAAGAACCAAACACCCGGCACCCGGTCGTAATGAACATAGGTTCGGACATTCAACTCATCCAAAGAGCTGAAGCCCGGCACTGGAGGAAGAAATGGTGGGAACCCACGAATATCCCACATCGTGAATGGCGTGATAGCGATCCACGCGGTGCCGTCGAAGGTGTCGATCTCCAATTCATCTGGAATCAAAGGTCGGAGCAACTTCTCATCGATCCGCCAATGCATGAACAGGAGCTTGCCCCACGTTTGATGCATCAGCGGCTGACCTTCTGGGCGGCTACGAATGTCGAGGCGTTCGAGATCGGTTAGGTGCGGCAACTTGGTATGCTTTCCTGGCGTAAATCTTTGACCTTTGGTTTTAGGTCTTTGGCCTTAGGTCTTTGGCCTTTGGTGAGTGTTGACGTCCAAAATGAATCCCTTGACGACAATCAGAATCCATCAAAGGCCAAAGACCATAGGCCTTAGACCAAAGACGAAAGACCAAAGCACAAACTACCCACCATTTACTTCAAATACTTGTCTAACCAGTCAAGAACCGTGTGATACCACAATTGAGAGTTTTGCGGTTTCAGCACCCAGTGGCCCTCGTCTGGGAAGATCAACAACTTCGAATCGATGCCTTTCCGCTGCACTGCGGTAAACAATTGCAAGCCCTCGCCAATTGGCACGCGATAGTCTAGTTCACCATGGATGATCAGAATCGGCGTGTTGAAGTTTCTGACAAAGTTATGTGGCGACCAGCGTTCATACATCATGCGGTTAGTCCAGGGAGTGCCTTTGAATTCCCAGTCAGTGAACCAGAGTTCTTCCGTCGCGCCATACATGCTCGTCAGGTTGTAAACGCCATCGTGTGATACGAGCACCTTGAAGCGGAAACGCGGATCATTGTTGTGACCCTGAATCCAATTGATCATGTAACCGCCGTAGCTCGCACCCGCTGCACCAATGCGGTTGCGATCGATAAAGGGGCTCCGCCGCAGCACGTCTGCAACTCCGTTCATGATGTCGATGTATGCTTTGCCACCCCAATCGCCACTGATTTCATTTACGAAGCGTTGTCCGTATCCTGTCGACCCGCGCGGATTGGGAGCGAACACCACATAGCCGGAATTCGCAAACACTTGTGGATTCCAACGAAAGCCCCAGTTGTTATTCCACGCGCTTTGTGGCCCACCATGAATCAAAACGAGCAGCGGATATTTCCGGCTCGCGTCAAAGTTTTTTGGCTTAACCATCCAGCCATGAATCTTCTTGCCGAGCGCGCCGACCCATTCCACTTCTTCGACTTTCGCAAGGCCCGCTTCATTCATAAGTCGCGTGTTAAGCGCAGTCAGGGCCATGAGGCGTGTGCCATCGACGTTCGTTGAGTACACTTCAGCCGGCGCTTCCATCGAACTGCTCAGGAATACAAGTCGATTCCCATCCGGCGTGATCTTGAGGTTGCTGGCAAAAACGCCCGCAACGAGCTTTTGCGCAGCACCACCGGTAATCGGCACGCGATAGATTGGTGAACTCCCTCTGTCGCCGGCGGTGAAATAGACAGTGTTGCCGTCGGGCGAAACCACAGCTTCCTCAACCTGAAGATCAAAGCCGCGAAGCAGTTCGGTGCTCACGCCTGATGCTCGGTTAAAAAGCATCAAGCGCCAGCGATCCGCTTCAAAGCCAGCTGTTGCTTGCGATCGATAGACGATGTACTTGCCGTCAGCTGTGTAAACGGGAGCAACATCATAACCTCTGTTGCGGGCAGTGATGTTTCTGCCCGCGCCCCCACCGGCTGGAGTCACATAGATGTCGCTGTTGGTTGAGATCGCTTCAACTTTATCCGGATTGCGCACATAGGCGACCTCACTCGAATCTGGTGAGAAGGCGATGTCAACGCCTGTGCTTGCAGCGTACGGAGGTGAATCGAAATCGCCGGGGGTTAGATCACGAGCACTCCCGCCTTTTGCAGAGACTACAAACACGTGCGTGCGCTTCACGTCCCGCCATTCATCCCAGTGCCGGAATAGCAGACGGTTGGTGATGTGAGCCTTGACCTTACTGTTTTCAGCCGCTTCATCTTTCTTCTTGTTGCATTCATCACTCGTGCAGTCTGGGTAAACTTCGGATGTAAATGCGATCCATTTTCCGTCGGGCGACCAAACCGGAGATGCCGCGCTGGTCGATATCTTTGTCACCTGCTCTTTGTTATCTCCGTCCGCGTCCATGACCCAAACTTGACCACCGGTCGTGAAGGCGATCTTCTTTCCGTCGGGAGACCACCGTGGAGCGCTTGAAGAACGCTCGCCGGACGTGAGTTGCTTGATCTCACCTCCGCCTGCAGGCACAACGTAAATCTGCGTCACGATACGATTCGCATCGAAATTAACGTCGCCGACGGTTAAGGCGACGTGCCGGCCGTCTGGCGACACCTGAGGATCACCAACGCGCCTGACCTTCATCAGATCTTCTACCGTATAAGTTCGATTCTGCGCCGAAGCGGCAAAGGATAAACTGAGCACAAGTAGACAAACGAGAGTTATCGACTGCTTCATAAATGATCCTCGAGTATTTGATTCAGTTCTCGTGGGAAAGCGCAGACATTATCCAGTGTGGAGTTTGCAGTTTCAAGCGGCTGTGGGGTGTGTGTTTAAGGCGCCGACAGGTCGCAGCACTCCAAAGAGGTGTTTGGGTTATCATTACTGCACATGGTCCGCACCCTCATAACTGCTCTACTCAACCTCGCTCTCAGAATCTATTTCAAACGGATCGAAGTTGCTGGCGTTGAGCACGTCCCGGCCAAAACGCCGGTGATCTTTGTACTCAACCATCCGAATGCGTTGGTTGATCCAGTATTCCTCCTTTGTTTAACGCCGCGTCGAGTCTCGTTCCTGGCCAAAGCGCCACTCTTTCGCATGCCCGTTATTGGTGCACTAATTAAAGCCATGGATTCACTACCGGTGTATCGACGGCAAGACGAAGGTGAAGACATTTCTAAGAATCAGGAGACATTTGTGGCTGCGCGCAAGCTACTGGCACGCGGAGGAACGATTGGAATCTGTCCGGAAGGTGTGTCACACGACACTCCAGGTCTACGCCCTATTAAGACCGGTGCCGCTCGAATTGCGCTCGCTTCGGTATCAACCGGTGAGGTTTCTGACCTGCAAATCGTTCCAGCTGGTCTCTATTACACTTCAAAGACTCATTTCAGAAGTTCGGCATTGCTTTACTTCGGTAAGTCCATCCTGGTTAAGCCCATCGTCCTTGAGCCTGACGGGAGCCCTCCGCGCGATGCTGTGCGCGAATTATCGAGGCGGATTGAGAATGCGCTGCGTGAAGTGATCCTCGATGCACAACACGAAGAAGCGCTTCAGACGATCGCCCGCGCTGAAAGGATTTTCTCTTCCGAAACTGATCCGGACGACGAGAGTCTGGCTGAAGAACTCGAACTCCAGCAGCGCTTCGTTAAAGCTTATGCGGTCCTCCAGGAGCGCGCACCCGAGCGTCTCCATCGACTGGAAGTCAGAATGAGCAGATTCGAGGAAGAACTAATACAAGCTGGAGTTGATCCGGATGACTTATCTCCGCCGTCTTCAACCGTCGCCGTGTTCCGTCAGGTCTTCAAGCGCTCGGCTGTTTTCCTATTAATGCTTGCCCCCGCGGCGTTGGGCACGATCGTTCATTACCCGGCGTACAAGTTAGGTGGGTATCTGGCGACGAAGTTTTCGCGGGACGCGGAGGATGTCATCTCCACCATAAAGATCATCTCCGCGATGCTTTTCTTTCCCTTGACATGGTTGGTCGTCGGAGTGGTTAGCCACTTACTCTTCGGGTGGTGGGCCGCACTGTTATCGCTGGTTATCGTTCCGTTTTGCGGCTACGTAGCAATTCTGTTTTTTGAAGAGTTCGATAGGTCTTTAGGCGGATTACGAGCGCTCACTTTCTTTCTGGTCAGAAGGAGATTCTTCGTCCGCTTGTTAGCAGAAAGAAGAGCGATAAAGGACGAAATAATATCCCTCGGTAAAGAAACCGTGGCGGTAGCAGAGTGAATATGCGAAGCCTGAGGTCTAGATGAGGCTTTAAACGGAACTCGAAGACGCCACCCGATTATTTCTTGCGTGCCTTGGAGTTCCCTTTGCTGCTCTTGGTTGTTGCTCTCTTCTTCGCGCCTCCCCCTCTGACACTCCGGCCTTTACGACCTTCGCTGCGGAGCTTTCCAGCATCCATCAATTGTTCATACGCGCCACGCACAACATTACGTGCGACCTTGAGCGAATTAGCGAGTTCGCGTTCACTCGGCAGAAAGGTTCCAACAGCTAATGAACCAGCATCAATCATCGCATTGAGTTGTTCTCTAATCTGTCTTGTCATCGATTCTGGGCGCTTTCGATTGACACGAACATTAATCTTCGTCACGTTCCTTACTCCTTGAATCAGTTTCGCTGCGGGGGTATATCGCGATTCTAAGCAGCGAGTAATGGTGTGTCAAACTAGTTGTTCGTTGCTTAGGAAAAGGTTAGACCACCGTGAAGTTGTCGTGATAAGACGCTATGGCCGTGACGGAATTAGGCCATGCTTGCGCAGGATCTCCATTGTTTGATCCAAAGGCAACGCTTCGACCGTATGGCCGCGTCCAGACGTAGTCGTGGCCTTAAAGAGTGAGTTGTAGATTGCTTCTTCCGTTGCTTCGATCACGGCCTGGAAGATTGGCGACATGGCATCGTTCGGCAAAGACTTCACTGTACGGGGCATGGTCCGTTCAGTTGCGGTGAGTGGTCTAATCCTCACGTCCGGAGCAGTTGAGAAGGCGATTGCATAATCGCCGCTTCCATTTGAAGCCGATCCACCGGTTCGTGCCATGCCAAGCATTGTCCTGGCGGCGATGCGCCGGAGATTTCTGGCATCAACGGGCGCATCAGTTCCCACCACGATGATAATTGAGCCATCTGCTTGGTTTTGAACCTCATTTGCTCCAACCGTCCGTTCGAGCTCGTCCTTTAGATAGTAACGTCGGAGAGTTTGCCCTACTGGAGCGCCATTAATCGTTAGGACGCCTCCAAAGTTAGTTTGGACAAGTACGCCGACACTATAGCCACCCAAAGATGCTGGTAGTTTTCGAGACGAACTGCCAATGCCGCCCTTAAATCCGAAAGCAATCGTTCCAGTACCGGCACCTACACAGCCTTCCTCAACAGCACCTGTTTTCGCGTTTTTTATCGCGCTCACGACATCGTCGCGTGTGATGTGTCGTCCGCGAATGTCGTTAAGGTAACCATCGTTTGTTTCACCGACCAGGGGATTAATCGATTGAACGTCCTCATTTCCCTGGAGCGACAGCATGTAGTCGAGGACTGCATCAGCCACGCGCGGAACGCTCAATGTGGAAGTCAGCAAGATTGGAGTTTCAATTTCACCTAGTTCATTGACCTGCGTCGAGCCGGCGAGTTTGCCAAAGCCATTTCCGACAAAGACCGCGCCTGGGACCTTTTCCCGAAACAAGTTACCTCCGTGGGGGAGAATCGCCGTAACACCTGTGCGAATATTGTCACCACGCACAATCGTTGTGTGGCCGACTAAAACGCCAGGGACGTCTGTCAGGGCGTTCAACGAACCTGCGGGAAGAATTCCAATCTTCAAACCGATGTCGCGAGCTCGAGGTCTAGGCTTGCTGGAAGTTGAATTCTGATCTTGATCCATCGATGACTTAGTTTGAGCAGGTGGTACAGTAATTAGAAAAAGAACTGCGACAACGACAACCACCTGGGCCAATGTTCTCATTGTATGCGCCCCCACGCACTTGTCTTCCAGTTGTCGATTGAATCCGGTGGTAGAATCCACGGTGGCACTGGCATAAGCAGCCAATCTGAAAGCGAGTATACGTAAGGCTCATACATCTCTCGCAACTCTGCTAACCGTTTCTCAGTCTCCTCGTCGCTTGGAAGAAAGATACGATTCTCTTCCAGGGTTCTTGCGATGCGAAGAAATTCCTGTCTGGTTAGTTCACGCTGAACACGGGCCGAGTGTGGTGACGTTCGCATCACTTGCGCGATGTCAACGAGCGCATGTCGGGCCATCGCAAATGTCATGCGCGCTTGCCAAACCGGTGCATCTTTGACGCCGACCATTACCAGCGCACAAGTGTCCAACACCGTCGTTAGTGCTCGCAGCCACGACTGATTATCGTGTTGAGATCTAAAGTAACAAAGTACGGGATACGAAAGATGGCTCTCCAGCAGATCGGCCGACCAGTGTTCCCACTCGCTCAGCAGCCGATTCAAATCGTCAAACGTGTCTTCCGCACGATGCCTGCGCAGTAATTCGACAGCACTTGAGGGCGATCCCGCGCGTGCGTCGAGCAACGAAATACTCGCCTCGCGTCGTGAGAAGGCCTGGTAGAGCACCGGTAAATAGCTAATACAAACAGCCAGGAGAGCGAAGCCATTCGCTGATTCCAGAACTGTCAGGAAGCGTCCCATGGCGGAGGTCGGAGCTATGTCACCGAAACCGAGTGTAAAGAACGTAACGCCGCTAAGATAAAGATATGTGCTGAGTGTAGTCTCCGTGTGGCCCACATTCAGAGCTGATTCTGTTGCCCATAATAAAAGTGTGAAACCAATGATCAATCCAATAGCCCAGATGACCAGAAGTCCGAGCAACGACAATGGACCAAACAAACCCAGAAATTTCTCTCGTCGCCGACTCGTCTCTATGTAGGCCGCAACCCAGGTGCAGGGAATCCAAACGGCTGCATAAAAGAATTTAGTCAGACGTAGACGCCGGTTGACGCGGCGCGGGAGGATCACCGTTTCAAACGTATCCCAGAGAACGCTAGCGATGATAAATATGCCGGCTATTAGTGCGATGGTCTTCATCAGCAAACAGGACTCAATCAGGGAACTGAAACGAGGCCGTGCTCCCTGAGTAGCGGGATGGTATCGTTGAACCCGTGTTTTTTCCTAGACAGGGGAGTTAAGATCTTTATGCGTAGTCAAAACAGGACCAGCGAGCGGCCGGACTTCGGTGCGGGAAACGAGATTGTTACCGAGAACGTACGTGTATCTCAGGTGATCTACCCGGCGGCGATGTTGGAGGAACTCAAGTTTCTTCAAGTGGTCGATCGTCTTGCGCAACTCTTTCAGCTTGGATTATTGACAGTTAATCGCCGCAGTACAGGTAGTAGTCTGTACAGGTACTTTAAGGAGGCGCCCCTCAGGCTCAGCGAAACGGAACGTCGGAACCTCTACGCGACCACGATAGGCGCGTCGGGCGGAGCTGAAGGTGCAGTCGTGAACAGGGAATTCAATGATTTGTGGTTGCGATTTGTATCAAGGGTCGCAAGTTTCAATCGGGAGCGCGAGATTGCCAATGATGTAGCGGAAACCAAAGATCTGGCCCTACGCCGAGCCGCACGCGAACTCGCGCAGAATTTGTCGCTGCACGGCGGGGGCATGGCACTGTATGCTGCGGTGGACTTACAAAAGCAGATCGCATTCGGTATAAAGCTGCTTTCTGATCCGGACATAGCGTCGGCTTATGGCGCTCGTGACTTATGGCAGGTAGTGGATCAAGTAGCGACTATCGATCTCGGTGGGACGCAGAACAGTAATCGTTATCGTACGATGGCAGTGGCAGGTGCGACGATCATGTCCTGGCTTGCAGCGAACACGGCGAAGCTTCAGAGCAAAAACGCGCGATTGCCACTCATCAAGATTCCAAGATTAGGAACAACCCGAGCTCGCCAAAGGGAGCTCCTGAAGATTGCAACGAAACCGACGGACGCGGATCTCTTGAACGCGTGCGAACAATGGTTGTCAGTGAGCGGTTTATCGGATGGGCAGATCGACACCTTCGCAGAGCCACGTCCAGAGGTACGAAGCAAAACCGCCCGATAAGAATATGCCGTCCAAAGAAAGGAAAGTGGTCCTTGCCGTAGATCTTGGTGGAACGCATCTGCGTGCAGCATTGATCGATGACACCGGCGAAATTCTCACGCAACTGAAGAAAGAAACACCGGAAGAAAGTTCTTCAGACATGGTGATACGCGCCCTGGTTGATGCTGAACGCGAATGCCGGGCGAATGCCGCAGTCGCTTGCAACGAGGTCATAGCGGCGTCCGTAATGGTGCCGGGCACGGTCGATAAAGCTAAGGCGGTAGTCGTGCAAGCGCCGAACCTCCCCTGTCTTTATAACTTTCCCTTGAAGCAGGCGCTCGAAAATGAGTTTGGTCGGACAGTTGTTTTAGAGAACGACGCGAACGCAGCAGCAATGGGAGAGGCATGGTTAGGTGCAGCGCGCGGTTGTCGAAATATTGTCTGTATAACGTTAGGAACAGGTGTTGGAGGAGGTGTGATTCTGGACGGACGACTCTGGCGCGGGTCAGATGGATCGGCCGGGGAGATCGGACACACCACAATCGAGCCGTTTAGCGGTCTGTATTGCAAATGTGGAAATGAAGGTTGCCTCGAGATGTTTGCCTCTGCGAGATCAATCGTCCGTATGGCGAGCGAGAATCTGCCACGTTTTCCTCAGTCAGCCCTTCATGGCCAAACAATTACTGCGAAAAGGATCTATGAGCTCGGACTTGAGGGTGATGAACTCGCGTTAGCAGTTTTTGAGCGAATGGGTACTTATCTGGGGATAGCAGTGGCGAACCTGATCAATCTTCTGAATCCGGAAATTATCGTGATTGGCGGCGGCGTGGCCAACGGCTGGTCGCTGTTCGAAGGGTCAATGCAAAAACAGATCGCGGCTCGGGCATTCAAATCTCAATTGGGGAAAGTGCGAGTCGTGTCGGCCGGATGTGGTGACAACGCGGGATTGTTAGGCGCTGCTCGTTTGGCGTTTGATGCGATACATTGATGATTGAGATCATTGCCGATTGCCGATTGCCGATGATCATGACAGCGACTCGATCAGAATTGGAACTCGGACGCACCTACGACCGAGAAAGACAAATCGGCAATCAGCAATCGGCAATCGGCAATACTTATGACTTCTCTGATAATCCACGGTCATTTTTATCAGCCGCCACGAGAGAATCCGCGAACCGGGGATATTGAACGCCAGCCAGGGGCGGCTCCTTATCACGACTGGAACGAACGTATTCACGCGGAGTGCTACGGACCAAACGCATTCGCGCGCATCGTTAGTGATGCTTCAGCGCGCTTCATCAACAACTACGCGCAGATCAGTTTTAACTTTGGTCCAACACTTTCCTCCTGGCTCGAGAAGCATCAACCACGAACCTATCAGCGAATTATCGACGCAGATGCTGAAAGTGTTGTGCGTCGCAATGGGCATGGAAACGCCATCGCGCAGGCCTATGGACACGCGATCCTGCCTTTACTGAACGCGCGTGACCGTCTCACACATGTAATGTGGGGACTGGAGGATTTTCGTCATCGCTTCAGACGTGACGCAGAAGCGATGTGGTTACCCGAGACAGCTTGTAACAATGAAACACTGGATCTGCTGATTGAGAAACAGATGCGTTATGTGATTCTCGCTCCGAACCAGGCGCGCCGGGTTCGCAGGTTGACCGCTCAGGTTTGGAGCGATGTTTCATCTGACACTCTAGACACTACACGGCCTTATCGTTTCTCCCATAGCGACGGTACAGGTCGTTCAATCGCGGTGTTTTTCTACCACGGTGCATTGGCGAGATCGATCGCCTTTGAAGGCGCACTGTCATCGAGTACAGATCTGGTAGACCGTTTCCGCGCAGTCGCGCAAAGTGGCCCGCTGGTGAATGTCGCAACAGACGGCGAAACATACGGTCATCATTTCAAATTTGGCGATCTATGTCTCGCTTACGTTGTCGAAAAAGAGGCACCGGGGGCGGGTTTCGAAATTACGAACTACGGCGACTATCTAGACAGTCACGATCCCGAGTTTGAAGTCGAGATTGATAATGGTGCCGATGGGCAAGGCTCTTCGTGGAGTTGCAGCCACGGCGTTGGGCGTTGGGTTGATAATTGTGGCTGTCAGACTAACGGGGAACCGGGTTGGGATCAGCGGTGGCGAAAACCACTGCGCGAAGCACTCGAGTTCCTGAAAACAGATGCAGACCGCAACTTCGAAATCCTCGGTGAGGATCTGTTTCGGAATCCCTGGAATGCGCGTAATGCCTATATCCATGTGATGCTTGACGAACGCCGGTCAACTGGCGAATTCCTCGATGAGCATTGCCCCGCGCTCAGCGATGTCGACAAAGAACGCGCGATAACATTGCTGGAGACCCAGAAGAATTCTTTGCTGATGTTCACGAGTTGCGGATGGTTCTTTTCTGACCTGGCTGGCATTGAAACCGTTCAAGTCCTTCGATATGCCGCGAGAGTGATCGAACTACAGAACCAGATCGGTGTGGAGAGTCCACGCGAGAAGTTTCTTGAGCTGTTGGCGGAAGCTCGCAGCAACGTAGCGGAGAAGGGCAATGGCGCTGAGATTTTCATGCGCCTCGAGGGTTCGCCGCGCGAAATGACGCCTGTGGTTTGATGGAAAAGAAGACTCGAAAGCCGCCCCGGAAAACGAAACGTCAGATTCCCGACGCGCCCAGAGCCACCTCTCAATTCCTGCGCAGAGAAGAACTACGAGCACTATTGTCTTTACGGCATTCTGATCCGCATCAAATGCTCGGGCCTCACCTTCCGGGGGACGGCCTCGTGATTCGTGCGTTAAGACCCGACGCCAAACAGATCGAAGTGACAATCGGTCGGCGTATCCATTCAATGGTTCGAACTCATGATGCTGGAGTGTTCGAGGTCTTTATTCCGGGAATGTCCGTCGTTCCAGGTTATCGTTTACGAATTCACAATCACGAGGATCAAACCATAACGACTAGAGATGCATATTCGTTCTTACCAACGATAGGTGAACTCGATCTCCACCTGTTCGGCGAAGGACGGCACGAAGAGATTTATAAGAAACTTGGCGCGCACATCTCGACCGTGAACCGCGTTAAGGGTGTGTCGTTTGCGGTGTGGGCGCCGCATGCATCTGGTGTCAGCGTCGTTGGAGACTTCAACAGTTGGGATGGGCGCGTTCATCAAATGCGACGGTTTGGATCGTCTGGTGTTTGGGAGTTGTTTGTGCCTGAACTAGGTGCGGGCTCGCTCTACAAATTCGAGATCCGGACGCAGAAGGGTTTGCCGTTTCTTAAGGCTGATCCGTACGCGCAGTACACCGAAGTGCCTCCGAACACTTCTTCGATTGTTTACGAATCCAGGTACAGATTTCGGGATACGGGTTGGATAAAAAAGAGAAGTGGACGACAACACTTTCGTGAACCGCTGTCGATCTACGAAGTCCACTTTGGGTCATGGCGCAGAAAAATTGAGGAGGAAACCCGGCCGTTCACTTATCGGGAGATGGCCGAAGCCCTGGCTGAATATGTTTCGGAAATGGGTTTCACGCACGTTGAGTTTCTGCCGCTGAAAGAGCATCCATACGGTCCATCGTGGGGTTATCAGGTCAGTTATTACTTCGCTCCGTCCGCACGTTACGGCACACCCGACGATTTTCGCTACCTGATTGATTATCTTCACCAGCGCGGCATTGGCGTGATCATGGATTGGGTGCCGGCGCATTTTCCAAAAGATACGTGGGCACTCGGTCGTTTCGACGGCTCCGCGCTTTACGAACACCTCGATCCACGGCGCGGTGAACATCCGGATTGGGGAACGTACATCTTTAACTATGGCCGGAATGAAGTACGAAACTTTTTGATTGCGAATGCCCTGTATTGGCTCAAAGAGTTTCATATCGACGGCCTGCGCGTCGATGCAGTCGCGTCGATGTTGTATCTTGACTATAGTCGGAAAAAAGACGAGTGGGTTCCAAATTCTTTTGGCGGACGCGAGAATCTCGAAGCGATTGATTTCCTCAAGGAACTGAACGAAACCACCCATCGCGTGTGTCCCGGCACAATGATTATTGCCGAAGAGTCGACCGCCTGGCCGGCTGTCAGTCATCCCGTCTACTCGGGTGGGCTTGGTTTTGATTTCAAATGGAACATGGGTTGGATGCACGATACTCTGAAGTACTTTCAGACTGATCCATTGTTTCGCGCGGGCAATCACAACGCTCTAACTTTTGGCTTGTTGTACGCGTGGAGTGAAAACTTCATCCTGCCGTTATCGCACGACGAAGTAGTCCACATGAAGGGTTCGCTGCTGAACAAGTTGCCTGGAACGGTTGAACAGAAGTTCGCGCAGCTGCGCGCGTTATACGGCTACATGTGGGCTCATCCTGGTAAGAAGATGTTGTTCATGGGAGGCGAGTTTGGCCAATGGCGCGAGTGGACAGAAACGGAGAGTCTCGACTGGCATTTGCTGGATGATAGATTTCACAGCGGTGTGCAAAGGTTGGTGCGAGACTTGAATCGCGTGTATGAAACCAACAACTCGCTTTGGGAGAGCGATGGTGACGCGCAAGGATTCGAATGGCTGGATGTCGACAACGCGCTTGAGAATGTTGTTGCGTTTATGCGCGGTTCACAACAGACGGCTAAGCGGATTATTTGTGTGGGAAACTTTTCGGCGGTACAGCGAACTGGATATCGGTTGGCATTGCCCGGGGCTGGTGAATACAAGCTCGTGATCAATTCCGATTCGGACGTGTATGCGGGCAGTGGTCGAATGGATGCTGACGCCATCGTTTCGGAAGAGATTGCACATCACGAGCGTGCGCATTCAGCAAGTCTGGATTTGCCACCGTTGACTGTAATGTGGTTCGAGGTGCCTTAATCGGAAACAGGTTGGTCGCAGATTTCGCAGAGGTTCTTAGGGCGGTCCGTCCGCATGCGACGAGGTAACTTAAGTACGACTTTGCCGCCCACTGTTAGGCGATGGTTGTTCTTTGCGTCTTTGCGCCTTTGCGGGAAACTTGGTCTACGGAGCTTTCCCGCAAAGACGCAAACGCGCAAAGACGTAGAGAACAACCCCTTAGGCATTAATCGCCTGCTGGGTTGCGTATATCCGCGTAAACCTGCGACTCACAAATTATGATCGACTGGTCTAATATCCGCGCACAATTTCCGGTGACGCGCAATTCCACTTACCTCAATACAGCTGCTGCGGGACCCCTCGCTGTTTCAACTAAAGAGGCTGCGTCTGCTTACTACCAGCAGATGTTAGATGACGGAGATATTCACTGGGACGACTGGTTGCTGAAGCGCGAAGAGGTGCGCGCGCGCGTCGCTTCTTTTATCAATGCCGAACCTGACGAGATTGGCCTGACGACGAACACGTCGAGCGGCATGAATCTGATCATTGACGCCCTCGCAAGTCACGGTGAAGTGATAGCGTGCGACCTGGAATTCCCGGTGTCGACGATTCCGTGGATGCATCGCATGATTCCGGTCCATCTAATTCAGTCGTCGGCCAACGGTGAAGTACTGCCTGAAGAGTACGTCTCGATGATGAATGTTCGTACAGGCGTAATATCCGTCAGTTATGTTCAGTATTCCAATGGGTTGCGAACTGATATCGATGCGTTGGGAGAGCTAAAAGGTGGACATGCTCTGGTAGTTAACGCGAGCCAGGCCGCCGGCGTGTTTGAGATCGACGTCAAGCGAATGAAGATCGATGCGCTTTGTGCGACAGGGCACAAGTGGATGCTCTCCGGATATGGGTCAGGTTTCGTTTACATCAATCGTGAATTGCTAGCACGTTCGCGACCCCATGCCATTGGCTGGCTGAGTGTGCAAGATCCTTACGGCGATTCGAATAATGAAGTCCACCTGCGTCACGATGCATCTGCGAGGACTGAGCTTGGGTGTCCGCATTTTGCGGGTATGTTCGCGCTGGGCGCCTCGATTGACATGATGCAGTCGATTGGAATGAAGAACATCCAGGAACGGGCACTATCTTTGAATCAAAAGCTTACGGGTAGTTTGACAGAAGCGGGCTGGAAGGTTTTGTCACCTTTACGCGATGAGAACATGCGCTCGGCAGAGACGTTGGTTCAAGCCGATAAACCTGACGAGCTAGTGGCGTCTTTAGCTGAGAAGGAGATCATCGTCACCCGCAAACCGCAGGGTGTTCGCATCTCGACGGATTTCTTCAATGATGAAGAGGATGTTGAGGTGCTGTTAGGGGCTCTGAAAGACATCTCGAACCGGTGAGATCGTGGGCCGCTTAGATCTGTACCACTCAATCTTCCGTTCCACCAGTCAACGTCCCTAACATCAAGTGACAAGCTTCAATTCAGTAACTCAAGCGGCATAGTTTGCAGGTAAGGAAGGGAGGGCGGTTTACCCTCGCTCAGATCCCGAACATTCAAGCTCCTGGAAACTGCTCACTGATGTCCGATACGCTTTAGCTTGTCGATGTGCAGCCTAACACTCAACTGAGATAATTGCAGGTTAGGAAGCGTGGCTTGCCCCGCTCAATCCGCCTTACTCTCAACGTTGAATAAAGGAACATTGAGCGGGGGCAAGCCACCCTTCCTAACCTGCATTTATCGGTGCTTGAGCTGTTTCATTACTTGCATTTATGTCAGCTTGAATGATGTTGGTGAGGCTTGAACGTGAATGTTCTGTACCTTGTCTCAGAGACTTTCTTATAGATTTATTTTTTGCTCCTAGGTTTCGCTTTTGGTTTCTTGCCTTCACCATTCGATTCGCCCGCAAAAATATCATGCGCGAGCGTTATAAACTTCTGCATGATCGGTGACTCATAGCCGCCGCTCAGTTGGGCCAGTCCTAACTCCCAATTGATCTGCGCTCCTTCAATCCACCAGCGCACCAACTTACCATGTTCAACTTCGTTCTTAACTGACTGTAACGGCACGATGCCGACGCCCATGTCTTCTTCAACCATGCGTCGAATCGCTGCTTGCCGGCTTAATTCCATTGCCACCTTCAATGACACTCCGGCCTGCGCGAAGAATTGATCGATCAGCCGCCTTGTATTGCCTCCGCGTTCACCCAGAATGAGTTTCTCACCCGCCAATGTGTAAGCGCTGATCGTTTTCTGTTTAGCCAGCTTGTGTCGCGGGGAAGCAATTGCCACCAACTGATCCTCGCTCAATCGATCTGTTTGGATACCGCGAACATCAACCGGCAGCGAAACGAAGGCAATGTCGAGCTCGCCCGCCACGATTTGTTCGACCAAAGCCTCGCTCGTGCCCGATATGACAGAGATTTCTGCGCGTGGATGTTGTTTTCGCAGTTCTTTGAGAATCCGCGGTAACTGATCAGTTAGAACCATCGCCGACGCACTGCCGATTCGTAGACGTCCGCGTTCTGCCCCGGCTAGCTCCGCAATCTCTTCAATGGCCACGTCGTGCTCACGAAGAATTTGACGAGCGCGGTGCAGGAGGTGCTCTCCAGCCTCTGTCAGGATCACGTGACGCGGCGCCCGAATAAATACTTTGGCGCCGATATCGGTTTCCAGTTGGCGAATCTGCATGCTGATCGCAGCCTGCGTAACATGCACTCGAGCCGCCCCTGCTGTGAAGGTTCCCGACTCGGCGATAGCGACAAACGCCCTTAACTGACGAATTTCCACTTGTTGCTCCTCATATCAAGATGAATTATCGGAATAATAAAATCTTTTAGTTTCCATTATAAATCCGTGGACCCTAGAATAATCAACCTTAAAGTTTTTGGATGAGAACAACTGTGAGCGCCGACCGACGCACATCCGATCTCCTTACCGCCCGACGACTGCGTGCGCAACACTCCGTAGTCGGAGTAGATGGTGGCGGAACTAAAACAGAAGCTGTGATTCTGGATTCGAATCAACGCGTCATCGGGGAGGGACGTGCTGGACCATCGAATCCCTTGCGCGTTGGTATCGCTAGTGCCGCGGCCTGCGTGCGCGAAGCAATCGATAAAGCGTGCGTAATGGCAAAGGTTCGTCGCGAAGATCTACTTGCCGCTGAGATCGGCCTGGCAGGCGCGCGCCGCAGAGAGCTTCGCGAACGAATGCGTGAAGCGCTGGCGACTCTGAGCATCGCCGACATCGAAGTTGTTACTGACGCTGACATCGCTCTTTACGGAGCGACTGACGGCGCGCCAGGGATCGTCGTAATTGCGGGGACTGGTTCGATTTGCTGTGGCATCAACGAACGAGGCAAACGGATCTGTGCGGGCGGATGGGGTCCAATTGCGGGAGACGAAGGCGGCGGAGCTTGGATCGCACGTCGCGCTTTGCGCGCGGTAGCCCATGCGTCTGACGGCCGCGGGCCCAAAACTTTGCTTACCGAACTGGCTTGCTCATATTTTCGTGTAAGCAGTGCTGATGATCTGGTAACGGCGATCTACGCTCCTTCAATCACAAACGAACGGTTAGCCGGGTTCGGCAAAGACGTCATCGAGGCGGCAAAACAAGAAGATCGTGTTGCGCAAACCATTATCGAAGAGTCAGGGGCGGAGTTGGCGCTCGCCGCGATCACGGTCATCAGGAACCTGCGCATGGAGCGCGAAAGATTTCAGATCGCCCACGTGGGCGGCGTTTTTGCGGCAAGTGGTGACTTGATTCTTGATCGCTTCCGTAAAGAGGTACACAAAGTAGCGCCGCGAGCGTACTTTCAGCCCCCACATTTCTCTCCAGCCGTTGCTGCCGCTAGAATGGCTCGCGAACACATCAATCATATCGCTCTCGCGGGCTAACACTGCGGCAACACATGACTCCGGATACACGCGATTCTCTTCCAGTCACAGAACAAGAGAACCCACGAACAAAGAATCTAAGCTCGGCGACGACGGCGGAGATACTCGCGCTGATGAACGAGGAGGATGCTCTCGTTGCGCCGGCAGTGGCGCGCGTTCTCGGAGACGTGACGAAAGCGGTCGACGAAATTGTCAATCGGCTCAAATCGGGCGGGCGGCTGTTTTATATAGGCACCGGAACATCTGGAAGGCTCGGAGTTTTGGATGCCTCCGAGTGTCCGCCCACGTTTGGAGTTTCACCGGAGTTGGTCCAAGGTGTAATCGCCGGCGGTTATGACGCATGCTATCGTGCGGTTGAGGCATCGGAGGATGATCAAGATGCAAGCAAAGTTGATCTTGTTACGCGAGGCTTCACCGGCAATGATGCTCTCGTAGGAATCGCAGCTTCAGGCCGCACGCCTTACACCGTAGGAGCGATCTCGTATGCCCGCACTTTGGGAGCGTTTACCGTCGCGCTTACTTGTGTTCCAGAATCTCCGATCACAAGAGCCGCGGAACTGAGCATCGTGCCTGTTGTTGGAGCAGAGGTTCTAACAGGATCGACGCGTTTGAAAGCAGGCACGGCTCAGAAGTTGGTTCTCAACATGCTTTCGACGGCAACGATGGTTCGGCTCGGTTATGTGAGTGGAAACCGGATGTCGAATCTTCAGGCACGCAACGTAAAGCTGCGTGAGCGGGCGGAGAGGATACTTCAGGCTGAGTTGAGTTTGGATCAAGACGCAGCAAGTAAAGCAATCGATGACTCAGGCGGCGATATCCGAGTGGCTCTCGTTATGAAGAAAAGCGGGGCGACTCGAGAACAATCGACGGAAGCATTGCAGAAAGTGAGCTGGAAAGTGGATGAAGCTGTGCGACGTTTGTCCGATAAACTTTAGTTTGGCGTCACCTTCCAAAACTCCTGCGTTCATCTTTAGCTCGATTATTACGCAACTCGACGACAAACTGAAGTTTATCGAACATAATCAATGAAAGCCCTCGATCTCATTATCATCTTTGGTTACCTGATTGGCATCGTTCTTTTTGGGACCTGGTTTGGCAGAAAGCAGAAGACCACCAGCGATTACTTTCTCGGTGATCGTTCCGTACCGTGGTGGGCAGTCGCCTTTTCTATTGTCGCGACCGAGACTTCGACGATCACATTTATCAGTGTACCCGGCATCGCCTTTTCGCGCGGCGGAAACTTTCAATTCCTTCAGTTGGTACTTGGATATCTCTTAGGCCGCGTCGTCATTTCACTGCTGTTCATACCTTCGTACTTCCGCGGACAATTGCTCACGGTCTACCAACTACTCGATCGCCGGTTTGGCGGCAAAATAAAAGTATTGGCCGCGTCGCTCTTTGTCGTGATGCGCAACATCGCTGACGGCATACGACTGCTGCTTACGGCGATAGTTCTCGCCGCTGTCTACACCGCATTTCAACCTGCTGCCAACGCCGAAATGATCATCATCACTTCGATTGTGCTTATCGGAGTTGCGATGATCGTCTTTACGTACTTTGGTGGAATGGAAGCGGTGATTTGGGTTGAGGTCATCCAGCTTGGCATCTACATCGCGGGCGCGATTGCTGCCGCAGTGGTGCTTATAGGAGCGATTGACGGCGGCTTCGCAACCGCGACATTGTCCGGATCTCAGTATGGAAAGTTCTCGCTGTTCGACTTCTCCTTTAGCGCGACGAAGACATTTACTTTTTGGTCAGGCCTCATTGGTGGATGCTTCTTGACGATGAGCACGCATGGGACGGATCAGTATCTCGTCCAGCGTTATCTCTGCACCGACCGGCCTCGGAAGGCGATCGTTGCGTTGCTAACCAGTGGAGCGATTGTGCTTGGCCAGTTTATTGGGTTCCTTTTCATCGGCGTCTTGCTGTTTGCTTTTTACCATCCGTTTTCAGACCCTGCGTACCTGACGGCACCTGCAGCCTTTCCGTTCGCGGCGGGCGATCGCGTGTTTCCGGATTTCATAACCAAATACATGCCGAGTGGATTGGCTGGACTCGTCGTTGCAGCAATCTTTGCTGCTGCGATGTCGTCGTCGTTGAACTCAATTGCAGCCACTGCCGTAAACGATTTGTACAAGCCGATTCGTCCGCAACGATCGGATGATCATTACCTGAAGGTTTCGCACCTGCTGACGCTCGTGTGGGGCGTTGTGCAGATCGGGGTCGCGCTTGCAGTAAGAAAGCAGTCGGGCTCCGCTTTATCAAACGCGCTTTCAGTGGCGTCATTAATCAATGGCCCGATACTTGGAGTGTTTCTTGTCGGGACGTTTCTGCGCCGCGTTAGTCAACCTCCGGCGTTAATCGGGATGCTAACGAGCTGTGCAGTAATGATGTATGTCTTTCTGCAAACGACGATTGCCTGGACGTGGTACGTCTTTTTGGGAAGCGCTGTGACTTTTGTGGTGGCGTGGTTGACGAGTCTTGTTTTTGCACCCGCGCCAGCGAGTGCACAAGACGAACTTGCTCCGGCTATCGTCACGAAGGACTAAAGTATAGTTAGAAAGAACAATCATGCGAAGGCTTAATCAGCTAACGGCTTTTCTGTTACCAATGGTCCTGCTGCTGGGGTCACACTCGGCGCCCGTCGTTTCGCAACAGTCTGCTGCACAGCAAGCAATCAAAGTCGCTCCTTTCAGACGCGAACCCAGCGCTGCAGCTCTGAAGTGGGCAAACGAAGAGTTAGCGCGGATGTCGATTGAAGAGAAGATTGGTCAACTACTCTCAGTCGGCATCAACGCGACGTTTCTAAATCAGGACAGCGATGAGTTTCGCTCGCTTCGACACCACATCGAAGACAACAAGGTCGGTGGAATCATTCTCTTTCGTGGGCCAGTCTACGAATCCGTCATCCTGGTGAACCGCATGCAGCAGCTTGCGAAGTACCCTTTGCTGATCTCGGCGGATCTTGAGGCAGGGGCGGGAATGCGATTTGACGACACGGTGAACTTTCCGTGGAACATGGCTGTTGCAGCAACCGGCAATCCTGACTATGCCCGACGACAAGGTGAAGTGACTGGGAGGGAAGCAAGAGCGCTCGGCGTTCACCATATCTACGCGCCTGTTGTCGACGTGAACAACAATGCAGCAAACCCTGTGATCAATGTTCGATCCTACGGTGAGGATCCCGTTGAAGTCGGCCGATTCGCAGCCGCGTTTACTGAAGGCGCGCAAAGCATGGGCACGATCGCTACCGCAAAACATTTTCCAGGCCATGGTGACACTGCGGTTGATTCGCACCGCGGTCTGCCGACCATTAACGTCGCACGCGAACGCTTGAATACGGTCGAACTGGTGCCTTTTCAGGCTGCGGTGAATGCCGGCGTAGGTTCGGTGATGGTGGGCCACATCGCCCTGCCACAGATAGATTCAACCGCCGTCAAACCCTTACCGACTGAACGAAAGAGCAAACCGTTGGACACGGATGAAGGCGGCGAGATAATCGAAGAGAAGGCGACGATGCCCGCGACGATGTCGCCAGTGATGGGTGCAATCCTGCGTAAGGACCTCAAGTTTCCGGGATTGATCGTCACAGATGCGCTCAGCATGAGTGGATTGACGATCTATTTCACTCAGGAAGAAGCCGCAGTGCGTGCGATCGAAGCCGGCGCGGATCAACTGCTCAAGCCCGCCGATGTGGACGCGGCTTTTCGCGGTGTTCGCGACGCAGTAAAGAACGGACGGTTAACCGAGCAACGAATCGAAGAATCGGCACGTAAGATTCTTGCTGCAAAATACGATCTGGGTTTGGTCGCGCAGCGTCTTGTGCCGATTGATACGATCGATCGTGCAGTGTCGAACAAAGACGCCATGAAACTTGCGCAAGACATCGCCGAACACGCGATCACTTTAGTTCGTGACGAAGAGAAACTAATACCGCTTCGCGATCTGAAACCAGACGCGCGGGTAGTGAACATCGCAATTACCAATGGCGATGATCGCGCGTTTATTGCTAATGGATTTGTTGCGCGGATGAGTCGTAGTGGCCGGAGGCTTGAGACAATCGTTCTCGACGACAGATCTTCCGAACAGGAAACGCAGAAAGCCTTGGAGATGGCTAAGTCGGCGGATCTTGTGATTGCCTCGATGTATGGTCGCGTTCGCAGTGGCCAGGCCCGAAGTGTGGGGCTACCCGATCCCGGGGTTCGTGTGTTGGCGACACTCATTGATAACAAGGTGAAACTTCTGGGTATCAGTTTTGGCAATCCCTATCTGCTCCAGAGTTTTCCGGGAATGAAAACATACCTCGTTGCGTATGGTGATATGCCTAGTTTGCAGCAAGCGACAGCGCGCGCACTGTTGGGAGAGATCGATATAACGGGTCGGCTACCTATTTCGTTGCCCGGGCTATATCCGCGAGGTACAGGAATACACGTAAAAGCCAAACCAGGATCTTCGACAAGCAATCAGTGAATTTCACTCGGTGAGGGGCTTTGCCTCAATAGTCACATCTAGCTTGTCGAAAGTATTTTGGTTCGTGTGATTTCGTGGATCGTCCTTGATTTCCTGGACAAAAGGAACGATCCACAAAGCCACACGAACTAAACACGAAACTGGTTACCACCGAAATCGACTTTTGAGGCAAAGCTTCGGTGAAGAGTTATTCAGTGCATCTGATCCAGACCGCTTTGACGCTATACGCCCATTGATTATGACAAGAAGATTCTTAACTAGCGCTCTGACGCTATTCCTCGTCATCCAACCTATTGCTGCTCAGCTACAGATAGCTAACCCCTCTGCCGTTTCCGTATCGAGGCAGGCTTTATCGGCAATCGATACTGTCGTTGAATCCGATATAACTCAGAAGCGCTTACCTGGCGCGGTTGTCCTCGTGGCCCGAAAGGGCCAGGTGGTGTGGCGTAAAGCGTACGGCGCACGCGCTGTTGAACCTTCGCGAGAACCGATGACGGTCGATACGGTCTTCGACCTTGCCAGCCTCACAAAGGTCGTAGCGACAGCGACGAGCGTGATGATTCTTGTAGAACGCGGCAAAGTGCGACTTAGTGATCCAGTCTCCACCTACATCCCGGAGTTGAAGGGTGAAGGCCGGGAAAGAATTACGATCGAGCAGTTGCTGACTCACCGCTCCGGTTACGCTCCCGATTTCGATTTGCGCGAGCGTTGGTCCCGCTATGATGAAGCAATCAAACGACTGATTGCTGAGCCGCTACGCAGCGCGCCGGGCACGCGCTTCGTTTACAGCGATATCGGCTTCATCGCGCTCGGAGAGGTAGTTCGTCGCGTGAGTGGAATGCCTCTGGATCAATTCGCGAAGAAGAACATCTTCGATCCGCTCCGGATGAAAGATACATCGTTTGTGCCGAGTGCTAGCCAACGGATGCGGATTGCGCCGACAGAAAAACGTCGCGGGCAAATGAGTTATCTCGGCGACAGCGGTGGGGACGCCGGCGCCGAAGGCGACGTATGGCTGCGCGGACAGGTTCACGATCCGACTTCGTACCGGATGGGCGGTGTCGCGGGACACGCCGGGTTGTTTTCCACCGTAGATGATCTGTTCAAGTACTGTCAGATGATTCTAAATGGTGGGCAAATCAACGGCGTGCGAATCCTATCGCCTCTGACTGTCGCAGAGATGACGCGCCCGCGCCTGGTCTCTGCGACCGGTGCGACAAGAGGCCTTGGGTGGGATATCAATTCGAGTTATTCGACGAACCGCGGTGAGCTGTTTCCGTTGGGTTCGTTTGGCCATACCGGCTTCACTGGAACATCGATCTGGATTGATCCAGCGAGCCAGATGTTTGTTGTCTTCCTGAGCAACCGTGTTCATCCGGATGGCAAAGGCGATGTAGCAACCCTACGAGGTCGCGTTTCGTCAATCGCTGCCGGTTCAATTAATGACGAGACGGCTGTAGAAAAGGCTCGGGCGCAATCGGCAAGCTACTACAAAGAACTTGTAAAAGTGGCGGAGCAGTTTTCATCAAACTCCGAAGCGGCAGCCGCGAAAGTATTAACCGGCATCGACGTTCTCAAGCGCGACAACTTCAAGCAGCTCGAAGGCCTGCGCATCGGGTTAGTGACAAACCACACGGGTCGCGACCGCGAGGGAAGACAGTCGGTCGACGTACTCAGCAAAGCGCCAAATGTAAAACTGTTGGCGCTCTTCTCCCCAGAGCACGGCATTCGCGGTATCGCTGATGAGAAGGTTTCAGATTCAAAAGATGATGCGACGGGTTTGCCTATCTACTCCTTGTATGGTGAAACGCGGCGGCCGCGTGCGGAACAACTAAACGGCCTCGATGCGCTTGTCTTTGATATCCAGGACATAGGCACGCGCTTCTACACTTACATTTCCACGCTCGGTTATCTGATGGAAGAAGCTGCGAAAGCGCGTCTGCCTGTGTTCGTCCTTGATCGTCCAAATCCAATCGGTGGCATCGACGTCGAAGGGCCAATTGCAGATTCTGACAAGCTCTCATTCACCGCGTACCACATGTTACCGGTGCGTCATGGTCTAACGATCGGCGAGCTCGCCCAGTTGTTTAATCAGCAGCGAAAGATCGGCTGCGACCTTCGTGTGATCAAGATGGAAGGTTGGCACAGATCGATGTGGTTTGATGAAACGAACTTGACGTGGATCAATCCGTCACCGAACATGCGCAGTCTCACTGAAGCCACCCTTTATCCAGGGGTGGGATTACTCGAAACGACGAACGTCTCTGTCGGGCGCGGAACGGACACGCCATTTGAGGTTATCGGTGCACCCTGGATTCAAGGCGAAAAGCTTGCTGACGAACTCAATCAAAGGCGAATACCGGGCGTTAGATTTGTACCAGTGAGGTTCATACCCAAATCGTCAGTATTTAAGGATGAGCAGTGTGGAGGGATCAATATGATCGTAACTGATCGTGCGACCTTCAAACCGGTGCTAATGGGGATCGAAATAGCCTCTGCGCTTCGAAGGCTTTACCCGGACGATTGGAAAGTGGATAACTATCTGCGATTGCTTGTCAACGCTAACACGCTTGAGCGAGTGAAGCGCGGTGATTCAGCTCGCGACATCGTCAACTCCTGGAATCCGCAGCTGGATGAATTTCGGCGGGCAAGGGCGAAAGCGTTGCTTTATAACTGAGGCAGGTCCACAGATTCCACCGATTACACAGACTAAGACTCTGGGAGTAATGCAACTCGATCTCCCAGTCAGCCTTTATCTGTGTAATCGGTGGAATCTGTGGACCCGCTTCCGACGTTAAGACGGCAACAGCGAGACATCTGATGGTGCCTCGCTGTGCGGTTCGATCGTTATTGAAGTTTCTAGAACTGCACCTTCAATGCGAATTGAATTACGCGGTTTGGCTCGCCGGTGGCGATAATCGTCGAGGATGCAGGCACCGACGATGTTACGCAGCATGTTTGCCCAAAGAGCGAGCTTGTCACCGTGGGAGAACCCTCTGTCGCGTTGCGCGGATTCTCGAAGTTGGGATGATTGAAAGCGTTGAACATCTCAGCGCGGAACTGGATGTTCACGCGTTCAGTAATGTTGAATCGTTTTAAGATCCCAAAGTCAAAATTCCAAAAACCAGGACCTCGAATGGTGTTTCGTCCCATCCCGAATCCACCCGGCTCAGGGATGCAGAAGAAGCTCTCGGTGTCTATCACTTGCCGGCAGTTTGTGGTCGAGTCGCGGTCTGTGACGTTAAAGACAACCGGACCAGTAACTCCCGGGAGGAACTGGAGATGAGATTGTGGCAGCGGCCCTCGCAGATCTGCGCGCGTTTGTTTACCACCGATCGTGAAATTCGCTGTCGCCGCGCCGCTATTAATCGTGTAGGGCTCACCACTTTGATAAGTGTAAATGCCAGTCAATGACCAATCACCAAGGAGCTGATTCACAGCACCGGGTATGTTGCTGAAGAATCTACGACCCTTGCCGAACGGCAACTCATACCGAGTGTTGATGACGAGCACATGAGCATTGTCGAAGTCAGACACGCTGCGATCGAGCGCGAAGTTGCGTACGTCGGTGGGTGTCCGAGAGTTATTCCCAAGACCTCCACCAGATGTCGCGGCCACCGGATCGACCGACATGTTGTCGATAGATTTACTGAAAGTATAAGACAGACCGAAATCCAATCCCTTTTCCAGTCTTCTTCGCACCTGCACAATCGCTCCGTGATAGTAGGAGTCGCCGCCTGCGTCGAAATAAAAGATCTCGCTGAATTGTGGATTTGATCTGAAATAGTTTGCGGGAAAACCGCGATTGACGATATTTGTGCGATCAATCCGGCTAGCAACCGTACCTAAGGCATTAAGTTGGAAGTCGGAAGTAAAGCCATTTAGAGTGGAATTGGGATTGCCAATTGTACTGCCGGTGAGCTGAACCAACAGGGTTGGAGTTTGACCCGTGACCCCTGCCGGGCAACCGGTTCCGTCCGGCCGGCACGACTTGCGGACGTTATCACGCGCGATCAAGAAGGACTGCAGGAAACCGGGTTGGTCGGTGCGAAGCTGGTTCAGATCGTAAGCACGATACAAGTGAGTGCCGCGCTTGCCAATATATCCAACCTGTCCAACAAAATTCCACGGCAGCTCGCGCTGGACTGTGAGGCTCCACTCGTGAACCGTTGGTATTTGCAGATTCGGATCGAATGCCCCAACGTTAGGTGCTACTGCCAAGGTGGCGTTTTCAGGCCTAAGTAATTCACTCGGCTTTTTCGTGGGCAGTGCTAAAGCAAACGGGTTGACGGCTGCTAGTAACTGAGTTAGGCGCACGTTATTAGGAAGGTCCATGCACCCCGTCTGTTGCGCCACCTGTGCGGAATCTTGTACGTTAACTCGGCATTGCTGAACGCTGCCCGGCACCTTTCCGCCAACGGACGTAACCTGGAAAGTCGACAGCGTATCAAAAGCAATTCCGTATCCCGCACGAATCACCGTATTGGTCCAAGGTGTCCAGGCTATACCCACTCGCGGTGCAAAGGCGTTGTTATTGTATCGCTGCCACCAACTTCTAGCGCGGACATACGTCACAGGCCCTTGAGATCCGTCCACTGCGCGATCTGGAACGAAGACACGTGCATCCGCATCAGTAGGTGGACTGTTGATCTCCCATCGCACCCCGTAGTTGAAGGTCAAGTTCTGTGAGAACCGCCACTCGTCCTGGAAGTAAAAGTTCATCTGGGTGATCTTCGATTCCAGAGTAAATAAGTCTTTACCATAGGCGTCGGTATCGAGGCGCGCCTGAAATGCCTGAGTAGCTAGTCCGGGAATTCCCGCGAGCTCGACTATCGCTTGCTGTAAGTTATTTCTGTCTGTGGAACTCATACCCGATGGCAGGACCCAAGGCTGCGTTTCATTTAAAGGAGATCTAGCGGTGCGACTGAATACAATCGTCGGCGAACCATTGAACCCTCCTGGTACGCCTCGCTCGTCATCGTGCCGGTAAAGACGAATGTTGAATCCCACACGGAAGTTGTGAGCTCCGCGGAGGTAACTTAGGTTGTCGATGAACTGCAATGAAGTTACCTGACGTTCTGTGTGGAGAGTGTTACAGAACGGCGTATCAATGAGCGAGAATGAATCGTCGCCAAAGCACTCCTGGCCAAACGGTGGCGGGTCGATGCCTTCTTGTGACTCACGCAAAGAGAACAAGAACCGAAAACGACTGTACCCGGCAGTGAATTCATTTACGATCTTCGGCGAGAAAACCCGCCGGTAGTTGATTGCTAAGCTTTGTGATCTACGAAAGACTTCGCCAAGCGGTGGAAAACCGGGAAAGATTGCCGGCCGCCCGTTGAGAAAATCCCCCTCAAACGTGTCGTAGTCTGACCAAAGGAAACGACCGAAGATGTCGTTACTGTCATTGATTTTGTGATCGACCCGGAACATATAAAACGGACCTCTGAACCGGGACGGTGGATTCCAGGCGAAACCTCCTGTATTCAACCCATCGCCAACATTGAATACATTCGGAGTGGGAAAAGTAGAAACCATCTTGGCTACCGTCGGATCCGCTCCGATGCTCAGAGGGTCACTTGTGAAGATGTTGTAGCTCGCAATGCAGTTAGTCGTTATAGCTCCGCCGCAGAGCTGAACGCCGGGCTTCAGGTTTCCGGCGGAATCTACTAGTAGTGGTGAGTTACTCGATATACCACCCGTCACTCCAGGTACGTTGATGGTGCCCCGGACAAACCTGAACACTCCGCTCCGGAGTGCGGAGGTATAGGTTCGGGGAACTCCGAAATTCGATCCAATAGGTTGACTCTGCTTGATCCGATTAGCTTGGTAACTTGCAAAGAAGAACGTTTTGTCCTTGATGATTGGCCCGCCTCCGTCGCCACCAAATTGATGTAGCAATAGAATCGGTCTTTCTATCCCACTCGCATTGTTAAACCACTCATTGGCATTCAGTGCCGTATTGCGGTGGAAGTAAAAGATGTCGCCGTGAAATTCATTGGTGCCTGATCTGGTTGCAACCGCAACGTTGGCGCCGCTGTTTCTGCCAAACTCGGGCGTAGCATTGTGTGTGACGACGCGGTATTCCTGAACATTGTCAGGTGTCAATCGAAAAATATTACTTTGCGGATTGGGCACCGAGGATTCATTTGCATCAATGCCGTCGATCGTGACGTTATGGGCTCGATCCCGTGAGCCGAAAACGTGAGTTCCAGAACCGGCCGCACCAGTTGTGCGCTGCACGAGGCCCGGTTCGAGAACGATAAGATTGAGTGGATTACGACCGTTGAGTGGTAACTCGGTGATGGCCTGGCGATCAACGATTCCGCCCAACATGGCACTGGTAGTCTCAATCCTCTCATAGGACGCGACCACGTCGACCCTCTCCGTGGCCTGACCAACTTCCATCGTCACGTTAACCACGAGCGGACTTCCGACAGTCAAAACATTCCCTGAGCTGTTGTAGGTCTTGAAGCCCTGGGCCTCAACAGTAATTGTATAGCGCCCTGGAGGTAGCGCGTTGAACGCATAAAGCCCCGAATCGCTAGTCGTCTGCGTTTGTGTAAGGTGAGTTGCCTCATTTGTGAGCGTGACAGTTGCACCAGCTAGCAAAGCTTCTTTAGCGTCAACTACGCGCCCGTTAATGTTTGATGTTCCGGTTTGAGCGGTGACGACGGACAACCACGTCAGGAGAACAGTGGAAGCGATAAGTAACCGTGCGATCTTCATCTTAGTTTCTCCTCAACTGTGTGAAGCTCAAGCGGACGAAACAATGTTCCGCAAGAGCGGGGCATTGAACGACTTCCTATTTAAGGTGAACGTAACTCGAAGTTGAGGGAACGAGGGTGACGTGCATAGAGAGCTAATGCATGGCCAGACCAAGCTCCCTTTATAATGCCGGCGAACTAAAAATAAGAACGCAAGTATAACGCCAGAAAGGACGGCGTCAAGATTTTGCGACTAGCCTTCAATAATGACTTTGTTTATGCGTACACGGCATCACTCGTGGGAGAAGATCTCATTCAGAAAACGAAAGATCCTGATCCATTTTTTGCAATTCCTAAGTCGACCCGTGTTAGAGCGAAGAAAGGTTGGGGTATACGTTCTCTTTCTCATCAGAGTCTCTTATCGAAATAATAAAAATCTTTAGCTACCATTATCCCAGCTGCCAACCTATAATCAAGGTCTTCTTTATAGGCACCACACCGCAGATCAGTCTTCGACATATGAAATGACGGGAGCGGACTCGAATGCTGCGGACATTAGACAACAGTTCTTAGTCAGCTTACCGAGCGAGTCGTATGGGATTTTTGTGCCGAAGTTGATTGCGCGATTTTCTGACCACTAATTCTAATTCAAGGAGCCCATGATGAAAACCATTTGCCGTTTCATCTACTTGTCCGCTGTCTTACTGATTGTTTGCACTTCCACTCTGGCCCAGACCTCAACAGGACGAATCGTCGGTACGGTTCAAGATCAAGCCGGAGCGACTGTGACAGGTGCAGCCATAAGTGCTATTAACGAAGAAACCGCTATCAACTACACAACAACTTCTACTGACACTGGCAAATACAGCTTCGAAGCGTTACCTGCCGGTCGATATACAATTAATGTAGAAGCAGCAAACTTTAAAAGGTTTTCCAGCAGCAACAACGTCGTCACAGCTAACGACACCACCACAATCAATGCTTCTCTCGAAGCAGGTAACATCGCCGAAACTGTACAGGTTGTGGGAACGTACGAACGTGTACAGACCAGCCAGTCAGGTAACGTTGGCACAACCATCAATGAACGCTCGCTTACAGACTTACCGATCGCCGGACGAAACCCTCTCGCACTTATCCTCATGCAGCCAGGAGTCTATTCCGGATCAAACTCAACTGGTAATACGCATGTATTTGGTTCCCGCGATCGCGCGTTCAACATTACGCTTGATGGAATTGATGCCAACGAAACTTCAGCAGGTACGGCCACTTTTTCTCCTATTCGAACGAATCCCGACTCGCTTCGTGAGTATCGGGTCATCACTTCCAACCCGTCTGCGGAATTTGGGCGCAACAGCGGAGCGCAAATCGCCTTAGTCACAAAATCAGGTACAAACGAGTTCCACGGTACGCTCTTCTGGTATCACCGCAACCGGGTTTTCAATGCCAATGAATGGGAGCTAAATCGTCAGGGTGTAGACCGACGTTTCCTTTTGCGAAACCAATGGGGTGGTTCAATCGGTGGGCCAATTATCAAGAACAAGACGTTCTTCTTTTTCAACACTCAATGGCAGCGTCAGTCACAAACTCTTGAGCAAACCAGTACCGTATACACAGCAACAGCTCGACAGGGGATCTTTCGCTACGTGTCCGGTGGCCGGAATTTTCCTTTTGGTTCGGCTACCGCTTCCGTTGACGCCTCGGGGAATCCACTACCTGGTCTAACGATTCAGACGTACAACATAGTTGCGCGTGACCCGCGGGCGATGGGGTTAGATCCGCAGGTCCAATCGATCATAGCTCTAACACCATTACCGAATCGCTTCGATGTAGGTGATGGTCTTAATACTGCAGGGTTCCGATCGTTGGCGGTGCGAACTGACCCGCAGAGAGATTTCAATGTCAAAATCGATCACACCCTGAGTCAGAAAAATAACCTGTACGTACGATACAGTTGGGGTCAACAGGACACAGTGGGCGACACCACAAACTCTGGGGCCGCACGCTACCCCGGTTTACCTCCTATCGTCGCGACTTTCCGCTCACCCCGCAATCTGGCCATAGGCTGGCGCTCCACCCTCAACAACTCGACCGTGAACGAACTGGTTGTCGGTGGTAATCGCTTTATCTTTAACTTCGCGATTCCAACCAATCTAGATCCTCAGACGACTCCGATCATCACGCAGCTGATGACGGATCCACTTTCAAATTCTTTTGGTAACAAACGAACCATCAACACTTTTCAGATCTTGGACAATCTTAGTAATGCAAGAGGTGCGCACACGCTGCGCATGGGTGTAAATGTACGGCTGCAGCAGCATTACGATGTGCGAGGAACGATCGCAGGAATCGATGCCAATCCTAATTATTTCCTTGGCGGCGCTGTCGATCCGACCACGTTCCAGCTGCCAACCAACTGCAGCTCATCGGTTACAACCAACTGCATCAACGGCTCAAACGACCGACCAAGACTGCAAAACCATATTAATGACATGCTGGGTAAGGTGAATCTGTTTCAGGTTGGGCTGGTCGCGTCAGGTAATCAATTTGCTCCTCCAGGTTCCGCATTTCTATTCGACGCTTGGTACCCGGAATTCGATCTGTACTTTCAAGATGATTGGAAGATCCGTCCAAATCTCACCCTCAATCTCGGTTTGCGTTGGGAGCCAAAGCCAAAACCGTACACGCGCGGTGGCAGCAAAATCCTGGTTCCTGATAAGTCAGTAATTTTTGGGTCGGCTCCGGCCGATGACATCACCTTTGTTGAGGGCGATCTGTATAAGAGTGATTGGAACAACTTCGGACCTGCTATTGGCATTGCGTGGGATCCTTTTGGCGACGGTCGAACTTCCGTTCGCGCAAATTTCCGCGTTGCCTTTGATCGTATTTCTACTTTCCTTCCGTCATCGGCAGTATTTCCCAACACGCCAGGTACATCGTTTGCCAACATCATCCGAGTTGGAACGACCGCTGACTATCGGCTCCGTGATGGAGTCCCCTCCCTTAACGCACCAGCGAGCGCAACTCCACAAGCGCTGGCTAAGGTTCCCTATCCAAGTTTTGGATCGCAGGAAATCTTAGATCCTAACTTCAAGACCCCGACGACTTACATGTGGTCTTTCGGCGTCCAGCGGGAGCTGCCTTGGAAGCTAGTGGCAGAAGCTACTTACATTGGTCGTTCAGGCAATAGCCTGATCGGCGGCTACGAGAGGAACCAGGCGGAGATCTTCAATAACGGCTTCCTGGAAGCATTCATCACGGCGAAAGCGGGCGGTGAAAGTACGCTGCTTAATCAACTGACTGCTCTGCATCCCAATCGCGCAGCCGGCGAATCAGGCGCCGCGTTCCTACGCAGGTTCTTTGCTTCAACCCTGGCGAACAATAACGTCGCTTCTCTTGCTGCGAACTTGAACGGTGTCACTGTTAGTCAGGCTGGAGTGACTAAGATTCTTCCTGATGCTGCTGGTTTGGGTAAGTTCTTCTTTACTTCCTACCCACAATTCGCTTCTGGCGGTGTGCAGATAATCGACAGTAACTCGTTTTCGAATTATCACGGTGGCGTTTTCCAGCTGTCGCGTAGATTTGAACAAGGACTCGAGCTCAACGCCGCGTATACCTGGTCGAAGTCAATGGATGATAAGTCCTACGATCCGACTTTCACTCGGATTAGCAGCGGCACTGCGGTCTCAGCTGCAAGTACACCTTTTATCGCAGATAATCGGCGACTCAATTATGGACCTTCCGATTTTGACCGCACACACGTTTTTCAAACATCCGCGATCTACGAGCTGCCCTTTGGCCATGGCAAGCGCTATGGCGCAAAGACTAATGGCGTTGTTTCTCGGCTTATCGGTGGGTGGACCGTAACCACAGCGGTCGTTTGGCAGAGTGGTGTACCTTTCACAGTGGTTTCCGGCACGAATACTTTCAGCAATCGAAATAGTTCACGCGCGAATTACTCCGGCAACAATTTCCATCCGACCTACGCTGACGATCCGACACTTGGCGTGCCTTTTCTATTTACCGCCGCTGAGCGTGCTCAATTTTCGCTACCCGGACCGGGGGAGTTGGGCAACACCAGTCGTAATCAGTTTCGTTTCCAGGCTCAATTCAACATGGATGCTTCAATCATTAAGAGGATCGCAATCACTGAGCAGAAGAACATAGAATTTCGCGCTCAGATGTTCAATGTCACGAATACTCCCTACATGGGATTCCCATCGTCAGGATTATCGGTGCTTAGTGGTTCAACCTTCTCGCGCGATCTGACGTCAGACTCGTTCGCACGCGTGATTGAGTTTGCTTTCAAGTTTAACTTCTGATCAGGCCTTTGGACGTTTGGGAGACCTATTAAACGGTCTCCCATTTCTCGACTTAACTAAATGATTCCGCGTCTCGTCACTTTACTTTTCTTGCTGGTTGCGGTCGCGGGGCATTCCGTTTCATCCATCGATCACAGCAAACCAGCACAATTCGATTTACTAATCACAAATGCACGCATAGTTGATGGAACCGGCAATCCCTGGTTTCGTGCTGACGTCGCCATCAAAGACGGACGCATCGCTCGCATCGGTCGTGTTGCTGCCTCAGAAGCGGGCCAAACGATCGACGCGAAGGGACAAATTCTCGCACCGGGTTTCATCGACGTGCACACTCACGTCGAATCAATCTACAACCTGCCAGCAGCCGAAAACTTCGTTCGCATGGGTGTGACTTCTCTGGTCACCGGAAACTGTGGTGGATCCGCGACGAACGTGGGCGAGTTTCTTGGCCGAATCA
Organism: Pyrinomonadaceae bacterium; assembly: GCA_035457565.1. GTDB lineage: Bacteria > Acidobacteriota > Blastocatellia > Pyrinomonadales > Pyrinomonadaceae > PSRF01. The sequence goes on along the minus strand of DATIBJ010000259.1, from coordinate 13,533 downwards.
AGGAAACACCTCTTTCGGTAAACATTGCGACTCTGATTGGTCATAACTCCGTCCGACGTGCAGTGGTTGGACTGGATGATCGCGCTCCTACGCCGGAAGAATTACTGAAAATGGAAGCCCTCGTTGAGCAGGGCATGAAGGACGGCGCGGTTGGGCTATCCACAGGTTTGATCTATGTTCCCGGAACTTACGCAAAGACGGACGAAGTCGTTGCCTTAGCTCGGGTGGCCGCCCGTTACGGTGGTCTTTACGCGACGCACATGCGAAACGAAGGCGATAAGGTTGCAGACGCGATTCGCGAGAGCATTCAGATCGGTGAACAAGCAGACCTGCCCGTCGAGATTTCTCATTTCAAGATCAGTAACAAAAGATTCTGGGGCCAAACGCCGCTGACATTAGGTCTCGTCCGTGACGCGCGTGCGAGAGGCTTGATGGTCACTGTGGATCAGTATGCTTACACGGCAAGTTCAACTTCACTTGAATCACGTCTGCCGAGTTGGTTGCGCGCCGGTGGATTGGAAGAAGCAAAGAAGCGGCTTGCAGATCAAGCGACACGCGAACGCCTTGTAAAAGAAATGCAGGAGACCCTTAAGAGAAGTGGCTTCAAAGATTACTCTTACGCAGTGGTCGCTTCTTATCGCCCTGACAATTCGTTCAATGGCAAGTCAATTGCCGAAATCACGAAACAGGTAAAAGGCAAGAGCGGTATCAAAGATCAGATCAATCAAATCATTTCGATGTACGAAGCGGGTGGCGCTTCAATGGTCTACCACAGCATGGGTGAGCCCGATGTGCAGAAAATCATGGAAGAGCCGTTTACCATGATCGCTTCCGATAGCGGAGCCCGACAGCTCGATGAGAGCGTCCCTCATCCACGTGGTTACGGAAACAACGCACGTGTGCTGGGACATTACGTGCGGGAGTTGAAGCTAATTAGTCTGGAAGACGCCATTCGAAAGATGACTTCACTTCCGGCCCAGACATTTGGTTTCCGTGACCGCGGATTAATACGCGAAGGATTTGCGGCTGACCTGGTTATTTTTGACGAGAACACGATCATCGATCGCGCCACCTTCGACAAACCACATCAGTTTCCAGCGGGAATCAGCTTTGTGTTAGTGAACGGTCAATTAGTATTGGCTGGAGACAAAATGACGAACGCTCGCCCCGGAGTTTCGTTGCGTCGGGCGGCGTAGCCTCGACAGCAACTGCGCGCCACTATCTCGAACCGCGCTATTTTATTTAATTGGAGAGCGCCCACTGCAAAGGAGAAAATCATGTTGTCTCGAATCAAGAAGAATCTAACACTCGTAGCAGGTGTCGTAGTGTTCGTCTTCTTCGGTATATCCGTGAACGCACAAACGGTAACTGGCACTATTCAGGGCGTAGTCACTGATTCGAAGGGAGCTGTCATCGCCGGCGCTGACGTTACCGTGCGGAACGTGGAGACGGGACAGTCGCGCAGTCTTAAAACAAATGCAGACGGATACTACGTCGCGACATTTCTCCCAATAGGTCGCTACAACGTGTCTGCGGCTTCATCCGGATTCACTACCGTTACGCAGGACAATATTGAGATCACCCTGAACCAGACGCGTGACCTGAACATTACGCTGAATCCAATTGGTGTGACGGAAGCCGTGGTCGTGACTGCCGACGCTGCGCCGATTAATACGAGCAACGCCGAAATCAAGGGTTCGCTCAATGCTCGTGAGATTCTCGAAAAACCGACCTTAAACCAGGGAAGTTTTTTGACACTTGCCGAAACGTTTACCGGATACCAGGAGAATCCAACATCCGGCCAGAACAATCCGACTGCTTCGTCAGGATCTTCGATTAACTTCAACGGTACCGGCACACGCGGAGCGACGTTCCAAATCAACGGGGTCAACAACGACGACTCTTCAGAGAATCAACATCGACAAGGCGCTTCGCTGTCGACTATTAAAGAGTTTCAGGTAATCACCAACAACTTTACCGCGGAGTTCGGGCGCGGCTATGGTGCGGTTGTGCTCGTCCAGACAAAATCTGGAACGAACCAGCTACACGGAGATGTTTACTGGTATCACAACGACAGCGCCTTAAATGCGACTAATAATGTGTTCGTGCCCGGCGCCAAAAAAGGTGTCACCCGCCGTAATCAGTTTGGGTTTACTTCAGGATTCCCGATCTTCAAGGATCACCTGTTCAGTTTTATCAGTTTTGACCACACAGAGAGTAGCGGCGCAAACGCTTACAACCGCGATGTCTTTACGCTGGCCGAACGTAACCCTGCAAACTGGTTTCTGCAGACGCCAGCGAACAACACTGCGGGGAATAGAGCATTCATCCAAAGCATCATCGATCGATTCGCCAACGCCGTTCCCAATGATCCAGCGGCGGGACCTAGAGTCTTCAGGGGTCAACAAGGCTTTGATTTTCCAGCGCGCGATTATTCGGGTCGCTTAGATTGGAACCCAAGTTCAGCTGACAATGTCACCGCTCGTTGGCAGTACACTCGCCAGCGGTTTGCGGCTGATGACATCATCATCGGGGAACGTGCGGATCAGAATCACAAACAACAGAATTTCGGTGCGACTTGGACGCACCTTTTCACAGCGAAGACAGTAGGTGAGTTTCGCTATGGACTTGGACTACGTACGACTCTTGTAAACATTGCGGACGGCAACGACACGCCGATCATTCGCTTCTTTAACCCGACTCCCGTTACGACGCAATCAAGCATTGGCAGTGCCGGTAACTTCCCGATTCAGCGATATCAAACAGACAATCAGTTCGTTTACAACCTGACCACGTTGAAGGGTGATCACTATTTCAAGGCGGGCACCGATATTCGCCGTCAACAGCTTGATGATTTAGCCGATAACTTTTCGCGCGGTTTTTACAACAGCGATAGGGCGACTTGTAACGGCGTGAATTATGTAAACGGCTTTAACCAATTCCTCAACGGCTGCACTCCGAATTTTCAGAAAGGTTACGGGCCATTCTTCCTTGAGAATCGCATCAACGAGTCGAACTTCTATGCCGAAGACAATTGGAAGATTCGTCCGAACCTGACGCTCAATCTTGGTCTACGCTACGAATACGTCTCCGCTCCTGAAGAGGCTGCTGGTCGCATCAACTACGGCATTGGGGCTGATAAGGACAATTGGGAGCCGCGTTTTGGATTCGCCTGGAGTCCGGACTTCGAAAATGGCTTTTTGAAGAAGATGTTTGGCGGGGTAGGCGATTCGTCTGTCCGTGGGGGTTACGGCATCTATCACGGCCGAATCTTTCAGTCCGTATTTTCGCAGGGTGGCGCGACAGTTAGATTCAATCCGCCGAATGCTCGCTTCCTCAACGAGACAGTTCCTAGCGCAATATTCAATCCTATCAATCTTGCTGATCCAACGAATGGATTTGTTTTTGTTCCGGGCACTCCAACAACCCGGCACACAGTTACGTTGATCGATCCCGGATTGGAAATGCCCTACACGCAGCAGTGGAATCTCAGTGTTGAGAGACAAATGCCTTTCTCCTCATCAATCAGAATGAGTTACACGGGTAATCGAGGAATTGGCCTGCTGCGATATGCGCAAGACAATCTTCCTGTTCACGATCCTGTTAACGGCGTGCTCGTGCCGAACCATCCCAACAATCCTGCGAATTTAAGAGGACAGATCATCAGACTTGCGGCGAACTATGCTTGCGCAGGAACCGACGGCAGTACCGCAATTCCGTTTACTACTCAGTGCCCCAACGTTGTTCCAATCGGTACCTTTGAATATAGCTTCCGTGTACCGCGGACAAATGAACGCCGGCCTAATGGCTTGTACTCAACAAACCTGGCAGTTTCGAACGCCGCATGGAGTTATTACCACGGGATGCAGCTCGAATGGGTCAAACGTCTCAGCAGCAACTTAAACTTTCAGGCAGCATACACATGGAGCAAAGCCATCGACACCACATCGGAAGCGACATTCGTGGGTACCGGTGATAGCAATCAGAATGGGAACAGCGCTCGAAATGCTCGTGGTCTTTCTCGTTTCCACACTCCGCATCGATTCACGTTCTATGGGACCTACCGCCTGCCGTTCTTTACTAACGAACGTGGATTTTTGGGCCAAGCCTTTGGAGGCTGGCAGGTCTCCGGAGTAGTGAAACTTGCGAAAGGCACGCCTTTCTCAGTTAATACGACATCGCTCGACGTGAATTTCGATGGCTTCAGCGAACCCCGACCCATACTGCTTGATCCATCCGTCCTCGGAAATAGCGTCAATCACCCCGCAACTTCCCGGGCTGCCTTGCCAAGATCCGCGTTCCGGACACTAACGGTTAATGACTTGAACGCGATAACTCTGGGTCGCAACACGTTCTTCCTCGATGGCGTGAAAAACGTTGACCTGGGGATCATGAAAATCTTCCAGATGCCATGGGAGGAACACAAAGTAACTTTAAGGGCTGACCTGTTTAATGCTTTCAATCACGTTCAGTACGGATTTCCAAGTCAGTCGCTTGCGAATACCAACTTTGGAGCAATCACGAGCACAGCGACGTTATATGTCCCGCGTAACATTCAAGTGTCGTTGCGATATCAGTTCTAAGAAATAGTCCTGGAAGGATAGTGCGATCAAAATGAGACGCCCGTGGAGAATGTTAATTATAGGCGTCGTCTGTTCGGCTCTTCTTCTGTCGTTGTCGCGGGCGGCGAATCCTCAGCAGCCATCAACCACGGCTGTGCCTTCGCCGCACGCTAAAGAAGGTCGCGAAATTCGTGCGCTTTGGGTTGTGCGTACCACGCTGACATCACAGGATAAGATTCGCGCGATGGTTACTGCGGCCGCAGACAATGGCTTCAACACTTTGATTGTCCAGGTACGGGGTCGTGGTGACGCGTATTACAATTCGCGTGTGGAACCGCGTGCCGCCGAGTTAAAGGATCAGCCCGCTGATTTCGATCCACTCGCGCTGACCTTACAAGAGGCACACAAGCGCGGCCTTAAAGTACACGCCTGGCTCAACACGAGCTTGCTCGCGAACCTTGACGCGCTGCCAACCGATCCCAATCACGTTTACAACAAGCATCCAGAGTGGTTGGCTGTACCCAAGCCGGTTGCTGCCGAACTATATTCGATGTCACCAACTAATCCCTTGTATCGGCAGAGGATTGTGGAGTGGTCCAAAGAGAATCGCGCAGAGTTGGAAGGTGTTTATACTGGACCGGCCAATTCAAAGGTTCGCGATCACATCTATAGAATCTGGATGGATGTTCTCACCCATTATCCGGTCGACGGCATTCACTTCGACTACGTACGACTCGCCAGTCCCGATTTCGATTACAGCAAAACGTCACTCAAGAAATTTAACGAGTGGCTCCTACCGCAGTTAAGTCCAGATCAACGAAAACAAGTGAACGAAGCCGCGAAACAGAATCCGCTTGCGGCCACTGAACAACACCCGACTAAATTTGCCGATTTTCAGCGTGCCCAAATAACAGCGCTCGTTGAGCGCATCTATCACGCCGTGAAGAAACGTAAGCGAAACGTGATCGTGTCCGCAGCGGTATTTGCGAATGACGAGAACGCTTATACTCGCCGTTTCCAGGATTGGCGACGCTGGCTGCAAATGGGCATCCTCGACGTCGCATGTCCAATGGCCTACTCAACAGATACCGCGGTATTCCAAAAGCAGATCGAAGTTGCAGCAGCTACGGCCCATGAAGCAAAACGTCAGGTGTGGGCTGGTATTGGTGCTTACCGAATTCCTTCCGAATCCACAGTGGAAAAGATCAGCGTGGCGCGCGCGCTTAGCGCTGACGGAGTCATCCTATTCTCATACGATTTCACTGTGCGACCCAGTGACTTGAACCCCGATGGAATGTATCTTGAGCGCGTCAGCCGCGGTGCGTTTAAGAACTAACCCGTCCGGGAGTCGGGTTCGTGAACGACTCTAAACCTCCATCTTGTTAACAGAATCTAACCGGTGTATAAATTAACGTAGTATCTGCGCAAAGCAATACTTCTTCTGTCGATCGCTACACTACAACACATGATTGATCGAGGCCGTTGAACCGTACTTCAGCAGCTTGCAATTCATAAATCGCAACTTCTGCAATTAATGAGGATTCCCCTATGAAATGGTTTTTTGGCCCGAAACAAATTCTCCTCCTGATTGCCCTTTGTTTTATCAGCACAAGCATTGGATACGGCCAGGAGACTACTGGCACCATAAACGGTTCGGTAAAGGACTCTACTGGTGCAGTCGTAACGGGCGCCACTGTATCTCTGGTTGATACTGCGAAGAAGGTTGTCGCAGCGACAACCACTACAAATGACGACGGGCAGTTCACAGTTCCAAATCTTTTGTCGAGCATCTATGAACTGACCGTTGAGGCACCGAACTTCAAAAAGCACATAGAGACGGGACTAAAACTGGATGTTGGGCAACGACGTACTATCGACGTCGTTCTTGAAGCCGGAAATATTTCGGAGCTTGTCAACGTAGAGGCTGCGGCTCTGTCTGTTGAACTTACAACACCGTCTGTCTCGACCGTGGTAAACGGCGATCAGGTACGGCAACTTTCAATCAACAATCGAAACTTTGTTTCTCTCGTTACGCTTGCGCCGGGCGTCACTAACGATCTTGAGGATCTCGTCTTTACAGGAACCAATAATCCAGAGACACAGTCTGTTAACCGGACACAGATTTCGGTGAATGGCGCACGGTCGACGCAGAATACTTTTACGGTCGATGGAGCCGACATCACTGACCGTGGCTCGAACCTCACGATTCAGGCATACCCGAGCGTTGATTCAATCGGCGAGTTCAAAGTGCTGCGGAGCTTATTTCCTGCCGAGTCAGGACGAAGCGGCGGTGGACAAATCAATGTCATCAGTCGCTCGGGCGGCGCGGATTTTCATGGCAGCGCTTTTGAATTCATTCGAAACGAAGCCTTCAACGCAAACGACTTCGTAACAAACCGCTCAGCGTCGTTGCGGACTACATTGGGAGTTGATCCGGAGACAGGCAAGATCAAGCGCCGGCCCTTCCGTTACAACAACTATGGCTTGACTTTCAGCGGCCCAGTGTATGTGCCGCATTTTGGAGAAGGTGGAGGTGGGATTGTTAAGAAGCTTGACAGAACATTCTTCTTCTTCTCTGAAGAGCAACGACGCGATACCCGTTATCCGACAATATCCACTCGCGTCGGCGCCTTCGCCGCGCCGACAGCACAAATGAAACAAGGGATCTTTCCCGTCGATATCTGTCTAAGCGCGTCTTCCTCAACGAACTGTACATCCGTGTTGCCGGCTGGAGTGCCGATTGGTACGCGCGTCCCCTTGAGCAACGTCGCTCAACAATACGTACAGCAAATCTGGAATAAGATTCCGCAGCCGACTGATCCCGGCGCCTTGCAGCTTGATTTCCCGGCAATCAATACGGCGAAGTTTCGACAGGAGATCATAAAGATCGATCATAGCTTTTCAGACAGCTTCAGCATGTTCTACCGGTATCAGAGGGACCAAATTCCGACGATCGATGCCGATGGCTCAATCGGTACTCGTTCAAACCTGCCGTTCGTAAACCAAATGGAATCGAATTCGCCCGGAAGGACGCATACGTTCCAGGCTACGTATACGTTTAATCCGCGAATGGTATTTGAAGGTCGTTATGCTTACGGATACGGCTTGATTGACACCGCCACAGTGGGACTCCTTTCCAAGAATGTATCGTCTATCGGAGTTCCGCTGCCGTACGAAAGCGTCAGAGACGTGGTGCCGGTCGTGAACATTCTCGGTTTTGCGCAGCTCACCGGCTTTAGTAACTACGACAATTTCTCCTGGAAGAAGAATTACAGTGGCACACTGACCTGGATAGAAGGCAACCACACGATGAAATATGGGGCCGTCTACTCTCGTTACCGTAAGCACGAGAACGCACTCTCAGGAACAAACCAAGGGCAGTTTTCTAATTTTAATAACACCGTTCCCTCGGTCACCACTCCTGCCGTAGTCCGCGCCCCTGGAGTCGGAGACACTACTGTTAACAATCTGTACCAGAGGTTTGCCAATTTCCTTCAGGGCAACAATGTCACGTTCACTCAGTCAAAGCTCGATGTAACGGTTGATTTGCGACAGCAGAACGTGGAATGGTTTGCCCAGGACGAATGGCGCTTTCGACCAAACCTCACCTTGTACTATGGCGTGCGATATTCCTACTTCGGACCTGCGTATGACAAGAATGGATTATTATCGAATTTTGTCCCGGCTTTGTGGGATCCGGCGCAAGCCCCACGCGTAACCGGTCTCGCAAATCGTGTTATCGGGTCTGGCAATTTCTGTAACGGTCTTATTGTCAATTCCCAGAATTATCAGACGGGTCCCGCAGCTTTCAACTGCACACCGATAGCGTCTCCCTATGGCAAATACGTCTATCAAGTATCGAAGGGCGATTTCGCGCCGCGCGTCGGTTTGGCATGGGATCCGTTCGAGGAGGGGACTACCTCAATTCGAATGGGCTACGGGATTTATCACGAGCAGACTCCGGCAAGCACTATTGAGTTGTTAGCAAACAATCCGCCATTTCAGGAAACAAAGACGGCCGATCGCACAACAATGGACAATCCAGTGCCAGCAAGTGTTTCCGTTGTCGCCTCTGCAGCGGTTCCAAGCATTTCGAGGAGCATTCAGGCCGACTTTGACACGCCCTACATGCAACACTGGTCGCTCGATATTCAGCGACAATTTGGTACAAAGACTGTAGTGACGATTGGTTACTACGGTTCGAAGGGTACGCACCTGATTGGCTTTGCGGAAGAGAACGATCTACCGCCTGGCTTGGCGACGAAAACGCAGTGTGCCTCCGGGTCAGATACCTTGCAGACACCGGGAGTGGCTACAGTGCCCTGCCAGCCCCCCGGTACTGCTTTTCTGGCAACACCCGCGATCCTCGATCAGATTCGACCCTTTCGAGGTTATCGCAGCGTCAACATGTTGGAGACACGGTACAATTCGAATTACCACAGTATGCAGGTCTTTGCACAACAGCGACTGACTGACGCGTCGCAGTTCAATATCGCATACACGCTCTCAAAGAACTTGACAGACAATCAAACGTCTCATATCAACGCCGCCCCGCAGGATTTGAACAATATTCGCGCGGAGTATGGCCGAGCGTTGCTGGATCGGCGACACGTATTCAACCTGAACTACATCTACGAACTACCCTTCTTCAGGAAACAGACTGATCTTGTCGGTAAAGTCCTTGGTGGTTGGCAGGCATCCGGAATCATTAGCTACTTTACCGGCGTGCCATTTACAGCGACGAGTACGTCGTACGATCCTGCAGGAATAGGTTTTATTCCTGCCGCGGTAGCTGGTGGACGGCCATTACTGCTGTGCGATCCGAATGCGAATGCGCCCCACACACCGGAACAATGGTTCAACGCCAGTTGCTTTGCACCGCAAACTGCATCTGGCATTCAGAACATTCCTGGTAACGCGCCAAGAGGCGCCATCGACGGTCCACCAACAACGAGGGTTGATTTTACGATGTCGAAGATCTTCCGTTTCGGCGAGAGCGTCGGTCTTCAACTTCGTGCTGAAGCATTTAATGTTTTCAATCACACAAACTTCAGGAATCTCGGTACAGCTCGTGGCACTACGTCGACTTTTGGCACGGTCACCTCTTTCCGCGACCCTCGGATAATGCAGTTTGGCGTGAAGTTCGAATTCTAAGAATCACGGACGGTTCAAATCGCCCCGTTTACTATATTGCTACACTGATGATGCCCGTAACCACTATCTTACCTGTTACGGGCATTATCATTAGTTTGCGTCGATGGTTTCATCTCTAAAATCTCTTTCTAACGCGCGTCTCGTGCTGCCCGATCGGGTCGAGGACCGAGGCTCTATCAGGATTGAGTCTGGACGGATCGTATCGATTGGCCTGGAGGGCCATTCTAGAAGCGCATCAGAAAATGATCTCGATGTCGGCGGCGCAACCGTCTTTCCCGGCTTGATTGACGTTCACATTCATGGCGCGATCGGAATCGACGTCATGGCCGCGACCTCCGAAGAGTTAGCCCAAGTATCAATTTTTCTTTCCTCACAAGGTGTAACCAGCTGGCTGCCCACGTTTGTTCCCGCCGCGGATGAGCAGTATCGATCAGCAGTAGCGGCAATTGAGACGGCGTCGCGTGATCCGCGCGGCGCAAGAATCATTGGCCTCCACTATGAAGGGCCATTTGTGAATTCAGCACAGTGTGGTGCATTGCATGCGGAACACTTCAAGACTTTCAGCGACATCGGCGTGCTGGATCAACTTCCCATTCCGAAAAGCTCCCAGGCAGTGAAGATGATTACGATTGCGCCCGAGATCGAAGGTGGAATCGCTCTTGTGAAGGAGCTTTACCGCCGGGACTGGATAATATCGATCGGTCACACCCGAGCAGATGAAACAACTCTAGGTGAGGCTGCAACGGCCGGCGCACGTCACATGACGCACTTCATGAACGCCATGCCCCAGCTGCATCATCGACAACCTGGGCCAGTCGGATGGGGACTGTCGCGAGACGATGTGACATGCGATGTCATTGCCGATGGTATTCATCTGCATCCTCTGACGCTTCGTATGTTGATGAAGGCGAAAGGGTCAACCAACTTGAGTTTGATTAGCGACGCGATTGCGGCTGCTGGTAAGGGCGACGGCGATTATCAAATCTGGGGCGAAACTATTAAGGTGAAAGACGGTCGAACTAGCAATGCGTCTGGAAACATCGCAGGCTCCGTAATCACAATGTTTGATGCGGTTCGAATGATGAGGTCAATCGGTGCCACCGAAGTTGAGAGTGCACAAATGGCTTCGTCGAATCCAGCGCGGTTGTTGCGAATAGATCATGAGTGCGGTTCGATTGAAGAAGGCAAGCGAGCTGATCTGGTTGTGCTGGATGATCAGGGAAAGGTAAAGCTCACGATCGTGGGCGGCAAGATTGTTTTCCCCTGAACAATTCATCGTGCAAAACAATGGAGGTCAAGCTTCACTGAAATAATTCAAGCTGGATGAATTGCAAGTGGGGAAGGGCGGTTTACCCCGCTCAAGTTCCATTAGGATCAAGATTGAGTGATTGGGAAACTCGAGCGGGGGTAAACCACCCTTCCTTACTTGCATTTACCTTGGCTTGAGTGGTTTCAATGAAAGTTGAGTGCTGACCTCTTGCACCCTGCTCTCTTCAGTTGGAGTTGGATGTTATGGCCGCTTGAGCGGGGGTAAACCGCCCTTCCCAACTTGCAATTTGTGAGCTTGAGTTGTTTCAGTGAAGCTTGCGCGCTGATCTGTTGTACGTTGCTCTTACTGCCAGGATCATTCGATTCAAACTCATTCGACGCTGCTCCGTCGGGTACAGACCCGCGCGCGCATAAGATTCATCGAGCAGTTCCACAGGGTGTCGGACATCAAGTTTCATGCCCGATAAACACGCGCCGGCGCCGATCTGCATCGCGCAGCCGGGGTTTCCCGTCGTCAAAACACTCGCTCGAGTCTCCGCGATCGCGGTCAGTTTTTCCCGCAACACCCTTCCAGAAAGTTCCGGCTGTAAGAGGTTGTAGATGCCAGCTCCACCACAACATCGTTCTGAGCCTCTTAAGCCGACGAAGTTCAAATCATCGATCGCTCGAAGCATGCCTAGAGAGGCGTCAGCGGCGTGCTGTCCGTATAGCAAGTGACACGATGCGTCGTAAGTCACAACGTCCGCAGTTGCGGCTTTTGCTTCTCTCTGTGCGTGGTCGAGTTGTTGCGCTACATCTTTAACACGACCGCTGAAAAGCTCCGCTGTCTCGGCGAAGGCGGTCTCATCCGCTAACAGATGACCGTAGGAACTGAGCATCGCACCGCAGCCGCCCGCGTTCGTGATGATGGGAATGCTCGTGTCGCTTGAGAATGCCGCGATGTTTTGACGCGCGAGTTCGCGTGCGCCATCGAGGTCGCCTGCGTGCGCATGCAAAGCGCCGCAGCAAACCTGACTTTGGGGAGTTCTAACCTCAAATCCGTTAGCTTGCAGCACACGTTCTGTCGCCCGGTTAACATGGTTGAAGAGTCCTTCACCGACGCAGCCACTGAACAAAAATACGGAGCTCCGTGGTTCGGTGGTTTGCTTTGCGCCGAAAAATCCTGGAATCCCTTTCGGTCGCGAACTGTCGAGTAGTGCAAACGCAAATTCTAGACGTTTGGAAAAGAGGCGTGCGAGGCGTGATCGAACGAGAAGTCGGGCCACACCCAAATCGCGCATTATGCGAGAGGTAGCAAAAAACAACCTGAGTCGTGCGGGCTTGGGCCAAATCCGGCGCAGCGCAAAACTGAGCAGTGCGCCCGTGAGACCTTTCGGTGGGTGAGCGGTAATGATTTCGGCGCGGGCAGCCTCGAGTAGTTGACCGTACTGCACTCCCGCCGGACAAACTTGTTCACACGCTCTACAGCCGAGACAACGATCGATGTGGTTTTTAAAGGAATCTGACTCATTACTGAGACGACCTTCGCCGACCGCCCGCATCAAGTAGAGCCGGCCGCGTGGTCCATCGTTCTCATCGCCTGTCACGACGTAGGTCGGGCAGGCTTCGAGACAGAGACCACAGTGAATGCAAGCGAGGAGCTTTTGTTCTTCCGCTGCCAGGGTGTTTTGTAGTTGGAGTGAAGCCACGAGGTGACTACGCCGCCGGCGCAATCCGACCAGAGTTCTTGATCGTAACTATGGAATTTGGATTGAATCGGGGAACGGGCAGGCCTTGTTCTTTGAGAAGTCCAACATGCTCGACCATCGCTTCCCGTGCTTTCGCCAGACAGTTTTCAATTGACGATCCAGTGCCTGAAAAGCCTTCAAGTTCAGGTGAATAAAACGCAAAGAAGTTTGGATCGGAGGTGGCCTCGATAACCAGCGAGTATCTCAGTTCAATCATGGTCGTGGGCTTCGAATTCCTGCGGCCTTCAAGATTGAGTGGCACGTTCCCTTAGGGACTTCTTTCGAGCCATGATAGTCAACGCGCACAAGCTTGTCATGTCGGAGCTGCTAACTCGACGGTGCGCGAATTACCTCGAGTCCTTTTTCTGATCTCTTGAGGTGCATTCCCACCTGCGCCCGCTGGTAGATGTCCTGGTTTACGGGCACCGTATAACGATTCTGTCCTTCAACTTCGATTACCACTCGGTAATAAGGAGATGAGCCTTGCTCTGATTCAGAGTATCCAGCCCACTTGTCTACGATCCGTCCTTCGAATTCCTTCGGCAGTGACTCCACTCGAGATTGTTTGAGTCGTGTGATTCCAAACAATAGCAGGGCCACAAAAGAAAGAATGACTGCGAGCGCCGCGATGGTCTTAATGTTCCAGACCGACTGATCCGGAGCTGAAATTCTTCGTAGTTTTCGACGGGGTATTGATGACATGACCTATCTACGCAGTGGAAAAAGAGTACCGACTCACTGGGAGCGCGGACGTCCTCGTCCGCAACTGAGCGCGAAGCGCGAAAAGTTACCTACGCGCTTAACGCGCGTTTGCGGACGAG
>DATIBJ010000258.1:0-41280 GCA_035457565.1 Pyrinomonadaceae bacterium | reverse complement strand
CGGATTCGGGATTTACGATGACGAGTGGTAATGGCATATGTTCGATAAACTTCAGTTTGTCGTTGACTCACTCGATCGGCACGACACCTGAATCCTGCTCATTGAGTTGAAGCCCCCGCGCCGCGACGACAAACTAAAGTTTATCGGACATTAGAGCACGATCCTTTTCGCCGAGCTCGGCAATCTTTCCTATCATGAAGTCGGCGATCTCTTTGTGCGTTCTTAGGCGATCAGGTTTGTCGAGAAACGAAGAGAGATCCATCACTTCTCCAAAGTGGATACGAATCACGTCTTCCTGATTCCAGTTGCGCGCGATCTGGCGGGGTAGATCGTTGCACAAACCAGCGATAAAGACCGGGATCACTTGCGCTTTCGCCTCAAGAATCAACTTGCCAACACCTGGCTGTGCCGGCAAAAACGAATATGGATCCTCGCTCTTGTTCCTTGTGCCCTCCGGATGAAACCCAATCACGTTTCCTGGTCCAACGCGAGCGAGTTCCGTTAAAACGCGAAACGAGTACTTATCGAAGGGTCGCTTCTCGGGCACAGGGCGATCACCGGCTGCAAAGAACGGCGGGTACATGGACCACCAACCCATCACCAGATTCACAAAGAGGCCGAGCGGCGATTGATAGAAGAACCTACCCCGCACCGGAAAGAAAAGCTGTTTCCGCCACTTCGTATTGCGAAAGAGCACCGTTGATACGGTATACATGTCGAAGAACGACCGGTGGTTTGCCACGAGAAGCAGAGGACGCTCATGTGAAGCCGCCTCGACGTACTCGAGCCCGTAAACATTCATGATGTTGTAGGTCGAGATATGTATCCAACCGGCGCCGAGTGTCTTCTGACACCACGTCCAGAATCGCTTCCAGCTACCAACGTTCATCCGCCGCACTAAACGAAAGGCCAGTCGCTCAAACCAGGACAAAACGGACAGTTCTTCAGCTGTTGGCTCAAGCGCAAGCGATGCATCGAAGCTCCATTCAGCGAGGTTGTGCTGCTCACGCTGCGTGCCGACCGCCGCTGATTCTGAATTTGGGACTTTCGACATCGTGAATCGGGAACCGTCGATCTTTGGTCTTTGATCTTTGGTCTTTGGTCTTCGCGCCCAGGGGATAAAGGATCCTGTGATGAGATTCAATTGCTAAGACCCAAGGCCAAAGACCAAAGGCCAACGACGTACGACTTACGATTCACTATTCACGATTCACGAGTCAATGTTGAAATACTTCGCCTCGGGATGGTGAACAATGATTGCGGAAGTAGATTGCTCCGGTTCGAGCTGAAACTCTTCGCTCAGTTCCACGTCGATGCGGCCGGGCTCAAGCAATTGAAACAGCTTCGCTTGATCTTCCAGATCTGGACATGCGGGATAACCGAAACTGTAACGCGAGCCTTGATACTGCTGGTGAAAGAGCTTTGTTAATTGCGGGGAATCTGCGCTCGCGATCCCAAGTTCCTCGCGAATTCGTTTGTGCCAAAACTCGGCCAATGCTTCCGCGGCTTCGACGCTCAGTCCATGGAAGTAAAGATAGTCGGCATAACTGTCTGACTTGAAGAGTTCTTGTGAGTACTCGCTCGCGCGCCGTCCGACTGTGACAAGATGAAAAGCGACGACGTCCATTCTTCCGGATTGGCGCGACGCAAAAAAGTCTGCGAGACACAAATGCTTGCCGGAAGGCTGCCGCGGAAACGTGAAACGCGTTCGCTCGTTTTGAGTCTCATCATAAATGATCAAGTCGTTTCCTTCTGACTGGCAGCGGAAATACCCGTAGACAACCTTCGGCACGAGCAGTTTTTCTCTTTTGCTTCTTGACTTCAACTCTTCATAGATCGGTCTGACCTTCTGTGCAACCAGCGCTTTATATTCCTCTGGAGGAGTTCCTCCCTGCTTGAACTGCCACTGGCCCTTAAACAGCGCGGTCTCGTTTACGAATGCGAACACTTCATCGAGATCGATGTTGTCAACCACACGCGATCCGAAGAACGGACTTTCTGGAATTGGAACATCCGCGCTCACGTTCGATCGGTTAGTGTGTTTCGTTTCTTCTGCTCTGGCCAACACGCCGCGCGGTCTGGCCGGCTTGCGAATGCCGAGCTTTGCTTCCTCGCCTATTAAATCCTCGACATCTTCAGCTACGTCCGCGACGGCTTCCTCAGTTACGCCCGTGCTTGCTGACGCGCCGTTCCCACTAACAAGCTTGTCCATCGTGTGCAGTCCGGCAAATGCATCTCGCGCATAGAAAAGCTGACCCTTGTACAGTGCCTTTAGATCGTCCTCCACGTACCTTCGCGTCAGAGCCGCACCACCTAGAACAACTGGAACCTTGATGCCGCGTTCGTTCATCAGCTCGAGGTTCTCTTTCATGATCAAAGTCGACTTCACCAGTAGGCCACTCATGCCGATGGCATCTGCCCCGTGCTCGTCGTAAGCCTGAAGGATGCTCTCGATCGGCTGTTTGATTCCGAGGTTGTGAACCTTGTAGCCGTTGTTGGTGAGAATGATGTCAACGAGGTTCTTGCCGATATCGTGAACATCGCCTTTCACCGTCGCGAGAACCATCGTCCCTTTTGCTGTTGCGCCACCCTTCCTTTCCATAAATGGTTCAAGGTAGCGCACCGCTGCCTTCATCGCTTCCGCCGACTGCAGCACAAACGGCAACTGCATCTGCCCACTGCCGAAGAGATCGCCCACCACTTTCATACCTTCGAGCAAGATGTTGTTGATGATATCCAGGGCTGAATAGCTCTGTAGTGCAGTTCGTAGTTCCTCTTCGAGACCAATCTTTTCGCCGTCGATAATGTGGTTCTTAAGTCGCTCTTCGACCGTTTCGCCCTTCGACGTTTTCTTCTTTGCCGCCGACTTAACTCCTTCAAAGAGTTTCGTGAACTCGGTCAGGGGATCATAGACGCAAGCGTCAGCTTCGAACTTCCGCTCGTCGTAGATCAATTCGCGAGCAACTTTCAATTCTTTTTCGCCAATGCGATTGAGTGGCTCTATCTTGCTCGCGTTTACGATTGCCGCATCGAGACCGGCTTCGACGGCATCGTGAAGGAAAACGGAATTCAGCACGACACGCGCGGCCGGATTCAGTCCAAACGAGATGTTCGACACGCCAAGCAGGGTAAAACAACCAGGCAGTTCCTTCTTGATCCTGCGGATCCCGTCGATTGTTTCCAGCGCATTTCGGCGGTCTTCTTCAATACCAGTCGAAATCGGAAGCGCGAGGGGATCGAAGAAAATATCCGACGGAAGTATGCCTTCCGTTCCTGTTGCATGTTCGTAGGCGCGTTTGGCGATCTTGAACTTGCCGTCAGCCGTTCGCGCCATTCCCTCTTCATCGATAGTTCCGACGATGACACTGGCGCCATACCGTTTCGCGAGCTCCAGCACCTTCAAAAACCGCGGCTCACCGTCCTCGTAGTTCGTCGAGTTGAGCAAGCATTTGCCGCCCGCGTGTTGCAGGCCGGCCTCCATCTTCTGCCATTCAGTAGAGTCGAACATCAGCGGGATCTTGATGTTTGTTACCAGCCGAGAAGCGAGCTCGTGCATGTCCTTCTCACCGTCGCGACCGACAAAGTCGACGTTAACGTCGAGGACGTGAGCACCTTCCTTCTCCTGCTCGCGAGCGAGTGACACTAAGCCGTCCCAATCTTCCGAGTTGAGCAGATCTCGCATCTTCTTTGAGCCGCTCGCGTTTACTCTCTCACCAATGATTAGGAACGATGTGTCCTGAACGTATGGCTGCTGAATGAAGATTGACGACGCAGCCGGAAGTTTCTGGACTGTTCGGGTTTTCGGCGTGACGTCTTTAACCGCCTCAACTACTGCCCGCAAATGATCCGGGGTCGTACCACAACAACCACCGACCACACTCACTCCGATATCTCGCGCAAAGTGTTTGAGATCTTCAGCCAGCGACTCCGGAGTTTCTTTGTAATGCGCATGTCCGCCGACGTTCTCGGGAATACCAGCATTCGGGATCACAGACACTGGCAATACCGAGTTTTGACACAGGTAACGGACATTCTCCGTCATCTGCTTCGGTCCGGTCGCGCAGTTCATACCGATAACATCGACGGGAAACATCTCAAGCGCAGTTAGGGCCGCGCCGATTTCCGTTCCCATCAACATGGTGCCGAAGGCCTCGATCGTGACTTGAGCAAAAACCGGGGCGCGACGACGTATCTCCTCGAAGTACTCAAAGATGGCAGACAGTGCGGCTTTCGTTTGGAGTATGTCCTGGCAAGTCTCAACGATGAGCAGATCGGCGCCGCCGTCAATCAGGCCTCGCGCTTGTTCAGCATACGAGGCTTTCATATCGAGAAAAGAAATGTGGCCGAGCGACGGGAGTTTAGTTGTCGGGCCCATTGACCCAGCGACCCAGCGAGGCCTGTCGGGAGTGCTGTAATCGCGAGCAATGCGCTTGGCGAGTTCCGCAGCTTTAAAGTTCAGGTCATAAGCCTGATCGGCTATGTTGTATTCGGCAAGAACAATCGACGTAGACCCAAACGAGTCTGTTTCGATAACGTCACAACCGACTTCGAGGAAACCGGCGTGGACTTTCTCAATCGCTTCCGGTTTGGTGACCAACAGGTATTCGTTACAGCCGTCCAGACCACCAAAGTCATCCGGCGTAAGATTCTGAGACTGGATGTTGGTCCCCATCGCGCCGTCAAAAACGACGATGCGCTCCTGAAGAGTTTTTAGAAAAGTGTTCATTGAACCGTTAGGCGTCGTTAATTTTGAAGTTCAGGTTTCCAATCGGCAATCGGCAATCAAAAATCGGCAATGAAAATGGCCCCGCGCCTAACAACGCGGAGCCTCTTGAAACCTGACGCAAGATTGCCGAGCTGTTTAGCGGATTATTTTTCGTGGCCGCAAGTCGCCTTAACTCACCACGCGAATTATCAAGCGGTATTGAAGCATCCACTTTGCGGGAGTGTCAAGGAGCTCAACCAAGAGCAGAATCATTGGTCAATTATCAATTGTCACGTAGCGGAGCCACTAGAATCAGGCTTCAAATAATAACTGGTAATTGTCAAATAATAATTTGAACAATGATTCTGCTTCTGCCTGCTGCTCCTGCTCCTGTTCATGCTACCATTCCGGTCCATGCGGCGCGCCATCTACCCCGGCTCATTCGACCCAGTGACGAATGGCCATCTCGATATCATCGAGCGAGGCTGCAAGCTCTTCGATGAAATCATCATCGGCATCCTGGTCAACCCAGAAAAACAGCCGTTCTTCTCTGTTGAAGAACGACAGGAAATCCTCAACGAGGTACTGAAAGACATCAAACAGGGAAATTGCCAACTGCGTGTCGATTCATTTCGTGGTCTACTCGTGAATTATGCTGTCGCTCAAAAGGCGGATGCGATCGTTCGTGGAATTCGCGCGATCTCAGACTACGAATACGAACTGCAGATGGCTCTCATGAACAGACGCCTCGAGCCGAGTATCGAGACTGTTTTCATGATGCCGGCAGAGACATACTCATACGTAAGCTCGCGTTTAGTAAAAGAAGTGTTTCAGTTAAAGGGCGCCGTTACTGGTCTCGTGCCGCCATTCGTCGAGCAACGAATGAAAGAAAAAATGCATAGGCCATGAAGCATTCCTTGCGGAATCGCGTGTTATACTCCCGCTCATCGAGTTCAATTTACACTTCTCTCTCGCAACTTCACGGTTCTTCAGGACCTCGAAAAGTTCTGCCAGAGACTGCGAATTGAGCTAGAAAATTCGAACGATGGGAGGCTTACGCAAATGCCCAGAGGCGATAAGAGCGCCTACACTGACAAACAGAAGCGCCAAGCAGAACACATTGAAGAAGGTTACGAGGAAAGAGGGGTTCCAGACGAAGAAGCTGAGCGGCGTGCATGGGCCACAGTCAACGCGATGACCGGTGGCGGCAAAAAGAGCGGCTCGGGGCGCGGCAAACCGGTGAACAAAGCTCCGGCAAGAAAAGGCGGTCGCAAAGGCGGAAAGGCCGCAGCAAAGTCACGGGCTTCCAAGAAATCTGGAACGAAGAAGTCCAAGAAAACTGCACGGAAACGCTGACCTAACCACTTATGAAAACCTGGCCCGCGATGTCCCCTTTTTCAAGTTCCCAAAACGTAGCACGAATGCAGGCATCCGCGACGCTCGCTGCGGCGCAGGCCGCTGATGCCTTGCGCGCTTCCGGGGCTGACGTCGTTGATTTCGGCGCTGGCGAACCGGACTTCGATACCCCTCCTAACATTAAGCGGGCAGCGGAAGAAGCGATACGCGCCGGCCGGACGAAATATACGAGCACCGGTGGCGTGCGTGAACTCCAGGCCGCGATCATCGGTTTCTACAAGAGCCAATTCGGCACTGAATACGCTGCCAATGAAGTCATGGCCACAGCAGGTGGCAAGCAGGCGATCTTCAATGCTGCCGTAACGCTATTGAATGAAGGCGATGAAGTGCTGATTCCAAAGCCTTATTGGGTAACATTTCCGGAAGTCTGCGTGTTTGCCGGTGCGAATCCTGTATTTATCGAAACTGAAGAGACAGATTTTCTGCTAACGGCGGAACAGTTTCAGGCAGCGATTACACCCAAGACCAAGCTGGTGATTCTAAACTCGCCGAGCAATCCGTCCGGGCGAGTCCTTCCCCCGGAAACTTTTCGTCGCATTGTCGAGATCGCAACTGAACGCGATATCCACATCGTATCGGATGAATGTTACTTGCGGTTCGTCTACCCCCCGGCGACTGTGTTCAGCGCGGCCAGCTTGCCCGCAGAACTCCGGACGCGTTTGTGCATCGCGGGTTCGTTTTCAAAGACGTATGCAATGACGGGTTGGCGGTTGGGTTATGCACTCGCTCCGGCCGAGTGGACCAAGGCGATGCTCAAAGTGCAAGGCCATTCGACATCGAACCCCACTTCGATTGCCCAGCACGCTGCTATCGAGGCTCTTAATGGTCCTCAGGGATCAGTTGGAGAAATGCTAGGAGAGTATACAAGGCGGCGCGCCTGGTTATTGAATGAACTTAGACAGATTCCAGGACTGAAGTGTTCTGACCCAGAAGGCGCGTTTTACGCTTTTCCCGACGTTCGAGGGTGTTTGCCTAAGGACCTGAAAACTTCAGCAGAGTTTTCGCAAAAGCTACTCGAAGAGGAACAAACAGTGGTTACAGACGGCACGGGCTTTGGAGCTCCGGGCTTTGTCCGCATCTCTTACGCAACATCGATGGCCCAGATTCAGGAAGGCGTGACTCGCATTCGTCGATTTGTCGAACGCCACGCATAGCTCGCGGAAAAAACAAATAGGACGTACAGGTCCGATAGGTCCTAATACGTCCTATTACTTTGTCAGGCGCCTTTAGCGTTTAATACAGATTGAAATTGTATTCAAGCTGCATCCACATCGACACTTGGTGTCCATCTTTTGTAGCTGGGACAAATTTGATTTGTTTCGCAGCCGCAATCGCACGTTCCGTCAAACCATAAGGCAATCCAGAAACTGTGCGGATGTTCGTCACATTGCCATTCGATGCAAACACTACCTTGAGTACCACTGTGCCCGTGATCTGATTCTTGCGAGCGTCTTCCGTGTACTGTGGTTCAGGTTTAGAAATCAAGCGAGCTTTCGTGGTGACATCTTTACCTGTAAAGATCCGGTCGTAGCCGCCGCCACCACCGCCACCTGGTCCGCCACCGCCATCATTGCGATCTCCACCGCCGATGTTGCCGCCGCGTCCTGGTCCGATACCGCCGCCCTCTCCTGGGCCAATGCCTCCACCTGTCCCAGTTCCAATACCGTTACCGCTTCCTGGTCCTGACGATGGGTCAGTGCTCTTCGACTTGAAATCACCATAAGGAAGCACACGCGAATCGGGTGGAACCAGCAACGGATCTGCAACCACAGTTGCCGCAACCGGCAACGACGGATTCTTGATTTGTGGTGGCTTCGGATCCGGTGCTACCACCTGCGGAACCGACAATGATGCTTGTGGCGTCTTGCCGAACGAAGCCGGTTTCGGATCCTGACGTCCACCGCCGCCACCACCGGCGGCCTTTTCAGGCTTGGGTTTACTTCCACCACCACTGCCCTTGTTTAGACCTGCAGTCCCCGGTTCCGGAGTTGGCTGCTCGTCAGGAATGTCGATCATCTGTTCGACCTGCAGCTCTTCCTGATTTTGCGCAAGCAGATTTCTGGCGGCCTGTTTTCGTTCAAGCCAAATGACCGCGCCGAGAATTAAGAACAGAAAAACGAAGGCGCTGATCATTCCCGAGACCACACTGCGCGAGTCGGAAGGCTCTGCTCCCATCACTGCAGCACCACGCTCGCGACCCAACATCGTCGAGAAGAGAGCTATCAATAAGCCACCAGCGACAATGGAGAAGCCGATCAATCCAAAGCGCGATGAGCGCGCCCCTTGGCTGCGGTCCATCAGAATAACTGCACCAACAAGCGCAAGCATCGCGACAAAGGCTGCGCCCATCGCGACCATGACGTTTGGCTTGGCTAAGAACTTTCGGAACATCTGACCGTAGCCGACGAAGGTTCGCTTCGTGAAACCAAAAGGGTCGCGCTTGAACTCAGGCCAGGTCAGTTCGTATTCATGGGCCACGTCTTTGATCTCATGCGACAGACGCGCAGCGAGACCTGAGTCGTCCATGATCGTGAGGTGATACTCTTCGCGAAGCGCAAGGGCCGATGAAGCAGCGTATACCGGCTCTGCTACCTGCGGCTCATCAATATCAGCAGCATACGAAGCAATAGTAGCTGGCACAGCAGCCTTTTGAACGGTCACACTTGGTTCAGTCCGGCTAACTGTCAGGCTGGGTTCGGTCTCCTGCCGTGCGACAACGGTCAAAGGCGTTCCGTCGACTGGGCAAAAGCTGAATTTATCGGCGAACTCCTCTTCACACCTGGTACAAAACTTCATCGTTACTACCTCTTCTCGCGTTTGGGGGAGCGGCATGGACTGTAGTCCAGCAGCACCTGAAAATTCTCTAGCAAAGCTCGTTTCGACCCGCTTGTCGAGAAGTTTCGAGGGTCCGGGCGCGATCCAGCGTTCGAGCAGCGCCTTGAGCTCACCTTCCGAAACAAAATCCTGATCCTTGCTCATTTAGGCCTCTCTCAAGGTAACAATTTCCCGACTATGATTCAATTCTTTATTGCTCTCTAAATAGGGCCGAAGAGCTGATTTTAGCCGCTCCCGAGCCCTGAACAACCTACCCTTAACCGCACCTACTTCGCTGTCCGTAATCTGCGCAATCTCACTCAACGAGAGAGCCTCATATTCGAAGAGCACCAGAGCCTCCCTCTGCAACGGTGGAAGCGCCAAGACTGCCTCTCGGACCTGGGTCGACAGCTCTGCATCCAAAAGTCGACCTAATGGATGTGCCGTGGCATGGTCCGTCTCATCCTCGAGTTCCTCTAACGAAGTTTCGCGTCCTGAACCGCGAAATTGCTTCAGCGCTAGATTACGAGCTGCTGCAAAAAGATAACTTCTCAATGAGCCACGTTCGGAACGAAAGTTTTCTGGTTTTCGAATCAGGCTCAGAAAACAATCATGCGTTATGTCTTCCGCCAGTTCGACTGAGCCAAGAAGACGATAGGCAAATCGAAAAACCGGCTGACGGTGCCGTTCATACAACTCCAGGAAAGCCGCCTGTTCGCCATTTCCTGCCCTCTTTAGCAAAAGCTCGTCTGATGTGTTCTCGGGCAATCAAGCACTCGATCCTGCAGGAATTGCTTCCTACTGTAGTTACCACTAACAACCCAAAAGGTTACGCCGGGCCTCAAACAAATGCTTGGGTAACACGAAATTTCAAGTGTGAGGACCGCATTTATAACCCTTTTGCGGTAGCCGCGGGGCAGATCGAACCCACAACCTTTCGCTCAACAAGGCTTTGGATGCTGTTAAAACCCAAACGGTTGACGACCTAACACCCCGCATCTAAGATGTTTTTGTTCCCCATTTGAGACCACTTTTGGCGTCCCGGCACAGTCGCGTTCACACATGGCCTTTAATAGATCAAAACCGCTAATTCTCGCTTTTTTCTTAGCACTCGCTATTTCGGGTTTCGCCCCTTCTGCAAACGCTCAAGTTGTTGAAAGGGAGCAGTTGTTGAATGGCCTGCGCGTAGTGTTGCTGCCCAAGCCTGGCAGCCCGGATGTCCTTATTAAGCTGCGAATCCATAGCGGCGCCGCCTTTGACCTCGTCGGAAAGTCGGGCCAGATGGCGCTCCTGGGCGACATACTGTTCCCAGACAAAGCAACTATCGAATACTTCACCGATGAGATGGGTGGGAGACTGGACGTCGCCATCAACTACGATTCGCTGACCATTACGATGGAAGGGAAGGCTTCTGAACTCGAGCGCATTCTTGATGTCTTAAAGAACGCCTTGGTTTCGACTCAACTCACGCCGGACGTAGTTACTCGGATTCGCGACGCGCGAGTGAAGATCATTCGCGACACGGCAATCTCGCCAGCACTTGTGGCTGATCGCGCCGTCGCTGCGCGACTCTTTGGTGACTTCCCATATGGCCGTCCCGTGAACGGGACCGCCGAAGACGTCGCACGGGTCGAACGAGCGGATTTGATGTTGTCACGAGACCGCTTTCTCAACTCAAACAATGCAACATTGACTCTTGTCGGCGGAGTAACAAAACCTCGTGCGTTACGGGCGCTTCGTCAACTACTGGGACCTTGGCGCAAGAGTGAACAGGTCGTGCCGTCGACTTTTCGTCAGCCAACTCCTCCTGATCCTAAAACGCTTGTGATTTCCGGAACGGGAGACGCAGCGGAACTTCGCTTAGCGGTGCGCGGCATCGCTAGATCTGATCCGGACTATTACGCGGCCAGTGTCTTAGCGAAGTTAGTCCAGCACCGTTGGGAAACCTTGATGCCTGATTTGGCGAAGCGACCTACTTTTGCGCGAAGCGAGAGTCATTTTCTTCCTGGAATGTTTTTGATGGGTACGTCGGTTCCCCCTCAAGCAGTCCCTGATGCGATAACCTCTGCGAAGAAGGTGATGGAAGGTCTAGCGACCGGTGCAGTGACTCCAGGGGAAATGGACCGAGCACGTAGCGAGGTTTTGACCGAATTGAATAGCCTACTTTCAAAACCGGACGCGTTAAGCGACGGCTGGCTCGATCAAGAAACATATCGTCTTTCGGAAGCGCAGCCATCCCCGATATCCATCGTCAACTCGCTTACGCCAGCCGATCTTCAGCGTCTAGCCGCACGGTTACTAAATGGCGCTTCTGCAACCGTCGTGCTAGGCGATCCACAACTACTGAAGACCGCGTTGACGGCCCGGGTTGCCTTTGAAGTGCTTGGGGAGGTCGCGCCACCAAAGCTCCCAGCAACGACGCCGAAAGCGTCTCCGAGTCCAAGTCCGGAGTAATCACAAATTTTTCGCAAGCGACTTGCAACCAAACCTCCATCAGATTTGGCTTAACTGTGTCTGACAACAGAAGTGCCGAAAACGAGCACGCTGGCCGCGTTCGCGACATGTTCGCGACTATTGCGGGTCGTTACGACCTTTTGAACCATCTGCTGTCAGCCAATGTCGACAAGCGATGGCGCCGGATTGTAGCGAACAGGATCGACGGCAAGATAAAGCTGAACGGTGCGAGGATCCTGGATGTTGCGTGTGGTACAGGCGATTTAGCGGCAACGTTGTTTGAAGTAACCGGGGCGAAGGTTGTAGCCACAGATTTTTGTCGGCCGATGCTGGCTATCGCAGCCGATAAGATGGCGCACGACGTAACTCTGATTGAGAGTGACGCTTTGCGTTTACCGTTTCGAGACGGATCCTTTGACGCCGTCACGATCGGTTTTGGATTACGCAACCTCGCGAATGTGCAGGCAGGCTTGGCAGAGCTGGGAAGAGTTTTGCAGAGCGGGGGCTGGTTAGCGGTTCTTGAGTTTTCAAGGCCTTCGAACGTTGCTGTGCGAGCGGTGTTTGGGACTTATTTCACTCGGATACTCCCGGTAATGGGAGGTATCGTTAGCGGATCGCGCAGCGCGTATACGTACTTGCCGGAATCAGTAAAGCGATTCCCGGATCAACGGGAGTTGCTTGCAACGATGGAGCAAGTGGGTTTTGAAAACGTTTCATTTGAGAATCTAACGGGCGGCATTGCGGCCCTGCATCTGGGCAGGAAGCCGTAGAGGGTTTGAACGCGATGAGTTTCGCTCTTGGTTATCGCGTTCTCAGATTGGTTGCAGCTTAGCAATTGCAAATTGCAACCAGATACGTAGTCCTGGGGTTCGGTTCGGTAAGCGCGCGGTTGTCGGGGCTGTGCGAGTATTCGGGCCAATCCCGGGCTACGTTTTTTGTGCCGGATTATTCAGCACCGTGCGCGGTAGCGAATGGCGCTGAATAGAACCTTACCGATCCTCACTTCACCGTGTGTTATCATTCGACGACTTCCGATCTCCAGATACAGTTGAGAGCTCGCCCGAGTGCAAGCTACTGTTCGTCATAAGATCCTTGGCGGTCTACGACGCCTGATTATTCTTTTACTGGTCGCCTGGACCGTTGTTTCCCTCGTAACACTACTTATCGAACTTGTCCCAGGCGATCCGGCTGTCGCGATACTCGGCGATCAAGCTACACCCGAGCAATTTGCCCAATTCCGTCAAAAACACGGTCTCGATCGGCCGCCATTCTTCTTTTCATTTCCACGCGACGCCTCAAATCAACGGCACTTTGTGTGGCACGGCACTGATAATCGCTACACAGATTATTGGCGGGCTTTGATCCATGGCGACATGGGTTTGTCGTTCCGAAACGACCGCCCTGTTATGGCTCTGATTCTCGAACGCTACCCGGCGACAATTGAGCTCGCGATCGTCGCTATGTTGTTTGCAGTATTGATTGCGATACCCCTGGGAGTCGTCGCTGGAACAAATCGCGGTACCTGGATTGACAATCTAGCTTCAGTGGTTGCCTTGGTCGGAATCAGTCTCCCGAGTTTTGTGATTGGTCCAATGCTCGTCTACATATTCGCGGTCAAGCTTGGCTTGCTCGCACCGTCTGGAAGATTTGATTGGAGCGACATTTTGCTGCCGGCGTTCACGTTGGGCGCGGCTCTGTCGGCAATTTTGACGAGGATGGTGCGCTCTTCAGTTATCGAAGAACTGGGAGAGGATTATGTTCGTACCGCGCGCGCCAAGGGCTTGAGCGAAAGAAAAGTGATCTACAAGCACGTACTTAAGAACGGACTGATTCCAGTAGTCACAATTCTCGGCCTGCAACTCGGTATCTTGCTCGCAGGTGCGATTATAACGGAAAAGATTTTCGGCTGGCCTGGCCTGGGATTACTGCTCGTCGAGGACGGCATCGGCAAACGCGACTATCGGGTTGTGCAGGGCTGCGTTCTTGTCATCAGCTTGACGTACATCATCGCGAATATGCTCACCGACACAGTGTATCGCTGGTTGGATCCGAGGATTAGGGTGAGCTGAAACATCATTGCCGATTGCCGATTGGTGATTGGTATTACTTGGAGTCGTATTGCTAATAAATCGAGCAAGTCACGATTTCCCGTCTTTCAATCGGCAATCGGCAATCGACAATGTTCTTTATGAATCGTCTTACAACAATCGGTATTGCAATCGTTGTTCTGCTGGTAATCACTGCGCTGTTTGCTCCTTGGATCGCGCAGTACGACGTCGGCACGACTGATATCGCCCTGCGATACCTACCTCCCTCCGCCGCTCATTGGTTTGGAACAGACTCCACGGGTCGTGACATTTTTTCCCGCGTAGTGTTCGGCGCGCGCATTTCACTGCAAGTTGGAATCATCGTGGTCGTAGTTTCGTCGCTGGTTGGTACGATCATCGGCGCCATTGCCGGCTATTACGGTGGCTGGCTCGACCGGATCATCTCCGGCTACGTGTTCAACGTCTTTCTCGCCTTCCCCGGTTTGCTTTTGGCCATCGCAATGGTTGCTTTTCTCGGAGCCGGCCTGAACAAACTCATCTTTGCGCTTTGCATCATCGGTTGGGTTGGATATGCGCGGCTGATTCGCGGGCAGGTCCTAAAGGTACGGGAATATGACTTTGTACAAGCTGCGCGAGCTCTCGGCGCCAACGACATGCGCATCCTGTTCAGACACATCCTGCCAAACTCAATACAACCACTGATTGTTCAAGCAAGTCTGGGAATGGCAGGTGCGGTTCTATCGGAAGCCTCACTGTCGTTTCTCGGACTGGGCGTACCGCCTCCCGCGCCTTCATGGGGTGTCATGATTGAGGAAGCTCGGGATCTGTCCACCTTGCAAGCGGCGCCACACGCGCTCATCTTTCCGGGGATCGCGATCGCCCTGACGGTACTTGCCTTCAATTTCATCGGTGACGGCCTGCGTGAGTATCTTGATCCACGCCAACGGACACGATAAACATTGCCGATTGCCGATTGCCGATTTTTAATTGGTATTGCCTGGATGCGAGTTACAGTTATCAATAGGGCCGTCAGATCAGCTTTCAAGCGGCAATCGGCAATGATTGCAATCGGCAATGTCTGTAATCTTTCGAAGTATTGAGCGTTTTCATATTGCGGGCAGATTCTGCTTGCTTAGTTAAGCTGCTCCAAGCAATACTACGCGCCACGATTGAAAGGTCAGTTGCGCAGGCTTTGAACGGCTGAGATTCCGGTAGTTCAACGCCCCAATATTCATGTTCGCCAAGGAATCTCTCTACTGACGGAGAACAATCGTTGATGTCCACCACTCCCGACCCCAAACAGACCACGACGAATCCGATTCTGGACCGCATTGCGGCGAACAAGTGGAACTATTGGGTTGGTTTCTTCACCGATCCCGCTGCTGCTCTTTTCCTCCTGTTGTGGGACTTCGTAGTTCTAAAAGACAGCGTTTACTTCCTCGCTTCGAGCTACGTAAGTGGCCTGGTGAGTTGGACATTATTCGAGTACTGCTTTCATCGCTGGATTTATCATCGGGGTGATACGCTAGCTCACGCGGGCCACCGTCTGCATCACGAGTCGCCTAAAGCCCTAATCGGTATGCCATGGTTTCTAACAACTGGTTTTCTGCTGCTAGTGTGGTTCGCCTTCGGCAGCTACTTCGAAATTCCCTATGTTTTGAGTTTCATCGCCGGACTTACGACCGGTTTCTTCTTTTACGGTGTCTTCCATCACGTTCATCACCACTTTGATTTTGCCAAGCGCTGGAATCGCAAACTCAGAATCCACCACAAGATTCATCATGCTGTTCCCGAGGTTAACTTCGGAGTGACGACCCGAGTTTGGGATTACGTGTTCGGAACAGCGTACGACCGTAGCCGGAAGCAGATCCACCGATTTCCACCGATTACGTAAACCGGAACAGGTGCACCACGCAGTCGGCAGGATAAAGTTCTGCCTCCTGCTCCTGCCCTGCCTGGTGCTCCTCCTCCTGTTCCTTGCTTGCTACGCTATCAGCATTGTTGTTATCGTCGCTTCAATGGCGCTTAGAGTAGCGGAAAGCATTCTCGACCTTATCGGCCAAACTCCCCTTCTCCACTTATCCCGCTTCATTCCCAAGACTTCCGCCGATGTTTACGCAAAACTCGAGTGGTTTAATCCAGGCGGTTCAGTAAAGGACCGAGCGGCACTCGGAATGATCCTCGATGCCGAAGAACGCGGCGTTTTGAAGCCTGGCTCCACCATCATCGAACCGACAGCAGGTAACACCGGAATCGGTCTGGCTCTTGTCGGAATTGCTCGCGGTTATCGTGTTATTCTCTGCGTCCCCAAAGGCTTTGCGGCAGAGAAGATGAAGCTCATTGAAGCGCTTGGTGGCGAGATCGAGTACGTGTCGCACGATGAAGGAATGAAGGGCGCGATCGAGCGCTGTAAGGAATTATCAACGCGCTCTGAAGACTGCTTCATTCCCCAGCAGTTTGAGAATCAGGCTAACCCGTGTTTTCATGAGTTGACGACCGCGGCTGAAATTATCGAACAGATGGACGGCAACATCGACGCGGTCGTAATCGGAGCCGGTACCTCTGGAACCTTCTGTGGCGTCGCACGCGCCGTAAAGAAACTTAAGCGCGACGTGCTGTGTGTGCTCGTGGAACCGGAAGGTTCAATCTATGGCGGCAAGCCACCAGGACCAAAGAAGATCGAAGGTATTGGACAAGTTGACTTCATTCCTGGAATTTACGACGCATCGCTGGCAGATGAAATAATGATGGTCGCTGACGATGATGTTTTTGAAACCATCAAGTCGATTGCAAAAGTCGAAGGCCTTCTAATCGGTTGGTCGTCAGGCGCGGCAGCAGCGGCTGCGCGTAAAGTCGCTGAACGACTCGGCTCCGGCAAACGTGTCGTCACCGTGTTTCCCGATGGTGGTGAACGCTACCGAAGCCAGGGAATCTTCGACCTTTAATCGATCCACTACTCTACGATTCACTAGCTATGGGCTTTGCAACTATCGCTATTCACACTGGCTCGGAACCCGACGAAGCAACGGGCTCCGTCACCGTGCCGATTTATCAAACTTCCACGTACGCGCAGGACGCTCTCGGTAAGAACAAGGGATACGAATACGCCCGTACGCAGAATCCGACGCGATCCGCGCTCGAACGAAATGTTGCCGCACTCGAAGGCGCACGGTTTGGTTTCGCGTTCGCTTCAGGCATGGCAGCAATCGACGCGACGCTGCGGCTCGTGAAGGCAGGTGAACACGTCGTTGTTTCTGATAACACGTACGGCGGCACCGCACGTCTGTTCACTCGAATCCTTGCGAACTACAACGTCGAGTTTGATTTTGTCGATACATCAGACGTGCTCAACGTCGAAGCAGCGATCAAGCCAAACACAAAGATGGTGTTTCTTGAGACGCCGACGAATCCAGTGATGATCGTCACAGACTTGCGCGAGGTCAGCGAGATAGCTCACCGTGCGGGTGCTCGTGTCGTTTGCGACAACACTTTTATGTCCCCTTATCTGCAACGACCGCTCGAGTTTGGTGTCGACATCGTGGTCCATTCAACCACTAAGTATCTGAACGGTCACTCGGATGGCGTTGGCGGCATTGTTGTGTTGAACGATGAAGAGGACGCGGCGTGGATTGGTTTTGTGCAGAACAGCGCCGGCGCGATCCTGTCGCCCTTTGATTCGTGGCTTGTCATGCGGGGAACAAAGACGCTCGCATTGCGCATGGAACAACACGACAAGTCGGGTCGCGCAGTAGCCGCGTTTCTTGAAGAGCACCCAAAAGTTAAGAAGGTTTACTATCCAGGCTCGGCGTCACACCCGCAGCACGCGCTAGCTCGCCGTCAACAACGTGGTTTTGGAGGCATGGTCGCTTTCGAAGTGGGCTCGCTGGCGGCCGCGCGCACAGTGTTGGAGTCAGTAAAGCTTTGCACTCTAGCGGAAAGTCTCGGCGGCGTTGAGACCTTGATTTCACATCCTGCCACCATGACGCACGCATCAGTTGATCAAGAAAAACGCGAGCGGCTGGGAATCACTGATGGCCTTGTCCGTATTTCTGTCGGTATTGAAGACACCGACGATATCATCGCCGACCTCGATCAAGCTTTGGAGAAGATCTAATTTTTCAAAATTTTCAACGGGTGACAGTCAAACCATAGAAGGGTTACAATTGGCCCCGGTCTCAGCCGTTAGACTCCCTTCGCTCTCCTTATGATCGTAGAGTTATACGCCAAGTCAGATGTTGGCCGGGTTCGACGTGGCAACGAAGATAACTTTCTCGTTCTAGATCTGTCGACTGAACAGACGTGGACGGGATCAGATAACACCACTCCACCCGAACGACTCACAAAGTTTAATCTGGGCGAAAAGGGCCTCGTGCTCGTCGTGTCAGATGGCATGGGCGGAGCCCTGGCTGGTGATGTTGCGAGCAAGATGGCCGTTGATTCGGTGCGCGAAATGCTCACCGGCACCGAGCCTGACGAAGGCTGTGAATCTGATCTCGATCTTGTCGAGTGTCTGAAGAACGCAACCGTTTACGCGAATCTGGCGATTCACATGCGCAGTCAGGAGGACTCGCGTTGCGCTGGTATGGGTGCGACATTCACCGGCGCCGCTGTTAAAGGAAACACGCTCGATCTAGTGCAAGTCGGCGATAGTCGCGGTTATGTTATTCGCAAGGGTCAGATTCGGCTCGCCACAAAGGACCAATCGCTGGTTCAACAACTAGTCGACGTAGGACAGATCAGTGAATCAGAAGCGGAAACCCACATGTTCCGCAACGTGATTCTCCAAGCGCTCGGTGCGCAAAGCGAGATAACTCCTGTCACAGGCAAGATTCGTATAAAGCAGGGAGACTTAGTGCTACTCTGCAGTGATGGACTTTCGGGAAAATTGCGAGCCGAGGACATCCAGCGGATCGTAACCGGAAACAATGGTGATTTAGCGGGGGCCTGTGATGCGCTTGTTCAGGAAGCCAACGACCGTGGTGGCGAAGATAACATCACCGTCGTACTTGCTCGCTTTTTAGGAGATGATCTGGAGGCACCCGCGACTGAGAAGATCACTATCGAGCTTCCACCCCTTGATGAAGATAAAACTCTTGACGACGGGTACGAAGCCGATACCGAACCTCACTAACCCTGGCTTTCAGGTAAAGACTTCTGCCGCCAATCGCGATCCCCTGTAACTCGTCTCACATAAATCGACGCGCCTTCGACACTCTCAACACAAACCCGTTCACCTGCTTCAAGTGGTTCTTCGCCGGGCGCTGGATAGGCAGTCCAAGTCGATCCAAACACTTTGACCGCTCCCTCATTTAGTGCGCCCTTGCTCGACGAAACAACAGTTCCGATCTTTCCTGGTAACGCATCGACGCCAGTCCGCAGCGACTGGCCCGTCCGCTCCTTCGAAAAATAGTTTACAAAGATTGTTCGCGACGAGACGGTAAGTCCGATCGACACCGCGGCGAAAATCAAGAACTGAATCGCCAGGCTATCGATTCCAACTATCGACGCGAGTGCGGCGGCTAAGGCGCCAATACCGAACCACAACAGCACGAATCCAGTTGTGAAAACTTCGGCGACTATAAGAATCGCGCCCAGGATAGCCCAGAAGATCCAAAGCCAGTCGGTCATAGAGATCCTAAAGTCATCCCTTAAACAGATTCTTCAAAACAAACCATATGTTCGCCGGCCGTTCAGCAAGGCGACGCATGAAGTAAGGATACCAGTGTTTTCCGTAAGGAACATAGATTCTCATATTGTAGCCATCATGGGCCAACTGCCTTTGTAAATCGCGGCGAATGCCATAGAGCATCTGGAACTCGAACTTGTCTTTGCCGATCCCTTCGCGCGACGCGAAGTCGATCGTCGCATCGATCATTTTGGGATCATGGGTCGCGATGCCGTGATAGGTCTCGCTCGAGAGGAGAACCTTCATAACGCGAACATAGTTTTCATCGACGTCTTTCTTGTCAGGAAAGGCGACCTCCGGCGATTCGTTGTACGCACCTTTGCAGAGGCGAATTCGCGCCGGAAGTTTAATCAGATCTTCAGCATCAGCAAAGGTTCTTCGCAAATACGATTGCAGCACGATCCCCACGTCGTTAAGTCCAAACTCCGCTCGCAGCCGCTTGAAAATATCAATGGTCACTTGCGTGACAGCAGAATCTTCCATGTCAACGCGCACAAAATTTCCACGCCGGTGCGCATCTTCCACGATGCGACGCGCATTCTTGTAAGCGACCTCAGGATCCAAGCCTAGACCGAACTGGGTCAGCTTAATCGACACATTCGAATCGATTCCCGTTTCCTCGATCCGGGCAAGAATGCGTAGGTACTCGGAAACTTCCTTCTCCGCCTCGTCAGGGCGTCCCACTGATTCATTCAAATGGTCAAACGAGGCGCTGCACCCTTCTGCATTGATCGCGCGTATATACTGAACAACGTCGTCAATGTTCTCACCGGCTACAAAGCGTGTGGTGAGCTTCTTGAACGGTCGAAAGCTGGATGCGAATTCCTTAAGCCCTTCCTGGCGTGACAAATAGAGCAGCGCGCTTCTGGTTATCATCTCGACTGGATAACTACTATGGTATTCTTGGCCCTATGCGTTAGCTTGTCGGACACCGGAACGTGGGGACGGATTAGTGCGACTGAAGCTCATAATAGGTGCTTCCTTACTCGCAGCAGTTTTGGGAGCTGGGTCTTGTGTCGCTCTACTGCTGGCCTTCTTCTCTCAGGTTAGGTTCGTTTCGTCTCCCAGCCTGCTTGTTCTTTCAACGTTTCTTCTTCCGGTTGCCACAATCGTTTTTGCATCAATCTTCGTCTATCGCCATACGTCGCGCCGGAGGAAACTGCAGGCTTTGATGACCGTGCTTCTTTCTACGATCCTGACCATAACGCTTTTTGTCGCGGCTTCAATCATTACCTCGAAGACATCTCACGAAGCCCAGCCGCCATCGTCACCAATTGTGCTCAACCTGCGTTGACGCGGTTCAAGCCGATCTGTTCCTGCACAGGCCGCAAAGCATCAATAACAAACCGTATGTGTTCGTCGAGATCGACCTCCAACTCGGCGACGCCTTGCCTGATGTCGTCGCGATTGACAGTCCGAGCAAACGCTTTGTCTTTCAGTTTCTTTTTGACCGAAGAAACTTCGAGGTCGTCCAAACTCTTCGAGGGACGAACAAGCGCGCAAGCTACTAAAAAGCCACAGAGTTCGTCCGTCGCAAATAGCGCCCGGGCCATATCTGTATCACGAGGCACACCGGTATAAGTCGCATGGCCCATGATGGCGCGAATGATTCGATCAGGATAGCCGCGGCCGCAAAGAATATTGGCGCCCGTGAACGGGTGTTGATCCGCTGAGGGAAACATTTCGTAGTCGAAGTCATGGAGTAAACCGACGAGGCCCCATTCGTCTTCGTCTGCATCAGCTGCGCCGTAACGTTTAGCGCAAGCTCGCATCGCAGTTTCGACTGCCAGAGCGTGCTTACGCAGGCTATCGCCCTTCGTGTACTCGCACAACAACTCCAAAGCCTCGGCTCTGTCTGGCATTAAGTTTTCCGACTATTCAATGAAGTTTCGGAAAATGCGATCAAAAACTAGCATGGGAAAAGTGAGGCGGCAAGCGGGGATCATTGAAGATTGAAGATTGTTGATTGAAGATTGTTGATTGAAGATTGTTGACGGAGGTTCCGCTAGTGAACGACCTTCATCAATAATCGAATCTACAATCTACAATCTACAATCTTCAATCTTCATCACCATTGTTGGGCCGACCTTTTGGAAAAAATTCGTCGAAGGAGATGGCCTTTCCACATCCATAATCCCGAAAGGGCAATTAATGGAAGGGCGACATACCGAACCACGGGGGCGTAATTTGGAAGTTCTTTAAACGGACTGTAAATATAACCGATGATCGGAATGGCAAAGATGATGTGAATCCAGCGAAGAATCGAACGTTTGGTAGCCTCACGCATGTGAATCATTCACTCCCTAGGCTTTGCCTCAAAGTCGATTTTGCTGGAACGGGCTTCGTGTTAGTTCGTGTGACTTCGTGGAACGTTCCGTTTGTTCAGGAAAACAAGGACGATCCACGAAGTCACACGTACCAACACGAACCAAAAATACTCCGACTCGAGCTAGATGTGACTTTTGAGGCAAAGCCCACTCCCTAATTTAATTCACTACCATTCAATCCCTTTGCGGGGCTTTGATATTCAAACCAGTGGTACCGCCTGAGATTCTGCGGAGCCCGAGCCGGAAGAGTTCTTATTCAGTGATCTGGCAGATTGCCGGGCAAGTAGCGCAACTGGTAATCCCACGAGAACAGCATGTCCTATCAGTTCGGTAATAAGAATTGGAAAGCGCGGCAGGGAGCCGCGCTGGCCAATCGCTGAGAGAGGCATCACTATGTACTTCATCCCAAAATAAGCCACCATTCCATAAATCAATCCACTAACAACAGGTTGTCGAATCAAGACCGGCAATGCCAGAGTCGCCAGGTAATAGACCGTGGCGATGCATGTCGCAACCACAAAATGGAGAATGATTCCAAGAAAAAAAGTTTGCACTCCA
This sequence comes from Pyrinomonadaceae bacterium, assembly GCA_035457565.1. Lineage (GTDB taxonomy): Bacteria > Acidobacteriota > Blastocatellia > Pyrinomonadales > Pyrinomonadaceae > PSRF01. Next base: position 19,272 of record DATIBJ010000258.1, on the reverse strand, counting down.
CCTGCATACGCTCTTGGCCGACCAAGAACTCCGGCCGCCACAGACTGAAAAATCCTTAGTAGCGGAACTCCCAAAATCAAGCCATAAAAAGTGAAAGCGAAAATCAGATCAAAAAGACCAATGAATAATCCTCCCAAAGGTATGGTGTCGATGGCCCGCGGACGTCTCAGGTAGTCATTATGTTCTGTCATATGCACCTGTTCCCGTCATTCACTCAGAGCTCCTTTGTGTGACCCCCGACTCCCTACGTTTCCCTGGTTCAACGCCTCCACCCTACGAGACGCACCACAAAGCTCAGGGGCCACACAAGGTCGTCCACTCCAGCTAAGTTACCGCACAGTCTGACTTCAGATTTCTCGGCTGTGAACTGATATGTGACGAGCGTCAACTCGACGTGATGTAACGTGACAGATTGAGGATGGGTGTTACGGTACAGTACCGCGGGCGAAGCGACCGGATGCCACATCAACTTTGGCCGACGGTCCGAGTTTCTCAACAAGCCGGAGGGCGAGATACGTCTTCACTGTTTTATTGGTTTGTTCGAAAACTAAAATTACGCCGCGGAGACGCAGCCCAGCAGAGCCTCAACCAATGAATTGCTACTTGCGTTACGGCTTTGCCGCTCGCTGTGAGGCGACGGCTCTGCCTCGCCGTACGAGCCGCTTTCATCCGGGCTGTGCCCTGGTTCGGTCTTTGACCTTGCGCTCTATTCAACATTGGCATTTGCGTGGAAGGGGCATAGCCCGAAACCAGGGGCGCAGCCCGAATCGGAAGAAGCACATGACGGCGAGGCAGAGCCGTCGCCTCACAGCGGGCGGCAGAGCCGTTCTTGAAAAGGCTCTCAGGAGAAGAAGAACTTACAAACTTGCTACGCAGAGTACGCGGAGTACACGCAGAGAGTTGAGTGGTTCTAAGCGATAAACTTCAGATCGGGACACACTGCTTCGCTCGCGTAGTGTACGAAGCTACTCAGGAACCTAACTTAATAAAGCTTTCGAAATGCTGTCTGTAACCACGACTGAGGGTGTAATTGGCGCCGTTGAATAGTACGACACGATACTCACCTCGAGCCCAGGTCTGCAATTCCTTGACACGATTAATATTGACGATAGTGCGTCGGTGAATACGAACAAAAACCCGCGGATTAATTTGTGCTTCAATATTGTTTAGAGTGTCGCGAAGCAAATGAGATGTGTTGGCCAGTCGAATCCGCACATAGTTGCCCTGAGCTTCAATTGCGTCCACCTCTTCGGCACGAACAAAGAAAACAGTCTCACCATTCTTGATAGCGAATCGTTCAAGATACCGGGAGCCCGCCCTGAGCTCTTGTAGCATGCTGAGGATGCGCGCTGTGTCGGGTGCTTTTGCGCCTTTGATAAAGACCTTGGCCTGATCGATAGCCTCCGCGAAGCGTGTTCGATCGAACGGTTTCGTCAGATAGTCGACGGCGTGTACATTGAAAGCACGAATGGCGTGCTGGTCGTAAGCAGTGACAAAAATGATTAGCGGAAGGTGCGCAACATTGAGGTTTTGGAGGACATCGAACCCATCGAGGTCGGGCATCTGTACATCCAGAAAAACGAGGTCCGGATTATCTTTCTCAACAGACTCAATTGCCTCCCGCCCATTTCTCGCTTCCCCGATCACTTCAATCTCAGTGTGATCCTTGAGCATCTCGCGAATCCGATCGCGTGCCAGCGGTTCGTCGTCAACTATTAAAGCCCTGATTCCCAAGCTCTACTCACCTTCGATTCGCACAAATGCAGGAACATCTAATGTGACAATAGCGCCGCGCTCTGCTGAGTTTGCGATTTGAAAATTAAAGTCCCTGCCATAGAACTGTTCCAAGCGGGCGCGAGTGTTGCTCAACCCGATTCCCAATCCATTAGAATTCACCTTCAATCCAGATCCGTTATCCTCTACCTTCAAAACTAGTCGTCCACCCTGAAGGCGAGCACTGATGGTGATGTGTCCAGGATACGTTTGGCTCGCGACACCGTGTCTCACTGCATTCTCCACGATCGGTTGCAGAATCAGATTCGGTACCATGGCCGTCAACGCCGGCGGATCGATGTCCATCTCAACCGTTAGGCGATCCTGAAAACGAACGTGTTCGATGTCGAGATAGCATTTGAGAAACGCTAACTCCTGATCAAAATCCACCAGCTGTTGGTCCGGGCTTTTCAGAGTGAGCCGGAGAAAGTCTCCAAGTCTGGCGATCATCCTATCTGCGGCTTCGACATCTTTGTGCAAGAGTGCTGCAATCGAATTGAGCGTATTGAAGAGAAAATGCGGATGGATTTGCATTTTCAGAGCTTGCAGTTGCGCCTGGGCCAATTGCGCGCTGAGTCTTGCTGTTTGCGCTTCCTTTTCGCGAAGTCCGCGGTAGTAGTAGAGGGCGTGAGCAACGACAAGAGTGGTCCAGTAAATCGTAAGTCCCTGGTGAAAGTAATAGGGGCTAAATGCATTGTTGCGCCAGAGAATCGCCAGCGTGGGATTGCGCGCGAGATTCACGTAACCGAGATACCAGACTAATGGCGACGCGGCAGAAAGGACCAAACCTGAGAGCACTACACTTGTAGCGATATGGATAAGAAGGTTTCGCGGAAAGTGTTTACGAAGTTCAAACCTTCTCGCTAAACGAAAGATTAGCGGGGACAACATTCCCCACAAATAGAAGTCAGCCAGATATCCCGAGAGGAGTCTCTTAAATGATATTTGGACGCCGTTGTCCTGACGCGCGCCAAGATAAGTGCTGAGCGCAAAGGAGACCCCCAGCAAGGTCCAGACGAAAAAAAAGAAACACCAGCGCAGCCACCAGCGGTGTCTGGCATAGAAACCATCAGACTTGAGTAGATCTACTTCCTCGCTCACGAGCAATCCGCGTCCTCTGCGATATCCATTGAGATCGGAAAGATAAGACATCTGAATCGCGACTGCAAAAAATTGCGCACTCCGTTAGGAGTACGATGTTTATAGACGTCAGACAAGCTTCACAGCTTTCACACTCCTTTAGGAGTACCATGTCGGGCTCTTTGACGAAGAGTGCTGGCCACACCCGGTACATCTCAAGAGCTGCTGTTTGTTCCGAGCTATAAACATCGCACTCCTACGGAGTGGCGTTCGTCACTTGGTGTGAATCAGTTGCGATGGGCAGTGCATCGGAGGTATCAAGAAGCTGAGAACCTACGCCGCCCGGGGCAATGGGACGTGGCTCGTTGTTCGGCATGTCGCACGAAAGTTGCGAGCTGCTGGGGCGAGTTCCTCCCATAAGATCTGCGAGGTTAGAACTAACCATTGCGATCACAAGAGTTGACCTATTCATTGTGGTCGAAGTGTGAATGACCGTGTCTGGAAACTCTATTAATAAGTGACGAACGCCAATATCACGGGACGTAAGGTGTTAGTTAAAGGCCGAACTCCTCGGACGCGTGCTCCCTTTCCATCTTTGGGCTTTCCCTCTTCCCCGCTTTCCCTCTTTCCCTCTTTACCTTTAAAATGCCTTTCTAGTCTCCGAATCCACCTAACATGAAATCCCTACTCGTCGGTGCCGTCGCAGCGTACTTAATCGCTGCAATTCATTCCATTCTGGCGTTTGTGAACAAGCGTGCTGCGCTGCAACGCGTCGCTGAATGGTCGATGGCGGCGGGGTTTGTCATACACACGATAACGCTAATTGAGGATTGGACTCTCGACGGTCACTACCCACTCTTTAATCTAAAGGAGACGCTGTCGTTTCTCGCGTGGGCGTTGGTCGCAGTGTACGGAGTCATTCTCTATCGATATCGAGCACAGGCAATCGGCGTCTTTATGATGCCGTTGATTTCGCTTTTGACTTGTGCGGCGCTGGTAATTCAAACGGGGCCGAATGATGCGCCGACGGCATTCTCATCGACCTGGTTGTTTCCGGTCCACACAACTCTATTGATATTCGCCTACGCGGCCTTCTTTGTAGTTTTCATGGCGAGCGTCATGTACCTGTTGCAGGAACGCGAACTAAAACTGAAAACGTTCGGCGCGATCTTTCACCGGTTGCCTTCGCTCGCAACGGTTAATGAATTGGCGACCTCAGCGGCGGCCCTTGGTCTGACTCTTTTAACCCTCGGAATTGCCTCCGGAATGCTCTGGTCTTCCGCGCGTGACGGTCGCATCTGGCACAACGATCCGAAAGAGATCTTCGCCGTTCTCACCTGGCTGCTCTATCTGTTCCTAATCATTTACCGCTCAACTGCGGGATGGCGCGGACGAAGAGCGGCTTGGATGGGTGTTGCTGGCTTTGGTTTGGTGCTGTGTACTTTCTTTGGCGCTCGGCTACTCGGCGGCTACCACGTGTTTGGCTGAAAATCTGTTAGCTGATTTGCGTCGTATTTTCACGGTCGATTCTCGAGGTTCAAATATCAACAACGGAATGTCAATCGTCTTAGTTGGAATCAACCACAAGACCGCACCTGTCGAACTGCGCGAGATTCTCGCGTTCTCGGACGAGGCTTGCGCTGAGAGTTTGCCAAGGCTGGTCGATGGCGATGTTGTCCGTGAAGGGCTGATTGTTTCCACCTGCAATCGAGTTGAGATTCTGAGTGCCATTGCTACTGACCACATAACGAAAGGAACCGAACGGTTAACAGAATTCCTCGACGATTCGCGGAATCTCCCTCCTGGATTTTTGACGAATCATGTCTATAGCCACACGGATGAAAACGCGATCCGACACATCTTTCGCGTCGCTTCGTCTCTCGACTCGATGGTTCTTGGTGAGCCGCAAGTACTTGGCCAAGTGCGTCATGCGTACTCGCTGGCTGTGGAAGCAGGGACCGCGGGTCGTGTTCTAAACCGATTGGTCCATCATACGTTCCGTGTTGCTAAACGTGTTCGGAGTGAAACAGGAATCGCCGCCAATGCGGTTTCAATTAGCTACATGGCGGTTGAGCTCGGCAAAAAGATTTTCGATTCCCTGAAGGGGCGCGTCGTGATGTTGATTGGCGCCGGCGAGATGTCTGAGCTTTCCGCTCGCCACCTGGTCAATGCGGGCGCCACGCGCGTTCTGATAGCGAATCGTACGAAAGAGGCAGCCGAAAAGCTCGCACAGGAGTTCAACGGCATTGCTGTTCCCTTCGACCAACTCGCCCAGTCACTTGCTGACGCCGACGTCGTTATCTGTTCGACCGGAGCGCCAGACTATGTTGTCACTGAAGAGATGGTGCGTACGGCCACTGCCCAAAAGCGCAACCGGCCCACCTGCATGATCGATATCAGTGTTCCGCGAAATGTCGACCCGGCAGTGGCGAAGGTGCCAAACGTTTTTGTTTTTGATATCGACGATCTTGAGTCAGTGATCTCTTCAAACATTCGTGAGCGTGAACGCGAAGCTGAACGCGCGGAGTTGATCGTGCAGTCGGAGGTGATGCAGTTTCAACAATCGCTCCGGGCGATGGATATCGGCCCCACAATCGGCGCCTTGCGTCAGAAGCTCCAGCAAGTGGCCCGAGCCGAAATGGAAAGACAGCGGAAGCGTTTGGGAAGCCTAAGCCCGGAACAGGAAGCCGCGATTGAAGCGTTACTGATGTCGACGGTCAACAAAATCTCACATCCGGTACTAAACCAGATGCGTCGATCATACGAGCTCAGCGACTCAGAGACCGTGCAAGCCTTACGAGATATTTTTGGGTTGGAAGAATGAACCGAACTCTGATCATTGGATCGCGCGGCTCGAAACTGGCTCTCTTTCAGGCTGAACAAGCTAAAGCGCTCTTGCTTGAGGCTAATCCCACCCTCGAGGTTCGGATCGAAATCATAAAGACTACGGGCGACGTCAAATCTGATCCTTTGACAGCGATCGGAGGTAAAGGTGTCTTCACAAAAGAGCTGGAAGATGCCTTGATGGATCGTCGGATTGATATTGCGGTTCACTCCCTGAAGGATCTGCCTACGATAGTGCCTCCTGAGTTGACCATTGGCGCGGTCTGCGAAAGAGAAGATCCCAGGGATGCGCTTGTGTTGCGGCCGGATCTGGTGACGTCCAGCGGAACACTTGATGGCTTACCCCAAGAAGCGATTGTCGGTACATCAAGCCAAAGGCGGTTTACTCAGTTAAGAGCATTGCGGGCGGACGTCGTCATTAAAGACTTGAGAGGAAATGTTGACACTCGACTGCGCAAGCTCGACGAGGGTCAATACGAGGCATTAATCCTCGCTGCAGCGGGTCTGAGACGATTAGGCCTCAGTGACCGGATCACCACGGCGATATCGCCCGAACACATGTTGCCGGCTGTGGGCCAAGGGGCAGTCGGCATCGAAGTTCGTCGTGATGATGACGCAGCGCTCGAAGCTGTGACCCCGCTCGATCACGAATCAACGCGAATTGCCTGTCTTGCCGAGCGTTCGTTCTTGCGGGCACTCGGCGGCGGCTGTCAATTGCCAATCGCGGCCCACGCCGTTCTCGACCAACGCGAACTCAAGGTGGATGGGTTGGTTGCAAGTGCGGACGGAACACAAATCGTGCGCGACAAGATTTCCGGCAACTCAACTGACGCAGAGCTGTTGGGAAACAAACTCGCCGAGCACTTAATCTCCATGGGTGCGGATTCCCTTCTTGATAACGCATGAATATGAATCAGCCGCTCGCCGGAAAGACGGTCGTGATTACACGTGCTGCCAGTCAGGCTGCGGAGTTTTCGACCGCGCTGGAGCGGTATGGCGCAAGAGTCATAGTCTGCCCTACGATTGAAATCAGCGATCCCGACAACTACGAGCGACTCGATGAAGCGATCGATCACCTATACGGATACGACTGGCTGATCTTCACCAGCGTTAATGGCGTCGATTTCTTTTTGCGGCGCTTAGCTTTTCAAGGCAAACGCGTGGATGAACTGGACGAGTTGCGACTGTGTGCGATCGGTGAGGCCACCGCCGACCGTCTCCGTGAGGCGCACGTTCACGTCGACGTGGTGCCTTCGGAGTTTAAGGCAGAGGGAATCTTCGCGGCCCTCACGAACTTCATTGGCGGAAGCCAGCAGTTGCAAGGTTTGAATATATTGCTTCCACGTGCGGCCGTCGCGCGAGATTATCTACCCAAGGCTCTCGAAGACGCCGGCGCGCGGGTGGACGTTGTTACTGCCTACCGAACTGTCGTGCCGGATAATCTCGATCGTGGCCGTTTAAGTGCGATGCTCGCAGGGGACGCTGATTGCATTGCCTTCACAAGCTCTTCGACGGTGAAGAATCTTGCCTTACTGTTTGATACAACAGATCTAAGCCAGATCCTTCGGGACGTGACGATCGCGTGCATTGGCGACATCACAGTGGGAACGGCGAAGGGATACGGATTGAAGGTCCATATTCAACCGACGGAGTTCACAATACCATCTTTGGCGAAAGCGATTGCTGAGTATTATTCCAGCACGACGTAGCGCCCTAATCTGAAAGTCTGTTGCTCCGAACATCTCAATTCTCTGCGTTCCTCGGCGTTCTCGGCGTCTCGGCGGTTTCATTCGTCTTTTCCAAATATTCAAGAAACTAGTGTAGTGGATAGCTCCGTTTTCTGATTTGTTGACGTGGTGATGGAACTCAAACGGAAACCGCAGAGGCACCGAGAACGCCGGGGAACGCAGCGCAGGAGAGGCTTGCGAGTGGATGCTTCTTGCGTCACAGCTTTGCCGCTCGATGTGAGGCGATGGCTCCGTCTCGCCGTAACGTACCGCTCTCATTCTGGGCTGTGCCCCTGGTTTGGTCTTTGACCTCTCCTGCGTCCCGCTGCAACCCAACATTGAGTTGGGGGTGGAAGGGCACACAGCCCGAACCAGGGGCATAGCCCAAATTCGAAGAAGCGCGTTACGGCGAGGCAGAGCCATCGCCTCACATCGGGCGGCAAAGCCGTTCTCAAAAAGTTCTCGGGAAAACAAGACCCTGTGAACTTGCTACGCAGGGAGTTGAGCTCTTCCAACGAACTCGGACTACACCACAGCCCTAGTACAACGTGCACACCAGCCGCACGACTTGCCTGTGCTAAACTGACTTCGAATGCCTTCTCACAATGTACTCATCATCGAACGAGATCATGATCATAGTAAATCGCTGAGCCAACTTGTCTCTGCCTGGGGTTACCACCCGATAGTCGCAAACAGTGTCGATTCGGCACTGAAGATCATCAACGAACACGCTCCGACGATCGTAATCGACCGTGGTTCGACGGGGGCCACCGAACATGTCGCGTTTGTGCGCGAGATGAGACTGAACGGCGTCTACACTCCCGTTGTGTTGGTCACGGAGCGCGAGTCTTTCAGGCACACCGAAGAATCGCTTCATCAGGAGGACGTGTTCTATTACCTCGAACCTGTTAACCCGCAAACTTTAAGACTCGTGGTGGACAGCGCAATTGATCTCGCCCTCACACATCGGGAAAACGAACTCTTAAGAAGACAACTTCAAGATCGAGGGGCTTTCGGAGACCTTGTTGGAAGTTCCGATCCGATGCGCAAGGTCTACACCCAGATTGAACAAGTAGCACCCTCTTCAGCGTCAGTGTTGATCACAGGCGAATCGGGAACAGGCAAGGAACTTGTCGCGCGAACTATACATAAGATGAGTCCACGCCGTGATCAGCCATTCGTCGCAATCAACTGTTCGGCAATTCCCGAGACGTTGATGGAATCAGAGTTGTTTGGTCACGAGAAAGGCGCCTTCACTGGAGCGGCTTCCCGTCGTCAGGGGTGCTTTGAACTGGCGGATAAAGGCACTTTGCTGTTGGACGAAATAGGTGAAATGCCTTCATTGCTACAGGCAAAACTCTTACGTGTTATCGAAGAACGAGCTGTCAGGCGACTCGGCGGTAAGAGAGAGATTGAAGTTGATGTGCGCTTGCTAGCAGCAACAAATCGACTGCCGCACGTGGCAGTCAGTGAAGGAAAGCTCCGTAGTGATTTGCTCTACCGTCTTAATGTTTTCAGTATCCATCTGCCTTCGCTGGATGAACGCAAAGAGGATCTTCCGTTGTTGGCCCAGCACCTCGTGACGCAGCTCGCGGAAAAACACAATCGACCTGCCCGTTTTCTTAGTCCATCTGCCTTACATGCACTGCAATATCACGCATGGCCAGGCAACGTGCGCGAACTACGAAACGTACTCGAGCGTGCGGTCATCATCTGTTCAGGTGAACAGATCGAACGTCACCACTTTGCGCCTTACCCGATTGAACAACGTGAACGATTGCGAATCGAAGATACGCTGACGCTACCGGTCGGGACGCCTCTCGAAGAAGTCGAGCGTCAAATGATTATGCGGACGCTGCAGAAGACGAAGAACAACAAAACTCGCGCAGCCGAACTCCTGGGCATCAGCCTCAAAACTCTGCACAACAAACTAAATCTGTATCGTGAACGTGGGTTAATGAATGAAGAGTAGTGCTGTCGTTCTATTCTTCATTGATGGCCTGGGCATTGGTCAACGCAGCTCGTCTAATCCATTAGATGGTCTTGCCGACGCCGCACCGCTTGCAGTTTTTCAAAACGAAGATCCTGAAACCTTTCTCGATGGAATCGTGGTCCCGACCGACGCAACCCTCGGTGTTGAAGGACGCCCGCAAAGTGCCTCGGGGCAGACCACTATTCTGACAGGCGTTAATGCGCCGTTGACGCTTGGATATCACAAGCAGGGCTTTCCGAATGCGGCGCTGCTCGAAGTCATTCAAGAACATTCAGTATTCAGACAGTTGAAGACTGCAGGCATTGGACCAGTGACATTTGCGAATGCTTACACGAGCTGGTTCTTCGAAGCACGGCCGCGATGGGTTTCAGCGACGACGGCGGCGGTCGAAGCCGCCGCAATGAATTTCAGAACGGTCGCGGATCTTACGAAAGACAACGCGGTCTACCAGGACTTCACCAATCGACTGTTAATCGAGCGCGGTGAAGCGGTCTCAGAAAGAACCCCTGTCGAAGCCGCGACGGTCCTTGCGCGGATTGCCGCGCAGCACCGATTCACACTGTACGAATACTTCATTACAGATAAGGCCGGGCATGCGCAGGATATGCAGATGGCAAAGACCATTCTTACAAACCTGGCGTCCTTCGTTCGACATTTGTTAACAAAGCTTGATCTGGAACATACGACGGTTATACTCACCAGCGATCACGGCAACATCGAAGATCTATCGTCGCGAAACCACACGCTACACAAAGTTCCAACCATCATCTGGGGTTCACGTCGCGACTATGCCGCCGATCGTATTAAAAGTCTGGTCGACATAACGCCTACCATTGTCGACCTGTTAACGGAGACAACGAACTGATTGAACGTCGCGCCCTCGTCTGAAGCTCACTCCGAAATCGAAAGCAAGAATGACCCACGCGAGATCTTCGGTTGGAAGATGTACGACTGGGCCAACTCCGCTTTTTACACGACTGTTGTCGGTACGCTTTTCAGTCCCTACATCACAAGACTGGCCCAAGCGGCAGTTGGTGAGAATGGGGTTGTGCTCAACCTTGGTTTTCTCGGTTCTGTAACTGCGAAGTCGCTGCCAACGCTCTGCGTGTCTATCTCGGTTGGTCTACAGGTGTTTTTATTGCCAGTGCTCGGAGCACTCGGAGATTATTCAGATCTGAAAAAACGGTTGATGGCGTTGTTCTGCTATGCGGCGGTACTCGCCAATTGCCTTCTCTTTTTTATTCAAGGCGATCTGTACCTCTGGGGAGGAATACTCTTCATCATAGCCAATCTTTGTTTTGGTGCCGCGAATGTTTTCTACAACTCTTACCTGCCGGAGATAACCACTGAGGACCAGGCAGACAAGGTTTCAAGCCGGGGTTTCGCGTACGGATACCTGGGCGGCGCGCTCATGCTCGCGTTGAACCTCCTGCTTGTGTTATTTGCTCCGAAGCTGGGACTCTCCTCCTCGATGGCGGTCCGACTCTCGTTGTTGTCCGCCGGCATCTGGTGGGGCGGCTTCGCGGTCATCTCGTTCCTTAGATTGAAGCCACGCCCGAAATCGAAACAATTGCCACCGGGAAAAGGTTATGTCAGAGCAGCGTTCTCGGAGCTATGGTCCACCTTAAGAGAACTTAAGCGACTCCCGCTTACAGCTCGCTATCTAATCGCCTTTTTGATTTACAACGACGGTATTCAGACGGTGATCTTCGCCGCCAGTGTGTTTATCGAGCAGGAGCTCTTTCCACAAGGCAACCCTATTTTCTTGCTCGAGATATATTTAATGGTCCAATTCGTCGCGGTTGCTGGTGCGCTGCTGTTTGAACGGCTCGCGTATTTGATCAAAACCAAGAACGCGATAGTGCTATCACTCTTGATCTGGTCAGGGATAGTTTTCTACGCATACCGTTTCTTGCACACAGCTACTGAGGCCTGGATTTTGGCGGCAGTTATCGCGATTGTTCTTGGCGGTTCCCAGGCCCTGTCGCGCTCACTCTTTTCTCGCTTAATTCCAGATGGAAAAGAGGCGGCGTTCTTCGGGTTGTATGAAGTGTCGGAGCGCGGGACGTCGTGGATGGGCCCGCTACTGTTCAGTATCGTCGTGGCACGCACCGGTTCATATCGTCAGGCACTGTTGTCCCTGGTTATTTTCTTTGTGATCGGATTGGCAGTGCTGATCTTCACAGATACGGAGAAAGGGATTCACCAAGCCGGGCATGTGGCGCCTGAAGAGATTACGTAACTGCAAGCTCAGGAATGTTTATAGTCGCGAGCGGTGAGGTTCGTGGCTCGGAACCGGGCGTTTGGGACACTACCAAGCGCTCTTTGGGGCTTGCACTCCTTTAGGAGTGATCTATGATAACAATCGTCACCGCGCACTCTCCCTCGTGACGGCAGATTCAAATCCTTGCAATATGTTCGCGTTCGCTATCAGACGACATGGCACGCCTAAAGGAGTGCTAAAATCGCCGAGCAACGCGAGTTGTAACATCCGACTCCTAACGGGTGGAGAATACCGATGATGACTGCTAAATCAACGGCAAAAAGCGCTCGCGTTCCAGTCATCTTCTCCTTGAGTTGTGCTGCGATCCTACTCGCAACCCTCTGCGTTACATCCGCAAGCGGTCAGCAAGCGGGACTGCGAACGTCCATCTCGCAATCCACTTCCCTTCAAGAACCGGATTCCACCACCGATCGATACAGAGTGATCTTTCCGAAAGTTTATAAGGATCCCAGTTCGTATCCATTCAAAAAGGCAAAGGACGGTGCGCCGTTTCTTGAATTCAAACGTGTGCAGCTGAACAACTTTCTCAATGAACTTAACGACGCCGGCGCCCGAGGATACAGACTCGTATCGGCTGCTCACGACGGAATACCTATCGCTATCGTCACGTCAGCGGCTGTTCAGTACGAATATGAGTTAGTGATTACCCGCTCGATCATCTCATCTTTATTGGATCGGAAGGACGGCTTCGAGGAGTCATCGAAACGAGGGTTTCACCTAGGGAACTCATTGAACGTCTCTGAACAAAGGGGCTTTGCCTCAAAAGTCGATTTCGGTGGTAATGTTTCTTGTTTGGTTCGTGTAACTTCGTGGATCGTGCCGTTTGTCCAGGAAAACAAGGACGATCCACGAAGTCACACGAACCAACACGAACGAAAATCCGACTCAAGTTAGATCTGACTTTTGGGCAAAGCCGAAGGGGCATCAGCTCCTTAGGTTTAGTATTAACCATCTGCGTCGGTGGAATTGCAGACTTTGAAGGGTACTTACATGCGAAGAATGATCACATCGCATTTTGGCGAATTTCTCCTCGTAACAGTTCTGTTTACACCGGTATGCGTCAATGCCCAGGGAACGCCGCCGGAGTCAACGGTTGGTCCAGGGAGAGTGAATCTCACGCTCCCGAACCCAAATCCTTTTACAGAGATATTGCCCGCCGATTTTTGTGAAGTTATTCAAAACGCACATCGTTATGACGGAAAGATAATTCGCGTCAGAGGAATTCTTTCGCAGCACTTTGAGGGTTCCTCTCTATCTCAGCCCAACGATTCTCAACCTTGTTACGGGATGCGTGTAGTTCGGGCTTGCAAAGATGATGAGTGTAAACAATTGGCGAAGCGGTTACATGAGCTCCGGGGAGGCCAGCTGATGAGCCGTAGTGATGTCCTCGTTGTGGGCCGATTTAAGTATCGGAGACTCCTAACCGCCGGCGACGTGCGCCGTGGCCTTTCGCGTTATGAATTGCAGATCTCCAAGGTTGAAGAAATTTACAGGCTTCCGGACAAGCCAAACCATTAGTATCTACGCCACCCCGCTAGGGGTGTGATGTTTATAGTTAACGGAACTGTTTGGATAGGGCGCACTCCTTTAGGAGTGCCATGCGTTTGATTCGGACAACCTGTTGCTGCGGCGGAACCATTGCATGATGGAAGTTCGGGAACGAAACATCGCACTCCTAAAGGAGGGCCGTAAATTTTGCCTCCATCGCCGCTATAAACATGGCACTCCTGGCGGAGTGCTCGCCGACTATTTCCTGTTGCGCCGGAACCCAGTCGGTCGATGAGTCATTAAGTGTCTTGGTCTTGATTCCATGAGCAACATGAAGAAGCTGGTTCTAGTTCTCTGTTCAGTCATCCTTCCACTTTTGATATCTCACGATACGCTCGCTTGTTGGTGTGAGCGTGACCCTGCGGTAACGACACGATCAGCGAAGTACTTGGTGTACGCGACCCTCCAAGATGGAGAGCTGTTCGTAAGCAAATGTTCCCGAACACGGCTGCTGCAAGACGCGGGCGAGGACATCGTAGAATTGGACCGTTTAACTCCAAAAGCGAAGTCGCATACCGTAAACGTGCGCTTGGTTTCCGATGAGCCAGAAGCGGTGCTCGCCATCCTGACAAAGAAAAAAGCCAATGAGCCAGTTACGGAAGCTGATTGGCAACGAGTGTTTCAAAGCGAAGGATACGTACGACTGAAGGCACGTGAAACTTCGTTGAAGCGATCCTTCGAAGATGCTGACTTCAAAACCTTCGTGCTATCGAGCCAACTTGCAGAACGTGCACAAGCGCTTGAAGAAACGCTCGCCCGGTGGAGGCGCGCGGACGTCAAGGGAGCAGCTCGTCTTGCCTTGGCTTATTTGCCTGAGAACGCACACATTAGAGCTAAGATCTACCCGGTTATTAAACCGCGAGATAATAGCTTCGTGTTTGATGTGACCACGGATCCGGCGATCTTTCTTTATCTTGATCCAACACTCAGCCGGCAAAAATTTGAGAATACACTCGCACACGAACTTCACCACATCGGCTATGGCAGCAGTTGTCCATCGAAACAAGCATCGGACGAAATTGCGAAGCTGCCTGCAAATGCGCAGACTGTAATTAACTGGATTGGAGCTTTCGGTGAAGGCTTTGCGATGTTGGCTGCGGCCGGCGGTCCCGACAAACATCCCCACGCAGTTAGCGACCCTGATGAACGCGCGCGGTGGGACAAAGATGTCTCGAACTTCAACACTGACTTGAAGAAGGTAGAGAAGTTTTTTCTCGACATATTGGAGAACAGGCTAGCAGGAGACGAAGTCCAAAAGGTCGCCTCCTCGTTCTACGGCATTCAGGGTCCGTGGTACACGGTTGGATGGAAGATGTCTGTGCTAATTGAGAAAACATATGGAAGAGCAAAATTGATCGAGTGTATTTGCGATCAACGAAAGCTGCTTCCCACTTACAATCAGGCGGCAGCAAGGTACAATCGGAGTTCGAACGCCCCGTTGGCGCTGTGGTCCGACTCGGTGATCGAGCACATCCAACCGCGAGTGATAGGTAGGTGAACTGATGAAGATCCTCCTCAGCGCTCTAATTTGTCTTGCCACTTTTCAAGCGGTGTTTGCGCAACAGTCGTCGGTCAACAAGCCGCTCGCTCCAGACAAATTCGACCAATGGGGAGACATTCAGTTCTCCGATGAGATCGTCCACCTGGACAAGATCGCAAACCAATTGAAGGAATGGCGATTAAGCATTGTCTACCTCGTCATCTATGCCGGTGAGCGAGCATGCAAAGACGAAGCGAAAGCACGTGGGATACGTGCGAGGGATTATCTTTTGAAACAAGACATAGAACCTGAGAGAATTGTTTGGATCGACGCAGGCTGGAAAAAGAACTTGTCAGTCGAAGTTTGGATCTGGCCGCCGCAATTCGGCCGGCCTAAACTAAAATTGGATGACACTCTCAAGCGCAGTAAAGTAACGATCGAAGCAAACTGTAAGATCAAGTACCGAGGTGGCTCATAGTTGAGAACCTCACGAACGTCAGCGCCTCGCATATCCACTGATGGTCAGGCATTGATTGA
Organism: Pyrinomonadaceae bacterium; assembly: GCA_035457565.1. Lineage (GTDB taxonomy): Bacteria > Acidobacteriota > Blastocatellia > Pyrinomonadales > Pyrinomonadaceae > PSRF01. Next base: position 4,006 of record DATIBJ010000258.1, on the reverse strand, counting down.
CGCGTGGCACACCAATCACCGCATTACGGTGTATCTAATTAAAAACCTGCCTCCCCGGTTGTGGTCGATGAACGTTCCCGGCTCACCTCGTCGTACAGTTCGAGCGATCGCCGCACACATTCACAACGCCAGGTGCATGTGGATCAAAATGATAGGCGCGCGACACGGCGTTGCGGTTCCGAAAACGGTGGATGGGCGCACAGTTCGACCTGCAGAGTTGGTGCGAGCACTCGAACGCAGCAGTCGCGGCATGATCGACTTGATCGAACTCGGCACTGCACGCGGCGGCACAATTCCTCCTGCGACCTGGCAGAACTTTCCGACGGATCTAGTTCACTTTCTTACCTATTTCGTTGCTCACGAGGCACATCATCGCGGCCAACTCGTCATGTTGGCGAGACAACTGGGCCATCGCCTGCCGGTGGAAGTAACGGGCGGTCTTTGGCAGTGGAAGAAGCGCTCACAGGAATGAAACCTGTCTTCACCTTATCCCACCACTTTAGAGCAGTGTTGCCCTTAATGAGGTGTTTTATCGAGCAACGGAAAGAAATGCGTAAGCCTGCAACGTGCGCGATGCGTCCGTTAGTAATTGTTCTGCTTATCTTCGCAGCTGTTCTCGGCTTCAGCTTAAGTTGCTCGCCGAAGTATGGTCCTCTGCAACTCACTGGTCCAATTGGCGCAGTTCACTTTCCCGATCCGTGGATTAAGGTAGTCGGTAATAGTGAACGCGGCGTTAACGACAACGTAGGTTATGTCGTCCGCAAATCGGCTGGCGAACTGATCTTCGCAATCAAGCAAGGTTTTGCAGGCGAACAATACGGGCTGGAGATCAGTGACTTCCCTGTGAGGCACGCCGATTACGATTACTACAGCGACAACCGGTTCGCAGTCGGCCTCGACGGTGCTTTTCGTATCAGAAAGGCGACCACCGAGGAATGGGACGCTGCTGAAAAACCGGTCCATAGCTACTACTTCATCCGCTCATTTCTAAACAAGCAGCACACGAACGAAGCCGTGCAATACAAGGGAAAGTTGTTTCGTAAATCCGGTGAGTCATGGACTGACTATGACGCTCTGGTCTCGCCACGTGGGACTTGGATCGCCGTCTTCAGTTACTCGAGCCGTGACAAGCCTGATCCTGGGTGGCTGCCGGGGCTGGGTGGAGGCGGCGAGCCCGGACGAGGCGAGGTCTTTCTTGATATTTACAATGTGTCATCTGGTGCAAAGGTCATTAGCGCGCGGTCACCGTTTGGAGCAAAACCTGGCGGCTTCGTCCCATCTATGCTGTTCGGATCTTCGGTGTGGGTGGAGGACCGTTACTTGATCATGCCGCTCAATTGGTGGCTCGAAGACTGCCTAGTTGCTGTTTTGCCAGGGAAGTAGCTCCGATGCTCGAATGTTCGATAAACTTCAGTTTGTCGGCGAGCAACCAAGTAACTCAAGCTGCCAGAAATTGCTCAAGCGAATGTCCGATATTAAAGATTTATTAGTTTGCTCGGACCTTGAGTGTGAGCAATCATGACGACAAGTTTTTAAGGAAACTCTGATCAAGTGACCTGCTTGCCTATCAGCCGGGCGCCGCTTGAACAATTTCTGGCAGCCTGTATCTGTCCGCACGACCATAGCAAACGAAATAGTTAAGAAGCAGAGTCGGAGAGTTAGAGATGCAGCGTTGGAACTGGTTTTTAGCGGCCGATCTTGAGGGGAAATGGATAACAACGAAAGGCTATGCCGAAGTCACGCTGGCAAAAACAAAACTAAACGCATCCCTGAGGTACGAGTCGGATACAGAGGGTGACGACCCGTACCACATCATCACCGCCGTAATCAACAAGGACGAAACAGTCAATGCACTTGTCAGTTCGCCTGGAAGACAAGACATTGATCCGTTCAGATTGCAAGGAACAGTTTTTCGCGGAGTGGCGGAAGACGAAACGGAAACGGTTATGATTCTACTCACCGACGGCACAACGGTAATAGGACTGACCGCGGGGCCAAGATCGCATGAAAGTAATCTCTAGGTCGCCAGCCTTACCTGAACTTCGCCCGTTGAGAACTCGTTGAGAAACAATTGAATCCGCCGCTGAGGACTTCCTTTCGCAGATTAGGGATAAGTCTAATGGAGGATTCCATATGCGACTTCAACATGTTCTGCTTCTAATCGCCATCCCCGTTCTCTTTTCAGTCAATCATCCGTTGCCTGACGCGGAACCGTTTGAGATCCGGTTTTCGCCTGCCAACTCTGTCTATCGGATTGCGCTGAACGAAGAAGAACATCTGTATGACTGCGTGATTCAGAATGTCGCCGTCATTAACAGAACAACCGCGCCGGTCCTGCTTCAGCGAATCGAATTTCAAGTGATTAGTAAAGGCGAGGTTGTACAGAGCCGCTATATTCTTACCCCTGACCTCGAAGCGCGAGCGCAGAGAATCTTCACATTGCGGGAAAAAGGGGCACTCAATGAAGCGGCAAAAGAATTTCGGCTGGATGAACTTTTCCGTGGCGCACAGCTTTCTCGATCAAATCATTTAGAGCCGAATCAAGGGATTCTTATTCGACACCAGTATCTTCAGTTTTCAGGAGACGTCGAGAAGATCAGAGTCGTTGCGGTAGGTCGAGCCGACGACACCTCCGGGTCGCAAGTTTCCGCTGAAATCGCCGTTCTAAATTACCAGGGGAAGACAAAATTCTCTTTTCCACTGAATGGAACATGGTATGTCTCCAACGCCACCAACACTTCAGGTACACACCGCTGGGGAATTGGGCAGGAGTTCGCATACGACCTGGTACGAGTTGATAGCGAAGGAAATTCCGGCAAAGGCGATGAGACAAAACCGGAAAGCTTCTACGCCTACGGGCAGGACGTCTTAGCGCCAGCAGACGGAACGGTTTATGAACTACGTGACGGGATTGACGATACACCGATGGCTCAATTCGTCGCGGACGAAGCAAACATGATGAAGCGTTTGAGGGAGTATCAAACCAAGTTGCGCCAGCAGTACGGACCGCGCGGCACTGAGGGTAATTACGTCATAATCGATCACGGTAGTGGAGAGTACTCCGTCATGGTCCATTTGAAGAAGAACTCAATTCGGGTTAAGCGCGGCGACCGTATAAAACGTGGCCAGGTTATCGCGCAGATCGGACAATCGGGACTATCCACCGAACCGCACCTGCATTTTGAAGTTGTAAGCGATCCCGATCCATTCAAGCAGCGTGGCTTGCCGGTTTTGTTCTACGGATTGGAAGACGAAGAAGGACCAAAGTTTTTGCATTTCGGGGAATTTGTCAGACGTGCGACCCCGTAACGATGAATGTTTATAACCCGTGTTCCGGGTTCATTCCGAAAGGGTTCAGTTCGTGTCATTTCGTGTGATTTCGTGGATCGGCTGGCAGTCCAACACTGAGAATCGATCCACAAACTCACACGAAATGACACGAATGAGCGGAGTGCGATTTTTGCGAAACCACTCATGAAGACCATCGTCGCCGTAATATCTTTAACACTCCTGCTTATGTCTTCCACCTATGCTCAGTCGGGTCCCTTTGAGATCGAAAGCATTAGGGAGATTCCAAAGTTCAATAACAACCCGGCAGTAGAAATCGAATTCTCCGGCCCGCACAACGTTGGCGGCCTCTATAACTGCCTGCACATTGGTAAGCTTAAAGGGATTCCTGAAAGCCACGTGTCCGCGGATGGGACGTTTGGGTTGTTCTTTTACATCTCGATCGAAGATTGGAACACATTGAAGGATGGAAGTCCGGTGTGGATTACGTGGGGCTGTATGGACGATGGCACCTACGAGAAAATCAAACCAATCATGTCATTCTTGACTGAGGCAGACAAAGATATTTTGGAGCAACGAAACGAAAACTCGTTCGGCTAGTGATGGAAACGTAAACTAAATCCTCCGTGAACACGTAGAACAAGATCGTTAGTAGACCCAGTCCAACGAAAGTAATCGCACACCTATGAACCGTTACATCTTTTTCCGTTTAGCCGTC
>DATIBJ010000257.1:0-19730 GCA_035457565.1 Pyrinomonadaceae bacterium | reverse complement strand
TCCTTCATCCCTCATCCTTCATCCCTGCTCTTACCGGCTGCTCCTGCTCCTAGTTTTTCCCACCGGCCGCAAGCGCCTTACTCGCGCCAGATTCGTTTCCGCTACTCTCCGAGTAGTAATAGTTCTTGTAGTCCTGGTGATAGTAGTAGTAGTCCTGCGAGCGTAAGTCGATCTTATTCAGGACCACGCCAATCACTTTCGCACCTATCTCCTGGAGCATCTGACGAGTTCGTTTTACAACCTGCCGCGATGTCTTACCGCCTTGCACAACGAGCAACACACCGTCGACGATTGCTGAGATCAGCACGCCGTCAGTAAAAGAAGCAATCGGCGGTGAGTCGACGATAACGTATTTGAACTCTGAGCTGGCTCTTGCGATGAGGGTGCGCATTTGGTCAGAACCGAGAAGTTCGGCAGGGTTGGGTGGAATCGGCCCGGAAGACAACAGGTAGATGTTCGACTCGCCGTAGCGGTTTACCACCGACAGCAATTCGTCCGCGGTGATTTCACTCGAGAGCAGCGAGCTGAGACCGGCTCGATTCTCCATGCCAAACACGTGATGCAGCCGCGGTCGACGCATGTCGGCGTCAATTACTAAAACCTTCGCATCAGTTTGCGAGAGCACGGTGGCCATGTTTACGACCGTTGTAGTCTTTCCTTCCGAAGGCACGCTGGAAGTCACAAGCAAAGTTCGCGGCTGCCGACCTGGTGTTGATAGCAGGACAGATGTGCGAAGGTGACGGTAGGCTTCCGCTTCGACAGTTGGCCCTTCCGCATTGAGTAGTAACTCGCGTCCGGTCCCGTTGCCATTCGTATGTTGTTGCTTGCCTGCAAATGGCATTAGACGCTGTCTCGCACTCCGTCCAGCCAGAGGAATCACAGCCAGCGCCGGCAAGCGCAAACCACGCTCGACATCTTCCGGAGACTTAACAGTGTCGTCGAGATATTCCAGGAACAGTGCAAGAGCAACTCCGAACGCCAGACTCAAAACCAGCGCGATCATTACGCTTTGCAGCCGGCGTGGACCAACTGGAGTATCCGGCTCTGACGCATAATCGACGACATGAATGTTGTTCGGCGTGCCGGCCATGGAGACGTCGTTTTCCTTGGCTCGTTGCATCAGGCCTTCAAGCAAACCTTTGTTTGTTTGAATCTCCTGCTTAAGGATGTTGTAGTTGATCGCGGCTTGATTCTGCGTGACCGTTTCTGACCTTTGCTTCTCGAATGATTCCCGAAGTGCCTGCTCGCGTGCCAGCGCCTTTCGGTAATTCGTTTCAAGATTGGTAGTTACCAGATTAGTTGCGTTGGATCGTGCTTCTATGAGCTGCTTCTCGAGCGTGTTGATCTGCTCGGTCACATCTTTTACTTCCGGCGATTCCTCAGTGTCAGTCAGAAGCAACTGCACTTTCTTCTGCTTGAGATCAGAGAGCTTTGTCCTTAGATCCCCAATCTGTTTATCGCTTACCTCGGCATTCGCCGCAGCCGCACCGGGAGCAAGACTCGACCTGTACGCCGCCTCAGCGAGGTTCCGTTCGTTTTCCGCATCAAGAAGCTGCTTATTGAGACCCGCCAGACGTTCGACGACCGTGTTCTGCGTCGAATCGAGTGAGAGGATTTGATGACTTTGAGCGTAGTTAACCAGTTGCTCTTCACCATTTCGAATTAGATCTTGCAACTCGGCGATTCGCTTCTGCAGATAAGTGCCTGCAATCGAGTTTGTCTTAGTGCGTACTTCGAGATTCCAGAGTCCGAACGCGTTAGCAACTGCATTCGAAACTTTAGTCGCGACTTTCGGATCCGTGTGAGTCGCTCGAATGTCGATGAGTCGTGTTCGTTTTACTGGTTCCACCTCTAGTATGGCGTTGAGTTCAGAAACGTAAGGCGCCAGGCGCGCGATGTCCCCCGGCTCATCGACCGAACCGGTGGTTGATTTGAGTGGTTGTGCTGGATTGTCTGCCGTAACCGGCACTTGATTTGGTCTTTCCGCGGCTTCGGTCTTTTTGTCCATCCCCACCATTCTCAAGAGGCTTTGCCATGTTGATCTTTGCGTCGTCTGAGAGTCGAAAAAATTGCGGTTGTGTTCGAGATCGAGATTCTTTGCAACGCGTCGGAGCAAAGTCGGACTAGTTAGGATTTGAAGCTGGGTATTGAAGTACTCGGGATCGACGTAAGTATTGTCAATGTAGTAAGTCGAACCCTTTGAAGCGCCCAAGGCCGGACTGTAGCTTTCAGCGTCGACTTGCACGCGCGCTCGCGCAGTGTAGCGATCGGGAAGTCGTGCCTGGCGGATCGCGGCGATGGAACTTATGATCACTGCAACGCCAATAATCAGCCACAAACGCTTTCGAATTGTGCGCCAGTAATCCCGCAGGTGAACTTCCCCTTCAGGCGAGTTCTCTTCTCCATAAGTGACAACGGGAGGTGACGCATAGCCGCGCTCGCGATTGTTTGCTTGCTCCAGAGCGGAGGCTTTGAGAACTACTTCCAGGGCCTTTGATAATTCAGAAGGTTCTTTCATCGATGATCGATTGTGAAGCGCAAACGCGGTCACTGCTCCCGCGGATTAAAGAGGTCTGCGCGCTCCAAAGACTGGGTTTGAATGGCTCAATGTCGGGACTGATGTCCTTGGTTAATGCCTGTGGAGGAGCGAACTTAGCATGACTGGTATGACAGGTCAACCAACATGAATTGCGCATTTATCAACCTAATTGATACGCTCTCCGCCTCGGACGCAAAACAATATGTCTGTCTCCTTCAATCAAAGAGTAAAACTATCCAACGACGTACTCATTTCTGACCTTGAAGGCGAATCCGTAATACTGAATTTGCAGAGTGAGCGCTATTACGGACTAGATAAAGTCGGTACTAGATTTCTGACTCTATTGAGAACCTCTGAATCTATCGAGCATGCTTTCGACGTTCTTCTGGCGGAGTACGACGTCGATGCAGAGGCCTTACGTGTTGATCTAACCGATCTGCTATTGAATCTTCGTGAGCAGGGCCTGGTGGAGATTTGCGACTAATCGTCGTCATTCTAAAAAGACCTCAAATCGCTAGTCGGTGAGCTTTTTCTGTCTACGCAGATGAGCGGAATTGTCGGCATCGTTAATCTGGATGGTAAACCGATAGACGGCGATCTCCTGACATACATGACCCGCTCGCTTTCTTTCCGTGGTCCTGATCAAATCAGCATTTGGATACAAGAGAATGTCGGATAAACGAAGCCGCCACTAAAAGCGTGAAGCGAACCATGACCTTTTATTACGTTGCTTACGGCTTGACGTTTAGCTCGGATTTACCCATACCCGGACTCGCTTGCGTGGAAAGTACGTCGGAGCACATTAAGGTCCACTTTACGGACTGTTTGAACCCCGATGTCCGTGATGAAGCCAAACCTTTCTTTACTACCGATTCGACTGACCAATTCGGCGAGCCAATTCTCAGGGCATGGAAACTTAAAGAACCTCTTGGATATAGACTTCGATACTGCGACGGAATCGAATTCACCATTGCTAAATCTGGAAAAGAGATCTGGTGCTCACGACCTTCGAATATGACCATCGAGGACGTTGTCGTCTATCTTATGGGACCCATCTTTGGCTTCGTCCTGCGTCTCAGAGGTCAAACGTGTTTGCATGCGAGCGTTGTAAATATCGACGACCAGGCCGTAGCTTTGGTTGGGCCCGGTGGTTCTGGAAAGTCGACGACAGCGGCAGCCTTCGTAGAACTTGGTTTCCCGATTCTGACCGACGACGTTGCCGCGATAACCCTCGAGAACGGCAGTTGTTCAATACAACCAGCTTATCCACATGTTCGGTTATGGCCCCAGGCGGTGAACATGCTTTACGGGCACCATGGGGCGTTGCCACGCTTGGTACCGGCAGGGATCTGGGACAAGTGTTATCTCGATCTCAAAAACCGACCGAACCTATTTTGCACCAAGCGACTACCCTTGAGAGCCGTATACACCTTGGAGGCTCGACTGCAGGAGGGTGCTCCTTCGCTACAAACGTTGTCACAGGCGGAAGCAATGCTAAGTTTGTTAGCCAATGGGTATGCCAATAACTTGATTAACCGATCGTTGCGAGCAGAAGAGTTCCGCGTTTTGTCTACCATCGCTGGATCAATTCCTATCAAGAGGATTCATCCTCACTGTGATTCACAGCGCATACCGGAACTCTGTAAAGTGATCATCAGAGACGTACGATCCCAACACGGACCCCGCCATTAAGAGACACAGATAATATGTACACCGTCATCGCATATGGCGAAATGATCGCGGACACGGTTCGCTGCGATGCATATGCGCGGGCGTTGCGTCAGTCAATCAAGCCCGGCAGTGTTGTGGTCGAGATTGGCTGCGGCGCTACTGCGTTCTTCTCGATTCTGGCCTGTCAGTTTGGAGCCCGCAAGGTGTACGCAATCGAACCTGATAGCAGCATTGGATTGGCCAAAGAGATTGTGCAAGCGAACGGCCTGAGCGATCGAATCGAATTAATCCAGGAGTTCTCAACTCGCGTAGATCTTCCAGAGAAGGCAGATGTGATCGTCTCGGATCTGCGTGGCATTCTGCCATTGTTTCAACGACACATCCCGTCGATCGCAGATGCTAGAACTCGTTTGCTCGCCCCCAACGGAAAACTCATTGCGGAACGCGACACGTTGTATGCCGCAATCATCGAGAGTCCGGAGGAATATAAGAGGTTTTGTGAACCATGGGATAACGGGACTTGCGAAGTTGATTTAAGAGCCGGCAAGCGTCTCGTTACGAATACCTGGACCAAAACAAAGAATTCAACAGGCGAGCAGTTGTTGACTGAACGTCAGTCTTGGGCTGAATTGGACTATACGACCATCGAAAACCTGGATCCGCAGGGCGAAGTCACTTTAAAGGTAGTCCGAAACGGGACTGCTCACGGACTTTGTGTTTGGTTTGATTCCACGCTCTCCGAGGGTGTCGGTTTTTCTAATGCGCCTGACTCTCCGAAACTGATCTACGGACAGGCCTTTTTTCCACTAAGCGAACCGATCGTACTCAATACGGGCGATGTTGTTAGAATTTCAATCCACGCGGACTTTGTCTCCGATGATTACGTTTGGCGCTGGCACACGATCGTGTCAGAAGCCGGATCAAAAACAATAAAGGCTAACTTCGAACAGTCGTCTTTTTTTTCAGCGCCACTGTCATTACCGCAACTTCGCAAACGTAGCGCCGAATACGTCCCAACATTGAATGATGAAGGAGTGCTGGATAGCTTCGTCCTTCAGCAAATGCGCGGGAAACAATCCTCGGGCGAGATTGCGACACAGTTGCTGCAACGCTTCCCGGAAGAATTCACAGACGAAGTTGACGCGCTCACTCGCATAGGTGAACTGGCGCAAAAGTACAGCCGTTAATTGAGCGATGGTGTTTGGGCAGTGGTTTCTGTCTTACAAACTTTCTCGCTCGCCGCATGGCTAGGTCACTCTTAGATAGATGCTCATAGATTTTTCCCTACTGAAGGTTAAAAGCCGCAAAGCAATTGCGCAATTGCCGCAATTCCCGAAGACGATCGGCTTGTTGTGGCAGGCGGCGGGAACCTGGACTGGCGCCTGGATAGTCTTATTAATCATTCAGGGATTACTACCAGCGGCAGCGGTTTATCTCACCAAGTCAGTCGTAGACGGTGTTGTTGCAGCGGTCAACGCAGGCAGCACATGGCCTATGGTTAGACAAGTGTTGTTGGTAGTAGCAGCGCTCGCAGCAGTAATGATAGTTCAGGAAGTGGTGAGAGGAGCGATCAGTTGGGTTCGCGTTGTGCAAGCGGAACTGCTTCAGGACCATATCAACGATCTAATTCACCAAAAATCAATCACTGCTGACCTCGCATTCTATGAATTCGCCGACTACTACGACCATCTGCATCGCGCGCGTCGCGAAGCGAGTTATCGACCCGTTGCTCTAATTGAGAACATCGGTTCATTGTTGCAGAACGGAATTACTCTCGTTGCGATGGCAGTGATCCTGATCCCGCTCGGCCTATGGCTGACAATAGCACTCGTTCTTAGTACGTTGCCCGCATTCTTCGTCGTGGTGCGTTATGCCCTCGTTAATTATCAGTGGCACTCGCGAATAACAGTTGAAGAGCGACGTGCGTGGTATTACGACCAGTTGATGACTAGTGTAGAGAGCGCTGCTGAGTTGCGGCTGTTCGGATTGGGTGACTTTTTCCGACAGTCATATAACACTTTAAGGATTCGTCTGCGCACAGAACGATTACAAATCTTCCGCAGTCACAGTATTGCCGAACTTGGTGCGACACTGATCGCGCTAGTCATCACCGGGGCGGCCATGATCTGGATGGTTTGGAAAGCAGTTAACGGACTTGTTTCTCTTGGTGACCTCGCACTGATGTACGTCGCGTTTAATCAAGGGCAACGCCTGATGCGGACTTTGGTTGAGAGCGCGGGTCAGCTTTATGCGAACAGTCTTTTTCTTGGAAGTCTTTTTGAGTTCCTGGCGATGCAGCCGATTGTTAAGGAAGCGGATAGCACAACCTTCAAACGACTCGCCGGCGTAAACGATCAAATTCGATTTCATGACGTGGTTTTTCGTTATCCGGATAGTGAAATAAAAGCCCTGGATGATTTTGAGTTGACCATTCCTGCCGGCAAGATTTTGGCGATCGTGGGCCCGAATGGAGCTGGAAAGAGCACGGTCGTCAAACTGCTCTGTCGATTCTACGATGTCCAGCAAGGCGCTGTTACGATCGACGGGGTAGATGTGAAAGATGTGCCTGTTAGTGATCTGCGTAGTTTATTGACGGTTCTGTTTCAGGTCCCAGTGCACTATAACGCCACCGTGCGTGAGAATATTCAATTTGGAGACTTGCGCCATAAACCATCTGAAGGTGAGATTCAAGCAGCAATCGACGCAGCAGGTGCTGAAGAGATAGTTAGACGGTTGGGAAATGGTTATGACGCTCTTCTCGGTAAGTGGTTTGCCGGCGGCACTGAACTCAGCGTTGGCGAGTGGCAGCGCGTCGCGTTGGCTCGAGCGTTCTTACGCCAGGCGCCTGTGATCATTCTCGATGAGCCGACGAGTGCACTCGATCCGTGGGCCGAAGCTGATTGGTTGATGCGTTTTAGAAGACTGGCCGCAGCAAAGACTGCAATCATAATCACCCATCGCTTCACAACAGCGATGCACGCTGACGTCATTCATGTAATGAAGGATGGCCGCATCGTTGAATCCGGTACACACGAGCAATTGATCGAACGGGATGGAATGTATGCCGATTCGTGGCGCAGGCAAATGACAGCGGTCGAACGAGAGATGCAGGCGGCAGCGGGATGACAACAACGCGTGCAGAACACGATCTACTTCTGTGTATCGCTCGACGCGATCTAAGCGAGCAGCGACGCGCGGAACTCCACTGTTTATTGTCAGCCCCATTGGATTGGGGTTATCTGATTTCCACGGCAAGAAGCCAAGGTTTGATTCCGTTGCTCTACCGCCATCTGAGTACCGTAAGTAACGCAGTTCCAGCCGCGCAGTTTACCTCCATCAAACAAGAGTCAATTGAGAACTGCCAGTCAGTTTTGGCTCTGCTCGGCCGCCTGACAGAACTGCTTCATCTCTTCAATAAGCAAAGTCTTCCTGTGCTTGTTTTTAAAGGTCCGGTGCTCGCAGAGGTCGCGTACGGGGAAAACAGTCTGCGACAGCCTGGCGATCTGGATGTTCTGATTGCACGAGAGAACTTCGACCGCGCGAAGGAACTTCTCGAGTCACTCGGATATCAGATGGTGCCAGCGTTGACGCCCGCTCAACAGAAGGCCCATCTCAACTTTCATTGCGAAATTCAGTTCATGCGCGACAACTGGTTCACTGTGGTTGACCTTCATTGGTCTCTTGCTCCGAAGGCGTTTCCGTTCGAGCTAAACACAGAAGACGTATTTGCGCGCGCACGCGGATCGTCCGTGGGTGTAGAACGGCTCCGAATCTTCGGCATAGAGGACTTGATTTTGTTCCAATGCATGCATGGCGGAAAGCACTATTGGTCACGGCTGGAATGGATCACTTCGTTAGCGGAAATAGTCGCACGCGTCGATGTTGATTGGAACCGATTGATCCAACAAGCGCGAGCATCGCACGGTGTGAAGATGCTCGCCCTGGGTTTGAACCTTGCGGAGCAACTTGGCGACACTCCGGTTCCTGTCGATGTTCTTGAGGAGATCGATGCAGATGGTTCAATGCGACAGGTCGCCGTCGAAACGTTATCCAAAATATTCACCAAACCCGACGCGGAGTTTTCTTCGGCCAGGGCAATGCGAAAGAACTTGCAGATCATGGATCGTAAGCGCGACGTTTTTGCTTCGATGCTGCGCGTGGTTTTTGTTCCCACGCTTTCTGATTGGCACAACCTGACATTGCCGGCGGCGTTGCAGCCTTTGTATTACGGCTATCGTCCTTTTCGATTAATGGGGGCTTACGCTGCTTTACTGACGCGTCGACTTTTTCGCGGCGCCGGTTCGCCGAGGGCGACTGCCTCTCGATCCGTAGATGAGCCGCTCACCGGGGGCCTGATTGAATAGCGAAACAGAAAAGGCGTGGCTTCCCGATCTGTTGTACCTTGACGGTCGCTTTCAATCCGACCGCGCAATCATTTCAAACACGGCGGGCAAGATTGTTCGCATCGTTTCCCCCGATCAAGTGCAGGGCGCCGTACGGCTCAAAAACCGTGCGCTACTTCCCGGCCTCATCAACGCTCATTCTCACGCATTCCAAAGAGCGATTCGCGGTCGCACGGAGTATCGCTCATCGAATGAAAGTGACAGCTTTTGGACCTGGCGCGAACTGATGTATCGCGCGGCGAACGCGCTCTCACCAGTTGATGTTTATGCCGTGTCGCGCATGACGTTTCTGGAGATGGCGCTTAGTGGAATCACGACCGTCGGTGAGTTTCATTACCTGCACAATGCTGCCGATGGCACACCGTATGACGATCCAAATCTTCTGGCGAAGGAAGTGATCCGGGCAGCGACCGACGTTGGTTTGCGAATCGCGCTACTGCGTGTTGCTTACGCTCGTGCCGGTTATGAAAAAGCAGCCAATCCGCAACAGGCAAGGTTCATCGAGCCCAGCGATCGTTATCTCACTAATGTGAGCGACCTCGCGGCAGATCTGAACACGACTGCGGGGACGGCTTGGGTGGGCGTCGCGCCACACAGCGTTCGAGCAGTTCCTTTGGATTACTTGAAGCAGGTAGGAGAGTTCGCAAGTCAACGCGGTTTGCGTGTTCACATGCACGTAGCTGAACAACCTGCGGAGGTTTCGGCATGCGTTGAGGAGTATGGACGATCGCCGGTGGCCTTGCTTGAAACTGAGGGTCTTCTGAATGAACGGTTGACTGCGGTGCATGCTATTCACGTTTCACAAAAGGCGGTTGGTGCTTTGGCGAAGGGTCGCGCCGGCGTTTGCGCATGCCCTACCACCGAAAGGAATCTCGGGGATGGCGTCGTTCCAGTCGACAGCTATTTCCAGCGCGATGTTCCGGTATCCCTGGGCACCGATAGCCAGATGCAAATAGATCTTTTTGAAGATGCGCGAGAGTTGGAGTATCACCTCCGGCTTCAACGGATGGCGAGGAATGTGCTGGCGCCCGTTGATGATGACGATCGATCGGCGCTGGCGAAAAAACTTTTCGAATGTGCGACCGTCAGTGGTGGCGGAAGTCTCGGCTTCGAAGGCGGAAGTCTTCAAGCGGGTGCGCCGGCTGATTTCTTTACGGTGGATCTCGATGACCCTTCGATTGCCGGCGCATCGACTTCTGATCTGTTGTCATGCCTGGTGTTTTCTGCCGGACGAGCGGTCATCAAGGATGTTGTTGTGGCGGGAAATACGATCGTTGAAGACGGTAGACACGCAAACCAGGAAGATATCGTTACAAAGTTCGCTGACCTGCAGAAGAAGTTGTGGCACTGAGGGATCAACTCTCAGCGTAGAATTCAACGTGCAAAAACATCAGCGATCAATTCTCCCGAAACACTCAAGTCAACATAATCGCAAGTTAGGAAGGGTGGCTTGCCCCCGCTCGTGCAATACATCCAACGTTGAGTGTAAGGCATATTGAGCAGGGGCAAGCCACCTTCCCAACTTGCAACTTTTTGACTTGAGTTATTTCAATGAAACTTGAGCGCTGGTTGTTTTGCACGTTGCATTATTCGGCGGAGGTTGAATGTTATGAGTGTTGGGCTGCTGGTAACTGCCTCCCGTAGCCGCAAATGAAGTGATCCTTAGTGACTCCTATGAGCTTGAAACAAACGTTAACCGAATTAGTTGCCATCAATTCCGTCTCCTCATTATCCAACGCGCCCATCATTGATTATCTCGATCAACGTTGTGCGAGCCTTGGCTTCGTCACGAGTCGGTTTAGTTATATCGACGAAAAGGGACTCGACAAGATCAATCTCGTCGCGGTCGTCGGAACTGAATTGTCCGACGTGACGAACGTTGAGCTTGCACTCGTCGGCCACACCGATACGGTCCCGTTTGATCCACATTGGGAAGAAGCGCTGACACTCACGGAACGCGACGATCGACTGTTCGCCCGTGGCTCGTGCGACACAAAAGGCTTTATCGCAGCCATGTTGTCAGCAGTTGCGCGAATCGATCTCAAGAACCTGCGTCGCCCGTTGGCCATGGTCTTTACCTCTGACGAGGAGATCGGTTTGCGTGGCGCCAAGTTTTTGGCTGACCTAAATGTGCTGCGACCGCGCTACAGCATTGTCGGTGAACCAACGTCGCTTCAACCAATACGAGCTGGGAAAGGCTATTCGCTCTCGGAGATCGTAGTCAGTGGTCGTGAAGCCCATAGTGCTTATCCTGCGCTCGGTGCGTCAGCTGTTTTTCGCGCGGCGCGGTTAATCAATAGGTTGGAAAGGATTGCTGAACGTCTCAGACAGGATCAGCATTCAGAGTTCGATCCGCCCTATACGACAGTTAACGTGGGATTACTCCGTGGCGGAACCGCGAAGAATGTTATTGCAGGCGAATGTCGGTTCACCGTTGAATGGCGCCCGATACCGTCCCAAGCTTCTGATCACGTCTTCGAATTACTTAACCAGGCGATTGCCGAGGAGCAGAAGACTGACGTTGATTTCGCGGCGGAGTTGAAACTAGAGCGCCTGGATTCGGGATTCGAGACAGCAAAAGATTCGCGAATCGTCTCTCTGCTCGAGCGGCTCACTGAGAAGCGCGCAGGGACAGTCGCGTTTGGCACGGAAGCGGCGCAGATGACGGTTCTTGGTAGCGAAGCAGTCGTCTTCGGCCCAGGCGATATTCGCGAAGCACATCGCACAGGTGAGTTCGTTCCTGTAAATGAACTAGAGCGTTCCTCGGAAATCCTTCAACAAGCTGTTTTGGATCTTTGTGGCTAAAATTCCTTGCCATCTCCCACGAATTCATTCCAAGTCCATCGCAGCGTGCTACGCCCGAAGGCATCAACGCCACGCTTCACTGAAATAACTCAGGCTAGATAAAATGCAGTTGGGAAGGGCGGTTTACCCCCCGCTCAAGTTTCAATTGATTCAACGTTGTGTCAATCGACTCTTGAGCGGGGGTAAACCGCCCTTCCCAACTGCACTTAACGCAGCTTGAGTTGTTTCAATGAAAGTTAAGCCTTCACCTTTTCCACGCGGCACGCTGCCATGAAGTTGGAATGTTGTGGATCTCGTTCCCCAGCCATTTGCATCTCGTTGGTTGGACAAAGCCTTCACAATCTTCGACAATGACGCAGTCCAATTTATTGTGGGCAACTATTTGACCTCGAATGCCCATCGGAACTGACGCCCCATAAAAATAAGAGTTTTCTCCTAATGATTTCCCGTAAAACACCAGCGTTCGTTCTCGCAGCGCTCCTGCTTGTTGCGCCGGCTTCACTGTTCGCCCAAACACAACAACAACCGCTGACAAGCAGAGAACTGGTGAGCATGCTTTATCAGTTACCGCGAAATCCGCAAAAGCGCGACGAAATGGTAGAGGAAATCCGGCGGCGAGGAATCGGTTTTCCGCTGACTGATGGAATGCGTTCGCTGGTGGCGACGAAGAGTGGCAATGACGCGTTGCTTCGCCGCACCCTTGAAGAAGCCGAACGCCGTCGAGTTAACCCTACCGCCTCAGCACTTCCACCTGCAATGGAAGCTAATGACCTGCTGGAGCGTACACGCAACGTCACGTTGGCTGCGGCTAATGCGATGCCTGACTTCATCGTCAAACAGTTAATCAGGCGTTCAATTGCATACGGCAACACAACGAACTGGGTACCTCAGGACAATCTGGCGATCGCGGTCGGGTTTCGCTCGAATAGCGGTGAGGAGTACAAGCTAATCTCTATTGACGGCGTTCCAGCGGCTGACGATGTTAAACCCACCAGAGACATCAACAAATATGTGAAGGGTGCGACGTCCAGTGGCGTTGAATACATTTCAGCGCTCGCAGACATATTCAAACCAGAATCAAAAACAGAGTTCCGCGTTGTGGATACTGATGTTGTTCGAGAACGCCGTACGCTGGTCTATGAATTCGTAGTCAAGCGGGAGTGGTCGACTCTCAACTTGAGCGTCGGTAATGCGAGTAACGGAACACTTGTTGGTTCGCAAGGACGGGTGTGGATCGATCGTGAGTTGGATCGTGTGGTTCGTTTTGAGCAGATTGCGACTGAAATTCCTGCCGGCTTCCCCATCACCGCCGCAAGCACCGTGATCGATTACGATTGGGTGATGATTGGCGAGCGCAAGTATCTCCTTCCAGTCCATTCTGAAATCCTGATGACCTCAAGTCAGGCTGGCATCGTTCTTCAAAGTCGCAACGACGTCCGCTACCGCAGCTATCAGAAGTTTGGCGCGGAGTTGAAAGTCATCGATGAAGTGGGTGAAGACGACGAAGCACCAACTGAAACCACCCCGCCTCCAAAGCCACCGCAGCCAGTTAAGAAACCGTAGTGCAGAGTACGTCCCAAATGAGAGACCACGGCCAACAACCCAGGCTGAAGCCTGGGGAGAATGAGAAGTTGAGTTTGATACGGATCAATGAAGCTACTGGTCAAGTTGACCCTCCCGCCGTATTTCTACGGGAATGCAGTAGCGATAATCAGCGCAAGTCCCATCAAAAGAAGATAAAGCGCTACGACCTTCCAAAGAAACTTGGCGGTTCCACTCGAGAGTCTCGCATCGTACCCACGGACGCGGCCATCTGATGAGATCGGCTTTTGAGCTTCAATCGCGCTTGATCTCAAGTTGATCAAAGTCTCCACACGCTCTTCCGACTGTCGCTTTGGAAAGAGAAGTGAAAGCACAATCGACATTGTGATGACCATAGTAATAACTCCCAAAGAGATCGCGATCGGGAATTTGCCGCCAAACAGATCATTCAGCCATACCATTTTCAGACCGACGAAAACAAGAACCACGCCCAGCCCGTACTGAAGTAGATGAAATCTATCAATCGCTCCCGCCAGCATGAAATACATCGCCCGCAATCCGAGAATTGCGAAGATGTTTGACGTAAACACGATCAGAGGTTCCTGTGTAATCGCAAAAATAGCTGGCACTGAGTCGACAGCAAAAACAATGTCGGTGGCTTCGAGGAAAACCAAACCAACCAACAGTGGAGTAGCGCAAAGTCGTCCGTGCAACCTAGTGAAAAACTGCCCGTCGTGAAATTCATGTGTAACTGGCACCACGCGCTGGAGCATTCGAATTAAGAGGTTCTTCTCAGGTTCGATTGCTTTGTGTTTGGCAAAGCAAATCTTAATGCCTGTGAAGATGAGAAAACCGCCGAACACCAGCAGCGCCCAGTGATAACGCATCAGCGCCGCTCCCAATATGACGAAGACAGCCCTGAAAAACAGTGCGCCCAGAATGCCGTAGAAGAGAACGCGATGCTGGTACTTAGGCGGAATAGCGAAGTAGCTGAACACCGTCACAAAGACGAAGATGTTATCGACTGAGAGTGCCTTTTCGATTAGATAACCCGTGAAGTATTCGAGTGAGACACGCCACGCCGTTGATGTCGGATCAAATCCGGGGATCGCCATCAGTCGCGGATCTTGAGGAAACTTCCACAACGCGTACTGATAGAGAAGAAAGTTGAAAAGCAGCGCGAGGCAGATCCAGACAACAGTCCATGTTGCCGCTTCGCGAAAACTTACAGCGTGGGCCTTGCGATGGAAAACGCCGAGGTCAAGTGCCAGCAGAAACAGTACGAGGCCAACAAAGGCTAAGTAGAACCACCAGTATTCAGAAAACGGGAACAATACCGTCATCGCTCAATGTCCTTTCGCTCGCGAACAACAACTAACTTGTGCTGTCGCGCAAAAAAGAAAGACCCTTTGCGCGCAGCACGCGGCAAAAGGTCTTGATCATCGAGCGATTTTGAACTCGTCCATTGAGCCGGGCGCGAGCTTTCGCGCCGTGTTGACGACTCACGGCTCCCACACAGTGGGCGATCTACTCCCCTTCTTGGTGCTTTATAACAAACTGAGACCAGAGGATCAAACGAGAGTCCAATCGAGTAGACGGACGGGCCAGAATCTGTTTACAAAAGTTGACACGTAATAAGTGTTGCATGCGATAAATCCCGCTTTTTGCACCTTTCCCCCCTCATTCTCCCCGGAACATCCTTTGCAAAGGAAAAAGCGAGTTGTTAAGGAGGCGTCCCGCGATGAAGCCCAGAATCCTAATCGTGGATGACGATGAGGCGATCACACAGCAGTTGTATTGGACGTTGTGCGAAGAATACGACGTGGTGACAGCCAACGATATGCCGACGGCGATAAGGCGCGCGACATTTTACCGGCCCGACATTTCACTCCTGGATTTGGAGTTGCCGCCGGACAAGAATTCGCCCTCGATCGGTTTGCGACTGCTGGAGTTTTTGAAAGGCCATCTGCCGAATTCATACGTGCTCATTATGAGCTCGCATAACACTCCCGAAGTGCGAGACAAATGCGCTTCAGCTGGTGCTGAACAGTTTTTTGATAAGCCATTTGAGGTTGAAGATCTGTTAGCGAGTATTTGTCGGCTGACACCGATTCACCGGCTTGAGTTGTTCGCGTAGGTTTTTCGAGTACTACGAGCGCCTCTCACCATTCGGTGCTCGCTGGAACACCGGTATTGATGATTCCCTCTCATCGAACGGTGTATTCGAAGCCCCCGTGCCGAGACTCCCACCTTGGTACGGGGGATTTTTTTGCGACTAATCATTGGTCATATATGATTTGACATCTCTCATTTGTCATCGTTCCACGTGCGCCCTTAAATGACAAATAAGAAATGTCAAATCATATATGACCAATAACATGCACTTCTGCCATAATGGGCGCTCATCCTGAACTAAGTTTCCCGAACATGAGCGACGCACTCGACAAAGTCCGCAGCGTGACCGAACTACCGTTATTTCCATTGGCAGTGGTCCTATTCCCTGGTGTACCACTACCGTTACATATCTTCGAGCCGAGATACCGGCAAATGCTCGAGGACATCAAGGCAAGTAACGGTTTGTTTGGTCTGTCGTATTTCGATCCGACCTCGAGCACGACTGAAATTCCACCAGCGGGTCACATTGGCTGTGTTGCTGAGGTTACCGAAACCCAAAGTTTTCCAGACGGTCGTTCAAACATTCTCACTGTCGGCGTTGTTAGATATCGGATCGACTCTTACGTCGAACGTGGTTCTCCCTACCTCGTCGCGCGAATCAGTTTCTTTGAGGACGACCAAGAAGACGAGAGCTTGCTCGCCGACTCCGCGCACGAAGTAGCCGAGACGTTTACACGGATCGCGCAGGCAGTTAGGACCATCAACGACGAGCGTGCGATGTTACCTGACATTTCGGATACAGAACCACAGCGATTGTCGTTTCTGGTTGCGGCGGCGATGGAGATTGAAGCTGACATCAAACAGGAACTCCTCGAGCTTCGTTCCACGGCACAACGACTCCAACGTTTGCGCGGAATGCTCAACCGCGCGGTCGGCAATTATGAAGAGCGTGCGCGCATTCACGAGTTGGCCAAGGGGAACGGTCACGGCGGTAGGAAGATCGAACTCGAATGAGTGAATCGTCAGCAAGCCAGATCACCGTGGAGGTGCTCTTCTTCGGGGGTGCGCGTGATGCGGTGGGAGAAAACACTCTCAAACTCCAACTGGATGCTCCCGCCACCGTAGCGACCGCCTTCATCCAATTGCTGGCCAAATTCTCAGAGCTCGGACGCTTTGGTAACTCTCTACTGATCGCCGTCAATCAGGAATACGCCTCAAAAGAAACCGCGCTAAACGATAACGACGAACTGGCAATCTTTCCGCCAGTCAGTGGCGGCGCTGCGAAAGAGTCTGAATCGAACGCGCCCGACTTCTTTGAGATCACGACGTCGCTTCTCGACGTCGGCAAGATCGCGCGCCGAGTCGTGTTGCCGGAGTGTGGTGCAACCGTCACGCTCGATGGATATGCGCGTGAATGGACCAAAGGCCGCCGCACATGTTATCTCGTGTATGAAGCATATGAGCCGATGGCGCTATCTGAAATGAAGCGTCTGGGGAACGAAGCGCACAGACGTTTTCAGATTGCTCATGTAGGAATCGTACATCGAACGGGGCGGCTAGAGATCGGGGAAACGAGTGTGGTGATCGCAGTCAGCGCGCCTCATCGCAAAGCCGCGTTCGAAGCATGCGAGTGGTTGATTCGCGAACTGAAACGCACCGTTCCGATCTGGAAGAAGGAAGTTTTTGAAGATGGTGAAGTGTGGGTGGAAGGCGACAAGGTTGACTGAACCAGGAATGTCCGAGATAACACGCTCAACCTCAACTGCATAATTCAAGTCCGCTAGAAATTGCAGGTAGGGAAGGGTGGCTTGGCCCCGCTCAAAATGCAAATTGGACCAAGATCGAATGGAAATGAATCTTGAGCGGGGCCAAGCCACCCTTCCCTACCTGCAGTTCCTCTATCTTGAGTTGTTCCCGGGCTGCTTGAGTGCTGATCCTTATGTACGGCTCTTCCTACCGTAACCGAGCTCAGCACCACCGGAAATGATGTGGTCGACTCCGGTTGTAAACGTCGCTTCGGATGCAATGAACAAACACAGCTTTCCAACTTCTTCGATCGTTCCCATCCTGCCCATTAACTGTGCTGCATCGCCGTCGGCTCGACACTTTGCGGGATCAGATGCGGCGTCGATCGCTTCCTGCCATAGCGGCGTGTAGATGTTTCCAGGAGAAACTGAATTTACGCGCACGCCATGCTCCGCTTCATCAATCGCCAATGCTTTCGTGAAAGCGGTAACCGCTCCTTTAGTCGCGACGTAAGTGGAGCCGTGTAGTTGTCCCATTGCTCCTACCAGGCTCGAGAGGTTGATGATGTTGCCGTTCGTCTTTCGCAAGTGCGGCAAAGCAAATTTGCATGCCGCAAAGATGCTGACGAGATTCAGATCGAGCAAGCTTTGAAACTCTTGGATCGTGAAGTCGTCGATTGGTTTGTGCGCTGGGTGCCAGCCCGCGTTGTTTATCAAACAGTCAAGCCTTCCATATTCACGAATCGTCGTCGCGATTAAGTCTTCTATTTGATCGAACTTCGAAACATCGCACGCAATGAATCGAGCAGTGCCCGTACCTTTCGCACTCAACAGCTTCGCAAATTCTTCGGCACCTTCAGCGTGGCGCGCGCAGAACACCACCATCGCGCCCGCATCGCAGAAAACTTCGACACAACCCCGCCCAATCCCCTTAGTGCCACCGGTAATGATCACGACTTTGCCGGAGTAGTTCATTGAGCATCCCCGAAACTCATTGTGTAACGCAGACTATTCGTTGAGCGCAGTAATAACGTAACAACCCGCCGCTGCCCCACACGCAGGCCCGTCTCGATGGGTTCAGCTTTAGTCTCGGAATCAAGCCTAATCAAAAACATTGTGGCGCCGCGCTTTAGTTTGATTTCCTGCGCATCAACTTTTAATTCATCTCGCGGTCCGACTAACAACGGAATCTGCTCGCGTATCGTTCCCGACCGTTGAATATCAACGGAAATGTTCGACGATCCGAAGGTGATAGTTTTCTCGCCCTGGTCTGGAAATCCATACCTGATGAGCAACGGGCCATCACCCAAATCTCTGTTGCCACCAGCCGGAGTAACTTCACGTGCGCCCATTCGAAAATCGACGTTCAGAGTGTCGCCTTCAAAAGGCACTTGGTTTTGCCCGAGCAACGTCCCCCAAGCGGCATTATTGGAGCCTGTTTGCGACTGGATTGCCGTCCCAAAATCCTGATTCCAAATCAACCCTAAACCATAACGCTGTTGGGCGGTGAGATGGGGTCCGGAATTGAAAGTAGCATAGTAGGCAGGCTGCCTGATGAACGTAAACACCAATCGCTCACGCTCGTCCATTCGTTGATGAACGAAGCGTTGCTGCCGGAGGTAAGGCAGTAAATCAATCGCGACTCGTCGTTGCGCTTCTGTGGCAAACCATCGCGTGTGCGATCGGTGTAAGAAGGCGTAGGGAGAAAAAGTGCTGAAGGTGCCGACTTCCAGCTCTGCCTTTGGAGGCCAATTGTTTTCGAGAGCCGCCCTCTGTTCTTGTCTATTTCGTTTGACCTCTTCGCGCGTCGGTGCAAAAGCACGTGCAAGTACAACCTCCGAAGCGAGCAAGCGTTGTCCTTGCTCTTCCTGACTACGACTGATGCCAGCGCTGTCGAGAAACGGTCTGCGTTGTCGCGTCTCAATCGCGCGGTTCAATGTGTAACCCGAACCATCCGGTTCGCGCACGGCGTTGTAGGCAAGCCAGTCAACAAACCGTCGTTCTTCTTCAACGAGCGCCGGGCCCAGAGATGTTCCGCGTGCGTAATGCCAGGACATCCAGAGGTTGCTGTGATGTGTGCCGAGGTTGTAACCGAAATCCGGACCGCGAGCCTCGTAAAAATAACCCACAGAACTTTGAAATATCGGTGAGTCGAGCTTGATGCGTCTTGTTAGTAACGCGCGGAGTTGAACGTCCGGATACAAAGCGAGGTAAGTAAGGCCACCAGCCCAGGCATTTGTAAATTGATTGGTGAAGTTCTTCCCGTGTTGGTAAAAATCCGGATCAGTCAGCACTATGTGAATCGCTTTGCGATCTGCTTTTGCCACTCGATCCAGTAGCGACCTGTCGATCGGTGGCCCATTGTGAAGCAGAGTCAGTGTTCCGCCCATGAACTTAGTAGCGAATGCTGTAGCGGCAAGGTTCCAACGCTCTGGTCCATATTCGCTAAACCGTCCATCTGCGCTTTGAATGCGGCACCAGAAATCGAGTGCTGCTTCCAGACGCACGCGCACAGCGGGCGAACCGTAATACTGATTCCATGAACGCTTGGTGGCGTAGAAAAACGCGAGCGAGAGGATGTTCTCCATAATTCGCGCGTTATAAGGTTTGTTGTCCTGCGTGTTTCGCCAGACCGCGATGTCGATGAAGCCGCGGTTGTCCCCAGTTTCAACTACGCTATTGGCTACACGGTGGAACTGCGACAAATAGTAAGGGATGTCGAGTTCGTCGTCCTTGAAATCTGAAGGTTTTAATTTGGAGAAATCGGCAGCAGGAACTTTCGGCCACGCGGTGGGAGTTGTTGGTTGGGCGGCTACGATGCCACAGGATGCAACGAACACAGCGCAAAGGAGAAATAAGGATGAAAGGCGGACGCGGGCACCGTGAGACGCGGCGACGCGGAGTAAATTG
>DATIBJ010000256.1:0-38907 GCA_035457565.1 Pyrinomonadaceae bacterium | reverse complement strand
ACTTCTGTCAGTAAGCACACGGCGCTCCATTCCTGAAAGAAGTTGATTAACCGGAGCTCAACGACAAACGAAAAGTTTATCGGACATTAGTTGAGGCTCGCCCGCCATTCGTCCGTTTTACGATTAAGATCGTCCAAGGTGGCTTGGAGTTCGTCACGCTTAGCGTTCAATTCGCTCTCATCGGCATCGGCATTAACGTAGATTGGAGGTGCCACATAGACTCGAGCGCGCGTGAATGGCTTCGGAATCTGAAACTTGTCCCAGCTCGGTATAGTCCAAAAACGTTCCAGCGCCATCGTCACCGGCACAATTGGATGGCCGGATTTCTTCGCAAGGAGCACCGCGCCCATTTTGGCTACGTAGCGCGGACCCTTTGGCCCATCGATTGTGAATGCTGTCGTACAGCCGGCGCGCATCAATCGAACCATCTCCACAACCGCCCCAACTCCGCCGCGCGTGCTCGAACCGCGAATCGCACCGTAACCAAATCGTTGAATAAACCTCGCGATGTACTCGCCGTCAAAACTGCGGGAAGTCATGACGACGATTTTGCGGTTCCGCCACCAGTAGGTGGTTAGAAAGATCCGATCGTGCCAGAAACAGTAAATCGGTAGACCACGGTTTGCTTCGGCCTTATCGTGATTCTCCCAGCCGACCACTTCGAACCGCGCCGTAATGCCAATCAGTTTGATCAGGATGTAGAACAACAAATCGGCAGCGCGAATCTTGAGGCGGTCAGTGAACGAGTAATCTGACAGGTCGGCAAATTCGTAAACCCGTCGCAGCATTTCATCACTGGACCGCGATCCGCTGACTTTTTGTTCCACGGCCTGCATTGGACGGCGAGTATAGCTGAGGAGCGTGGCAGAAACAGAATCAGCCGCTAGTAGATACTTGGTTCACCGGGTGGACGTGTTTTCCAACGCTTGTGAACCCACAACCACTGATCCGGATGACGTTTGATCTGTTCTTCAACCAGCAGAGTCAGACGAGTTGTTAACTTTCGAACATCCGCTTCTTCATCCCCTGAATGCTCAACCTCAATTGGTTCTGTCACGTCCAACAGGAACTTCTCGCGTGTTTTATCCCAGGGCGAGAAAACTGCAATGATGGGTACGTTCGTCCGTAACGCGAGTTTCGCAGTTAGGAAATTCGTGGATGCGGGAACACCAAAGAAATCGACGAAGATCGCTTCATCGTCGAGCGCATTCAAATCGAATAGAAGGCCGAGAAACTCACCCTTGCGGAGAATCTTCAGCATCGATCGACCTGCGGAGAATTTATCGAGTGTTGTGTTCCCGGTTTTTGTCCGATAACCATCAACCACTTGCTCGATCCTTGGATTATCAATCGGCCGGACGATAACACTCATGGGATAACCGAGGTGCGCTACCGCAAAACTCGTCAACTCCCACGCTCCCAAGTGTGCGGTGCAGAAGATAACGCCTCGGCCCTTCTTTGCCGCCTGTAGACGTTCCAGCGCTACTGGCTCCACAACAGACATAATGGATTCCATCGGGTCTCCGAAATGGCTGAACAGACCCAATACGCGACCCAGACTTTCAAAGCAGCCTTTGAGAAGTTCTCGTCGTTGCTCGGGAGTTTTTTCAGGAAAGGCAAGCTTTAAGTTTATTTCGCCGGTCCTTCTCAGTTCACCCGCTAGCCGATAGGCGACGAGACCAAACAGTTGACCCAAACGTATCGATTGTCTGATGGGTAATGCCCCAACAACGGAGATGACAATCCGTGCGGCCGCGTATTCGAGGAGGGTTTGAAACTTGCCGTGCTTTGCCATTTAGTAAGGACGGGCGCGTAGTGTAGCAGGTGTGGCAGTTTCACCGTACCAGCCCTGAAATTATGGACGCCCTATAATACTGACCTTCCGGCCCCTTTCTGATATATTTCGAACGTCGCAGGATCACATTTCGTACAGTGCTCGTGGATGCGTCTCTCGTGCGGCCTGAATCTCCTCGTAACAAGCCATCTGGATTGGAGTTTGATGGAAAAACGCCGGATCCTCATCGTTGATAATAGCGATGAGTTGCGTGACTTGCTCGAACAAGCTCTGGGCAAACTCGGCCATCAGGTCGTGGTAACGCCCGAACGCGAGAAGGCGCTCGAACGAGACGACTTAGACAGTTTCGATTTGGTAATCAGCGACCTCACGGAAGCGGAAATCAACGGCCACTCTGTCAGCGACCTGCACCGTAAGCATCTAATCACCGCCACCGAATCCGGAAAAGAACCAAGCATCATTAAAGCCTTCAAAATGGGGGCGGCAAACTATCTGCGACTGCCTTACAACGAAGGCGAGCTGCGAGAAATCGTGGAACAGACGCTCGCGCACAAACTACGTTATGTCGACGATCCCAGTTTGCTGCCGCACATCCACGAGAAGATTGAATTCGAGTTGCCGAGCGACCTGGGACTAATGAACGGGGTGCTCGAGTACCTTCAGGAGCGCGTCGCTAAACTTGGTTTGATAAGTCCCGATCGATCCAATCTCTTTATCGCGCTCGACGAAGCGTTTGTGAACGCTGTGAAGCACGGCAATAAAAATGACCCCACCAAACTGCTGAAGATCACAGCGGAACTCTCGCGCAGTGAGGCTTGCTTCACAGTGGAAGACGAGGGCGAGGGCTTCGACATCAACGGGATTCCAGACCCGTGCGATCCCGCCAATTTATTCAGAACGTCAGGACGAGGCGTGCTGCTCATCTACAACATCATGGATGAAGTTGAGTACAATGCGCAGGGAAATCGCGTGAAGATGGTTAAGCGACCTGATTTGCCGGTCGAATCTCAACTAGTTGATCCAAACACCCCTGACGACAAACACGTCTGACACCCGCCAAGATTCGGCTCAAGCTGAATTGCGCTCCAAATCCTTCTGGTCCCTCTGGCGTTGGTGGTTGCCGCCTGCGATCCTCGCTCTCGCACTTGTCCTCTATTTCGTCGACCCGTTCATTGGCGACTGGGACGGCATGGACTACACGATGCTGTCGCTCGCGGGCTACCCCTCCTCGATGGCTCTGGGTCGAAACCTATTCATCTTCGGAAACCACACCTTATTTGTCGTGGCGCGATCACTATTCGGGCTATCACCGGAGAATGCATATGTGCTCTTCAAGTACGCGGTGGTGGTCCAAGCGCCTTTCGCGGTGGTGGCGTGTTGGTTGTTAGCCAAACGACTTAGCAACTCACTTCATACGGCCACGATTGCGGCTTTACTTGTCGCGTGCTCGCCCGTGTTTGTCTTATACGGCGGACAGGTTATGACTGACGTGCCTTCAGTGCTTCTGTTGGTGGTCGCACTTCTCATACATC
Organism: Pyrinomonadaceae bacterium; assembly: GCA_035457565.1. Classification (GTDB taxonomy): domain Bacteria; phylum Acidobacteriota; class Blastocatellia; order Pyrinomonadales; family Pyrinomonadaceae; genus PSRF01. The sequence goes on along the minus strand of DATIBJ010000256.1, from coordinate 35,580 downwards.
TGCGCGGAATCACAACCAAAAACGTTTGGCTGGTTCTTGCGGGTGCGATGCTGATGGGCCTTGGTGTCAACCTGCGTGAGACCGTCGGCCTTTATCTGCCCTGGCTGTTGCTTGGACCATTTGTTTGTGGCTGGAGATTTGGAAAGCGAGAAGCAGGATATGTCATCGCCTCACTCGCAGTGTTCGCGGTCTTTGCGTTTGGCTGGTTTGCGTATTGGTTCATGACTGATTCGTACTACCGCCATATCTGGTTTGGTTGGCGGGAGTCGATGCGACAGGAGTCAGCGCGTCATCCAGTAACGATCGCCAATCTCCGCCCATTCGTCATGTACTTCTTCATCAGCGCACCGTTGGTCTTCGTCAGCTTGCCCTTCGCACCGCTGCGTGAGTGGCGTCTTCATCGATTGTCTCCATTGTTGTTTCTTTGGCTGACGGGTCTCTTTGCAAACCTGCTCTTGTTTTTCAACTACAGCACGACCGTTAACTGGCGCTACTTCCTGACGGGCCTGCCCGCTCTCGTTCCGCTTGGCGCACATTCGCTTTTGCATCTGCTGAAACGATTTACTCATTCAACGCGCCGCGCGTTTGTTACCTGCATCGTCGCCATTCTGTCTCTCGCGCTGATTTTTGCCATTTACATTCGTCCCATCAGTTACGAATTCGTCCAGCGTCGCGCGATGAGCAAGCATTACAAGGAGCGTCTGCACGGCATTCCGCCTGAGGCGGTCATGATTTCAGGTTCACAGACAATTGCGGTGACCTACTGGGCGGCGATCGGCATGGGACGATGGAAGACGATTGGCACGGGTGGAGGTTGGCCGGGAAACCAACTCAACTCGGTGATTCAAAGTCATTTGAACGAAGGTCACCGTGTTTTTCTCGATAGCGATCCGCGTTGGTGGTTACCTTGTGGTTGGCAACGGGATGAGATTCCCATGATCGTTGAGTTGGAGAAGCACTTCGCCTTTCGGCGTGTGAGTGATGCGATTTACGAGCTGCGATCGTTGGGCGACGCGAGTGCAACAGACAAGCCGAATCTTGCGCGGTTATTGCCGGAGAACAGACCTGAAGATACAAAAAAATGTCCCGTCGGCCGTAGGTGAACTGGTGTCCGATAAACTTTAAAGTTTGTCGTCGAGTTCTCGGTCGTCAATTCGCATCGGAATCGTTCAGGCTGAGGGGAATGCTCGGACCGAGACGACAAACTGAAGTTTATCGAACAAACAAATGCCTTACGAATTCTTTCTTGCTTTCCGTTATCTCCGTTCCCGACATAAGCGCCGTCTCGCGCGCGTGACGGCGATTGCTGCTGTTGTTGGAATTGCGATGGGCGTCGCGGCTTTGATAGTCGCTTTCGCTCTCGCCAACGGTTTTCGTAATGAAATGCGCGACAAGATTCTGCAGGGCACGGCGCATGTCAGCATCATGCGGTCGGATGGCCTGCCAATAAATGATTATGAATCGGTGGCCGCGCGTGTACGGCGGGTGAACGGCGTGGTCGAAGCATCCGCTACCACCTACGACGGAGCGATGGCTAATGGTCCGAGCGGCTCAACCTACGTTGTCCTGCGTGGTGTTGAGGTTCAAACAGCAACGTTAACTCTCCCGTCGCGTTGGATACGCGAAGGTTCATTCGAAGCGTTGTTCGAATCAAAAAGCTTTGGTGAACAGGCGATCCCGCAGGTAGTGGTTGGAAGTGAGCTGGCGACTCGCCTGGGAGTGAAGACGGGTGATACTTTTCAGGTGACGTTGGCGAACACCACTGCCGCTGCCCAGCGTCGCTTGAAGGTTGCCGGCATTTTCAGTTCCGGTCTTTTTGAATTCGATTCAACGTGGATCTATGTCCCTCTCGAAACGGTTTCAACGTACGCAGGATCCAATCATGCGGCTGCCGTAATCAGTGTACAGGTCGCGAACGTCGACGACGTGAAACCTGTGGGCGACGCTATTCGTTCGACGCTTGGCAGTGATTTCAGAACGATCGATTGGCAGGACGCAAATCAGCCGTTGTTCTCAGCGCTCGCTCTCGAGCGACGAATGGGATTGTTCATTATCGGATTGATCATCGCGATTGCCGTTATCAACATCACGACGATGTTGATTCTTGTCGTTGTCGAACGGCGTCGCGACATTGCTATCCTGAGCGCGCTCGGTGCAACTCGAACTAGTGTGATGTATCTGTTTCTGATCGAAGGAGGCGTTGTCGGAGCTATCGGAGCAGCGTCGGGCGTAGCGGCTGGCTTGGTCCTTTGTTTCATCGGCAATTACTTCAAACTCGTTAGTCTACCTGCTGACGTGTATTCAATCAGTAACGTGCCGTTAAGCGCCGGAGTCCGCGAGGTCCTGTTATCTGCGCTGTTGGCTTTCGGGCTCAGCATACTCGCGACAATCTATCCAGCACTAGTAGCGTCGCGAATGCGACCGGCTGAAGCTCTGCGCGACGCATAACATTGCCGTTGCCGATTGCCGATTGCAAGAAACTATCTAGTGCGCAAGCGATCGATTTTTCGGCACCCTGGACTCCTAATATCAATCGGCATTCGGCAATCGGCAATGAATTCAATCGACAATCGACAATCGGCAATCGGCAACGATTTAGCGCTGCGTGTCGTCGATCTTCGCAAGTCGTTTCTGTCACCTGCGGGAAATCGGATCGAGGTGTTGCGCGGATTGTCGTTTTCGATCGCGCCCGGAACAAGTGCGGCAATAATGGGAGCATCGGGCTCGGGTAAGTCAACTCTGCTGCATCTAATCGGCGGCTTGGATGAACCTGACCACGGCACAATCGCTCTGGGGCAACGAGAAATCGGATCACTTGGGCCCGCTGCCTCGGCACGTTTCCGACAGTCGCGAATTGCGTTTGTCTTTCAGTTTCATTACCTGCTAAGCGATCTGACGGCGGCGGAAAATGTAGCGATGCCGCTACTGATCCGTCGCCTGCGTCGACGCGATGCCCTTGACCGAGCTCGTGTCCTGCTCTCAGATGTTGGATTATTAGAACGCGCCGAACATCCTGTTACGCATCTGTCCGGAGGCGAACAACAGAGAGTTGCCGTGGCGAGGGCTTTGGTGACTGAGCCGCAGTTGATACTCGCCGACGAGCCGACGGGGAACCTGGACGCCTCAATTGGCGACGAGATAGCAAGAACCCTGACAAATTACACTGCTACATATTCACGGATGGCAGTAATTGGCACGCACAATTCCGACCTCGCGCGAAAATGCGACCGCGTGTTCAACCTTGTGGATGGGCGGCTTCAGGAGTCATTTGAAGGAGTCGAGCCGCGTTCGGGCGTTCCCTGCATTTAGGAAAATGGGCGTCGTTAAGCGTTTTATACCAGGAACCGACAAAACTTCTTGCCCTTTGATTGATGGGTTATAATGCCGCCAGTTGCCGGGCGGTGGTTATTTCGCCCGGCATGGTAATCATAAGGACCAATCCAAAATATGTTCGAACGCTATACTGAAAAGGCGCGCCGGGTAATCTTTTTTGCGCGCTATGAAGCGTCACAATTCGGGGCTCCCGCTATCGAGCCTGAACATTTGTTGCTGGGTTTGATGCGGGAAGACAAAACACTCACCGGCAGATTCTTCCCCCGTGCCCAGGTTTCGATTGAGTCCATTCGCAAAGAGATTGAAGGGCGCACATTGTTGCGCGAGAAGATCTCAACGTCCGTCGAGCTCCCCTTAGCTCCTGAAACAAAGCACGTACTCGCGTACGCACACGAGGAGAGCGACCGTCTTCAGCACCGTCACATCGGAACTGAACACTTGCTCCTTGGATTGCTTCGCGAAGAGCGTTCGATGGCCGCGGAGATTTTGTATGAGCGCGGGTTGCGCTTGAATGCAGTGCGCGATGAGATTGCGCGACAGTCAGGTGCTGACGCCCGCACGTCGCAAAAGAAAGACACACCACATCTCGTCGAGTTCTCACGTGATCTCACCGAAGATGCTTCGAACGACAAACTCGATCCACTGATCGGACGTGAAGCTGAGATCGAACGCGTTGTCCAGATCCTTTGCCGCCGCACGAAAAACAATCCAGTGCTCATTGGTGAGCCAGGCGTTGGCAAGACTGCAATTGTCGAAGGATTGGCCCAGCGCATTGTGCGCGGTGATGTGCCGTCGTTTCTCGAGAACAAGAGGATTCTTTCACTCGACCTGTCACTGATTGTCGCGGGCACAAAATATCGTGGCCAGTTTGAAGAGCGGCTCAAGCAGATCATGCGCGAGCTGGTGGAGAATCCGCAGTACATAGTATTCATCGACGAACTGCACACGCTGGTTGGTGCCGGTTCCGCGGAAGGTTCACTTGACGCCGCGAACATTCTGAAGCCTGCGTTGTCACGTGGTGAGATTCAGTGCATTGGTGCAACCACACCAGCAGAGTTTCGTAAATCGATTGAGAAAGACCGTTCGCTTGAGCGTCGCTTCCAGGCGGTAAAAGTTCCGCCTCCGTCCGAAGAAGAAGCAGTCGGAATTTTGGATGGCGTTCGCGAACGTTATGAGAGTTTCCATCAGGTTCGTTACACCGACGACGCCCTTCAAGCGGCTGTCTATCAATCACACCGCTATATTCCTGATCGTTTCCTTCCCGACAAAGCAATCGATGTGATCGATGAAGCAGGCGCGCGAGTAAAACTCCGCGTGCGGCGCGAACAGGGAAATCTTGCAGACTGGAATGAATTGAACGATTGGTCGCGTTCCTACAACAACTCTGCAACCATCATGCAGGAAGACGCGCTCGTTTCGGCTGAGGTTACCCGCGATGATGTAGAAGAGGTGATCGCTCGCTGGACCGGCATTCCCGTCACCTCCCTGAAGGAAGAAGAAACGCAGAAGCTGCTTCGCATCGAATCGGAATTACACAAGCGCGTCGTTTCTCAACGACCCGCGATCTCGGCGCTCGCACGCGCGATCAGACGTTCTCGCGCCGGTTTGAAGAATCCACTTCGTCCTGTCGGCTCATTCTTATTCCTCGGTCCGACCGGCGTCGGTAAAACTGAAGTGGCACGTTCACTGGCTCAATTCCTGTTCAGTGCCGAACGCGCATTGATTCGCTTCGACATGTCGGAATTTATGGAGAAGCACTCGGTCTCGAAACTGATCGGATCTCCTCCGGGATACGTCGGTCACGAAGAAGGTGGACAGTTAACTGAACGTATTAAGCGTTCGCCTTATTCAGTACTTCTCTTTGACGAAATTGAGAAGGCGCATCCGGACATCTTCAACATCCTTCTTCAGGTGTTCGAAGACGGAATCCTGACTGATGCTTTGGGCAACACCGTCGACTTCAAGAATGCAATCATCATCATGACTTCGAACATCGGCGCCCGCTTTATTCAGAAGAAGGGAACGCTCGGTTTCCAGGCCAACACCGAGGCCACGCGTGAAAAGATGGAAGAGATGGTGATGTCTGCCGTGCGGCAGACGTTCAATCCTGAATTCATCAATCGCCTCGACGAAATCATCATCTTCGACCAGCTACTCGATGACGAGCTCCTCGACGTCGTCGAATTGCAAGTCCAGCTAATCAACAAGACGATGGGCCGGCATGGATTTGAAGTAAGTTTGACGGACGAAGCACGTCGTTGGATCGTAGAAAAGACGTGCGCCGACCGATCTTACGGCGCGCGACCTTTGCGTCGTGCGTTGCAGAAGTATGTCGAAGATCCCCTCTCAGAGGCTCTTATTCAAGGACAACTGGCTGGTGCGTCTCAGGTCGAAGTTTTCCTGCGAGGCAACGATCTCGATTTCCGCCCAATTGGTGTCGAGGCCCCAGAAGACGATGCCTTGTTGATCCATTAACTGACTCTCGCAGCATCCCCGTCTCCGTTTTCATCCAATTCGGGTCTATGTCTGTGTAAATCTATGCCTCGTCTGCATCTCGCGAGTAAATTAGCCTGAAACCGAGATGGCGTGGAGGCACGGAATTGCGCAGAGAGACTTGAATCTGCAACAGTTACCCCGAATTCGCACTTTGGACTTTAGCGTTTTTTGCCGATATAATGCGCCACTTTGCGGCGTAAAAAGCTGGCAACTGGGTCTGAAAAGACTGAATCCAAGATTGCGTCTTAAACCCCAGTTCTGTTAGCGGTTTTTAGCCGTTATTATTCAACACAGATTATTTTTCATCTCTTAAGCTCCCCGAAGTTTCTGAGGCCCGGAAGAACTACTGAGGGAATTGGTGCCTATGCACTCATATCGCGCGTCGTTGCTCGTGTTTTTGAGCGCTTTCTGCGGAATCATAACTATCTTCGGCACATGCCAGCCTGTTAAAGCTCAACAAACTCAGCGCGTCGTCGAATCAGTTGACGTCACCGGCAACCGCCGGCTGCGTAAAGACGACATTCTTTACTGGGTGCAAACGCGTCAGGGTGACGTCTACAACGTTGAACAGGTTGAGCGAGACTACCAGGCAATCCTCGCACTCGGGTTCTTCGACAAAACCGCGACTCGCGTTCTGACCGAGACCGGACCGCGCGGTGGCGTAAACATCATCTTCGAAGTTAAAGAATTGCCGATCATTCGCGATTTGATCTTCGAAGGTCTCAGTAGTGTCCCTGAGTCTGATGTGCTGAAGGCGTTTCGCGAACGGCGCGTCGGTATTTCAAAAGAAAGCATTTACGACCCGGTAAAAGCGCGAACCGCCATCCGCGTAATTAAGGAACTGCTCTCAGCTGCCGGTCACCCGAATGCGACCGTAGAAGAACGCAGTGAAGAAGTTTCAGCGACATCTCGCGCCATAACTTTCGTCATTGATGAAGGTGATCGAGTCCGAGTAGTCGACATTCAATTTGAAGGGAACACCGCATTTGGCGACGGCGAACTTCGCGGCGCGATGAAGTATGTCAAAGAAGCAGGACTCATAACGCGGTTTAAAGGGAACGACATTCTCGACAGCGAAAAGCTCGAGTACGACCTGCGCCTCGTTGATAACTACATGCGCTCGAAAGGTTACCTACAGGCTCGCCACGGTGACTATCGCGTTGAAAGCATGGGCCGAAAAAGAACTGGATTCCCGGTTCTGCCGCTTCCGTTCTTGTCTTCGGTCGATGAAGGACTTCGAATCACGGTGCCGATCATTGAAGGTAGAATTTATCGTCTGGGTGAGTTGAAGGTCGAAGGAAACTCGATCTTCTCTGAGCAGGCTGTCCGCTCCGTCATCGGTCTCAACAAGGGTGATGTGGCTAACGGTGAAAAAATCAGCAAAGGCTTGTTTGAAAACCTGAAGAAATTTTATGGCAACCAGGGGTTCATTGAATACACCGCTGAACCAGTTCCCACGTTCAAAGACAATCCGCAAAATCCGAATGAGGGCATCGTTGATTTCGTCGTCACGATTGAAGAAGGCAAGCAATTCTCTTTGAGACGACTGGAGTTCATTGGTAACACGTTCACTCGCGATAACGTCCTTCGGCGTGAGGTGTTAATTAACGAAGGCGATATCTACAACGAAGGGTACTGGGAGTACTCTGTAATCAAACTAAACCAACTTGGCTATTTCAATCCCATCGATAAAGATAAAGACGTCGACCGCAGAACAAACGAGGAAGAAGCGAATGTCGACTTGACGCTGAAGGTAAGCGAACGCGGCCGGCAGCAAATCTCGTTTAACGGAGGAATCTCCGGCATTGGCGGATCCTTCTTCGGTCTCGACTACTCCACGAACAACCTGCTCGGACGCGGCGAAGTACTTTCGTTCAATATCGCCGTTGGAAACCGGCAGCGTTACTTTCAGTTCTCCTTTACCGAGCCGTACATCCAGGATCGTCCGATAAGTGCGGGCTTTTCACTCTTCGCGTTTTCGCAGAAGTTTTTCGGTGAGGGAACCTTCCTTTCCCAGAATCTGGTTGCGCAAACTGACTTGATCAATTCGCAGTTTGCGGTGAACAACGTCGATGAGGCGAACCTCTTTACTCGTGAATCGTACGGCGGCTCGCTGTTTGCCAGTGCGCCACTTTCAGAGTTCTATCGCAAGCGTCGTTTTACGCAGTTCTCGCGCGTTGGTGCTTCCTATCAGTTGTCGATGTCGAGTGTTAAGGATCCGGAGGCTAACCAAAATTCGACCACTTTCATTCCCGTCATTTACACACAGCCGAACATTCTGACGAGCCGTGGCACGTTGACGTTCAGTTACGACACGCGCAACGCGAGTATCGACCCGACGAGCGGTCGTGAGGTATCGATGGCGGTTGCTCTAGCAGGACTCGGCGGCGATGTGAGGACGTATCAACCGACGCTCTCGTACACACAATTCATGCCGGTGCGGCGGAAGAAGTCGTCGCATCCGGAAGTCTTCGGATTCCGAATCATCGCCGGTACGGTCGGCAGTTTTGCGACTTCAGAGAAAGTTAAGAACTCGAATTCACTGGCGTTCGTCGATGGCGTCCCGATCTTCGAGCGCTACTTCCTGGGCGATGAATTCACCATCCGTGGTTACAACGTCAGATCGATCAGTCCAATCGCCCCGCTCGACACATTCATCACGTCGCAAAATGTTGTGATTGCTGAGAATGGATCGGGGCCTCCCACGGAAATTCCCGGCTTCCCGCCGGGGGCAGCTGCTCTTGGCGTGTTCACGGGATCGAGTGGCAACAATGTTGCTCAACTGCAACGCACGTTCACGTCAATCGGAGGCGACTCACAGTTGCTCGGTAACTTCGAATACCGCATACCGATTATCGCAGACTTTGTGAGTCTGGCGGCATTTGCCGACATCGGTACCGCATTCAACTTGCGGACAAAACAGGACCAGGCCTTTAGCAGCAACTTTCTGGATGACCAGCCATTTCTGTCCGGAATTGGTGCCGTACCTTGCCCGCGATTTGCGACAGGTCAGGCGCCAGTTAGTTTGAGCACACTGGCATTGTGCAACAACCCGAGATTAGCTGCGTCACCTTTCCTCAGTCTCGTGGCTCGCGACAACCGCATCGTGAGTCAGGCTGAATTGGAATCGGCAGGAACAGGCGATGTCGATCCCACGACATTGTTGCCGCGTGGCTTCCAACCTGTTTTCCTCCGTGGACAGGCGCAGACCAACACCGTCGTTCGATTGTCTGAGAGTTTGTTCGACCAGATTAAGGATTACCGCTCAAGCTTGGGAATGGAAGTGCGAGTGCAGGTTCCAATCATCAATGTACCGTTCCGTTTGATATTTGCGTATAATCCAAATGCCCGTCAGAACCAAGTTATTCAGGGTTTTCCGTTCTTCTTTAATGAGAAAAAGAGTGTCATTAGGTTTAGTGTCGGACGTACCTTTTGATTTGCTTGAAAACAACCAAGGCGGCGGGATCAACAACTAACCGACTTAACTACCGCCTCAGAAGTAAGGAGTATTACAAACTAGTTATGAGAATCGAGCGTTTGATTGCCGCCGTCGCGTTGCTGATGACCGCCGCAATTGTTTCCGTATCAGGTCAGCAACAACGGCCGGCGGCGCCTGCCGCCACCGCTCCAGCAACCCCCCAGACGAGTTCGGGAGTCGTTCCGGACAGCAAGATGGCGATTATCTATTCTGATGCTTTTCTGGATCCGAAGACTGGTATCGCGAGATTCAACTCTCTGCTCACTACATTGAATCGTGAATTTCAGCCACGGCAGACTGAACTCCAGAACCTGGACACCCGGGTTAAGGCATTGGCAAAAGAGATCGATGATCAGAGCGCGGTGGCCGCGCCAGCCAGTCTTCAACAAAAGCGAGATCAACTAGCGCAGCTTAACGTGGAGCTGAAGCGCAAATCAGAAGATGCGCAGGCCGCATATAATAAGCGCCGACAAGACATCTTCATGCCACTTCAGCAGGACATTGGTAAAGCGCTCGAGGCTTTTGCAAAGGCACGCGGCATTAACTTGATCGTCGACGGCAGCCAAGTGCCAATCGTTTATACGGCGGACGCCCTCGATATCACGACGGCGTTCATCAACGACTTCAACTCCAAGAATCCAGCGACTGCATCCGTCACGCCACGGCCCTAACCGCTGAACAAATTTAAAGCGGCCTCGAATCAACTCGGGGCCGCTTCAGGTCTACATTATGATTAAGAACCATCTATTCCCTGCCGCCGCGTTAGTTGCGGCGATTAGTATTTCGGCGGTTGCGCAGCGTCCCACGGCTCCGGCCGCCAAACCGACACCCCCACCTGCGACCCCACCAGCGGCTTCCGGTCAGATGCCAACGGCAAAAATGGCCGTCATCTACACTGACATGTTTCTCGATGCAAAAACCGGCATCGCCAAATTCACCACGCTTGTGAACAAGCTCAATGGTGAGTTTCAGAAAATCAAAGACGAGATAACGGCTATGCAGCAGCGAGCAACAGCTCTTGAGACTGAGATAAACAAGTTACGCGATGCTCCTGCTGGTACTCCAATCGATCAACGATCTCTACAGGCAAAGATTGATCAGCTGGAACAACTGAAGAAAGATACGCAACGGAAAGCTGAAGATGCACAAGCTGCGTACAACCGTCGACGACAGGAGTTGTTTGCTCCGCTCCAGGACGAGATAGGTAAGGCGCTCGAAGCGTTCGCAAAAGCGCGCGGCATCACTGCGATTATTGATGCTGCCCAGGTGCCACTACTTTACGCAGCCGAGAACATCGACATCACGCGTGCCTTTATTGCGGAATTCAACAGCAAGAACCCGGCAACAGCCGTCACAACACCGTAAGAATGTTGCCGATTGTTGATTGTTGATTGTCGATTGAAGACCGTGTGCAACCGACTCATTAGATTATTTGCAAGCACGACTCTAAGTAGAACCAATTGGCAATCGGCAATCGGCAATCGGCAATAAACGCATGGAAACGATTCTCGATTCCCAGGCAATACAAAAACTTCTCCCGCACCGCTTTCCCTTCCTGCTTGTCGATCGCATTGTCGAACTTGTGCCGCGTGAGCGGATTGTTGGTATCAAGCAGGTAAGCATCAACGAACCATTTTTTCAGGGCCACTTTCCCGGCGCTCCGGTGATGCCGGGCGTCCTGGTTGTTGAAGCACTGGCCCAAGTTGGAGCAGTGTTGGCCCTGCGCGAAATAGAAGATCGAGATCAGAAGCTGGTGCTCTTTACCGGAATCAAAGAGGCTCGTTTCCGCCGGCCCGTTGTGCCGGGCGACACGCTCGTGCTTGAAGTTACGGCCCTGCGCATCGGTTCGCGTGTCCAGCGAATGCACGGAGAAGCGAAAGTCGACGGTCAGCTCGCTGCTGACGCTGACATCATGAGTATCGTCACCGGTCGTTTAATGTCCGATAAACTTTAGTTTGTCGTCGAGGTACAGGATCACTCATTGAAGGTTGAACCGTTCCTGTCTAGTCGGACTCACCGGACGTTAACGACAAACTGTGAAGTTTATCGAACACACACACTCTCCCGATTAGTGCATGTCAACTGTCACACATCCGACTAACATACACCCGACTGCCGTAGTCAGTCCGAAGGCCCGTTTGGGCGACGACTGCTTTGTCGGTCCATATTCGATCATTGGTCCCGAAGTCGAGCTGGGCGACGGAGTGCGTTTGGAGTCGCACTGCGTCATCGACGGTCGCACTTCGATCGGTGATGGAACACACATTTTTCCATTTGTATCAATCGGACTCGCCTCGCAGGATTTGAAGTACAAAGGGGAGCCTTCCGAAACACGAATCGGCAAACGCAATAAGATTCGTGAGTTCGTCACCATTCATCGCGGTACGGCCGGCGGTGGGATGCTTACTAAAACAGGCGATGACTGCTTGATCATGGCCCAGTCGCATATAGCACACGATTGCTTGCTCGGCGACGGCGTAATCATGGCGAACGCGGCAACGCTTGCTGGTCATGTCGTGATTGAAGATCGGGCAAATATCGGCGCCTATTCCGGCGTGCATCAGTTCTGTCGTGTCGGTAGGGAAGCATATGTCGGGGGCTATTCAGTGGTGGTGAAGGATGCCTTGCCGTTCGCTTTGACTGTGGGTAACCACGCGAAGTGTTATGGTCTAAACATCACCGGCATGAAGCGGCGTCGTTACAGTCGCGCTGTTATCGACTCTCTGCATCACGCGTTTCATCTGTTACTTTCCGCAAAACTAAATACCACTCAGGCCGTTGAGCAGATTCGCCAGGAGCTCGCCGGTTCTGAAGAGGTGTCCTACCTCCTGACATTTATCGAAAGCTCAAAACGCGGCGTGATCAAATGAAGTTTGGGTTGATCGCCGGCAACGGCAAGTTTCCCTTCATGGTGCTCGAGGGTGCGCGGCAGTCTGGAGCGCAAGTGGCCGTGGCTGCAATCCGCGAAGAAACCGATCCGGACATAGAACGTCTTGCTGATAAGTGTACGTGGGTTGGGATTGGACAACTCGGTCGAATGATCCGTTTCTTCAAAGACGAAGGTGTCGAGAAGGCGATCATGGCCGGTCAGGTAAAGCACGTGCAGATATTCAGCCGAGCTGTGCCTGATGCGCGAATGCTGAAGGTGTTGTTGAAACTGCCGCGACGTAACACCGATTCACTGATAGGCGCTATTGCTGTGGAGCTCGAAAGTGAAGGAATCGAATTAATCGATTCCACCTATTTCCTTCAGGACTATTTGCCGAAGACAGGTCCTCTAACGCGTCGTCAACCGGACAATCGTGAGCGCGAAGACATTGAATACGGTCTGGCGATCGCTCACGAGATTGCGCGACTTGATCTAGGTCAGACGATTGTTGTGCGCGCAAAGGCCTGCGTCGCGATTGAAGCGATGGAGGGAACGGACGAAACAATCAAACGTGCCGGAACGCTAGCTCATGGACGACTGACGGTAGTAAAGATTGCGAAGCCCGATCAGGACATGCGGTTTGACGTGCCTGTCGTCGGCGTGCCTACGATTGAAGCAATGCTCTTAGCAGGCGCGACTTGTCTTTGTATCACTGCCGGAAAGACGCTGATGTTTGATCGAGATGAGATGATCCGGCTGGCTGATGCGAAGAAGGTCGCGATCGTCGCAGTTTAAGAGTATCCACAGATTACACAGATTACACAGATTCGAACAAGAAAAGGACATTGAGTAGTTAAGTTACTCAGCGTTCCCTTCCATTTATTAATCTGTGTAATCGGTGGATATTCTTAGTTCGCCTGGCGGGCTTCGGCGGTTGCGGCTGCCTTCGGATCGTACGGCGTCGCCAGATATCTCTTCGCCACTTCTTGCGCGTTGTCGTAATCGATACCTGACTGAAGTGCCTTTTGATACTCCAGCACCGCCCGATTCCGCTCACCTTTTGCGTCGTACGCGTTGCCGCGTTTAATCCGCGCCCAAACTTCAATCCAGGCGGGCTTCAGCGTTCCGTGCAGCGATGCTTCAAAGTTATCGAGCGCCTGTTGCCAGTTGCGCTGCTCGAGAAACAGCAGCCCAAGGTTGTAGTAGACCCAGGAGTTGGACCGGTCCAGCTTCAACGCGGCTTCGAACTGCTGTTGCGCTTCCGCGTAAATACCTTCCTTCATCTGCTCGATGCCGCGTCGCGCGATGATCGACACGCGCAGATCGTCTGACATCCGAAGTATCTTGTTGTTGGGATCCACCACCACTTCCAGCGGTTGACCGTTCGACTCGAAGTCGAAGTCTTCACTGCGACCTTCGATTCGTACGGTTGTGGTTTGATTGTCACCCTCCGCGCGTAACAACAACTCGACCGGCATCCTCAAGTTTTCCAGGTTCTGCTTGGCGGTGCCGCGTGTGCGAAACTTTCCTGAACGCGTGCGAATGATCTGGTAATCGACTGTGAATTCAGGAACGCCCGTGCCTTCAACCCACTGCGCAAAGAAGTAGCGCATATTCTCCTGAGCAATCGACGAAGCAAGTTTTTCAAACTCATCGATCGAAGCGTTCTTCCCGCGATATGTCTCCAGGTAATTCCGTAGCAACTGATCAAATTTCTCTTTGCCCATCGTCTCGCGCAACATGCGGAAGACCATGGAACCTTTGTAGAAGACGATCGATTGATAAGCCGCTGATTGATCATCCAAGGCACCGGGCGCACGCGCGATTGATGCCGTCTGTTCGAACGTCAGCGCTCTTTCCTGTTGCTCGCGCTGTGCGGCGTCGAGACCACCCGCCGTCAGAGTTGATTCGCGGAATGCAAATGCACTCCATTCGGCAAGACCTTGAGAAAGCCAGGCATCGTCAAACGATTTCAGACCGACGCTTTGACCCCACCACTGGTAAGCAATCTCGCGTTCCAGCTTTTCTTCCGGCAACGGGCGAGTCGATTCAAACATCTTCGTGGACAGGAAAATCATTCCTGGTCCCGAATAGGTGTCTAAACTCTCGTCGTCGATCTGCACGATGACGAGGCGGTTTCCAAACCCGGGGTTTCCGTATTTCTTTGTGTAGAACTCAAGGACCCGGCCGGTTAGCTCCGCAAACGTCTCGATGCGTCGCTCGCTGCCGGGCATCGCGTAAAGCTGCAACTGGTAATTTCCATAGCTCAGGTTTTTGTTGATGTATTGACCGGCTGCGAAGTTTCCAACCAGCACGGGTTTACGATGCACAAACCGGTAGCGAATCGCGCCTTCTTTCGGGGATGGCTGTGCGATGACCGTATCATCGCTTGTACCGGCGACCTGCAAACCTGCGGGAACGATAAACGTTATGTCAGAAGTCGCGCGGTCGGCGGCGTAATCGTGGAAGGGAAACCACCGTGATGCATACATCAGGTAAGAACCTTCAGTCCCTACATAGGCCAGCCGGCGTGTGGCGAGCGGACCGCCTTCGGGCGAAATCAAAGCACCGCTCCACCTCATGCGAACCGTAATCGGCTGATTCGCCGGCATCACCTGCCCGAGGTCGACGCGAACATTCGGGCCCAGGGCACCCACGCCAACGTTGTCCTGAACGAAACCGGTAAGGGCCTTCCCGTTCATCTCAATGCTCTCGACCTTCAGCGATCCGTTCAGTTCAAATACGACTGAACGAGTGGCGTCGAGAGGTACGAATGTGATGTCCGCGCCGGCGCGAAGCATGTGCTGGTCCGGAATAATCTGCGCTTCAATGCGATAGTTGGTAACGTCAAACCGGCTGGCGGCCTGCTGGGGAGCTGGTTGCTGCGCGTGGGTTCCTGCTGCGAGACCAATCAAAAGGGCCAAACTCGTCAGCGCAGGGAAGATAAGCTTGATTCTCGACATAGTCTTAAGTCTTCTGCGAACGATTATACAGCCGTTCTACTGGCAGGCGTCATCCCTGCGAGGACTATTCAACTCCGTTAGCGAGAGAGCATTTTATAAATGTTTCGGGCTCGCTCGACGGGACTAACGGGCGGGCTTTAATGGTGCTCTTTCGAGTGTTTTGGATGGTAGGAAGGTGCGGGCGGTTGGCTTGCGAGTTTCGAGTTTCGGTTTCGGGCTTCGGGGCATTGGCTCTTGGCAATGTATTCAGGACCCTACGCGGTAGCCGATCGCGATGACTCAAGCACGATTAGCACAAGTGAGGCGGGCGTCATGGCCATCCGCTACCGCGAACGGTACTGAATGGTGAGCGATAATTGCTTTGACGACGTCGAGGATCTTTTGCTGTTGGGGACGCGGTAATTAGAAGCCTGACGGCCATCAATCATCATGAGTCAATTCGTCGGCTTGACACCCTGCCCCCCACGGAATACAGTCGCAACCACGCTAGCGAGCGTCAATTGGATTCCGCGGATGTCCGCGAGCCGCACCGGTAACTCCAAAGATTAAGTTGTCTCCCCTCCTTTGAACTCGGCAGCAACCCGTGTGCGCCGTCAGCATCGACGAAGAACACTTGTGCTCGCTTATCGGCTACTCGCTGAATTGAGTCAACCACCCACAACTAAGGAGTTTTGATTTATGAGACGCGTCTCAAGGCTTTTCCTGCCGCTCTTAATCTGCGCTCTCGCCGTTCTTAACGGCCAGGCACAGAGCACGCACAACCCGCGCGTCGACTTCAAAGAAACTACTTTGAAGAACGGCCTGCGCGTTTTGACCATTGAAGATCACTCAGCCCCCGTCATCGCTATTTCTGTTACTTACAAAGTAGGTTCCGCGAATGAGCGCCAGGGACGCACGGGCTTCGCACATCTTTTCGAACACATGATGTTCAAAGGTTCCGAAAACATCGGCTCCGGCGAACACTTCCTACTCGTCTTCAACAACGGTGGCACGATGAACGGAACCACCAACGCCGACCGCACTGTCTACTTTGAAGCACTGCCGGCGAACCAACTCGACCTCGCGCTGTTTCTCGAAGCCGATCGCATGCGTAGTCTCGAGATCACCAAGGCGAATCTCGACAACCAACGCAATGCTGTTCAAGAAGAACGACGCTTAGGAGTCGACAATCAACCATACGGCAGAACGTTCGAGAAGCGCACCGAACTGCTTTACGACAACTTCGCTTATAAACATACGACCATCGGATCGATGGATGACCTGAACGCTGCCAGCGTCGAAGATGTGGCATCGTTCTTCAAAATGTACTACGCGCCGAACAACGCAACCCTGGTTTTGGTCGGCGACTTCAAGACGGCGGATGCTCTCGCAAAAGTCCGCACCAACTTTGAGAACATTCCTCGTCAACCTGATCCACCCGACGTGGACTTGAGCGAGCCGGCACAAAAGGCCGAGCGTCGCGCCACGTTGGACGACGTTCTTGCTCGTGCACCTCGCGTCGACATTGCCTACAAAGGCGTTCCAGGCAATTCAACCGACTTCTACGCTCTGCAGGTTTTATCGACAGTGTTGCAGGGTGGTCAAAGCTCTCGCCTTTATCAAAAGCTGCTAAAGGAGAAAGAGATGGTCACGGTTGTTACCGGAGGGATGGATGAAAGACGCGGGGTGAGTGCGCTACTTACCTTTGCGCAGCTTCGCCCTGGAGTCAAGACTGAAGACGTGGAAGCCGCTATCTATGCTGAGATCGAGCGGTTGAAAAAAGAGCCCATCGCGGATTGGGAGTTACAGAAGGCGAAGAGTAGTACCAGACGAAACTTCATCGAGGGTCTCCAAAGCTCTCTCAATCGCGCAATTCAGCTGGGCCAACTTACGGTCTATTACGGTGACCCGAATCTGATCAATACACGGCTCGACAAAGTTTCGGCTGTCACGAAGGACGATGTGCAGCGAGTAGCCAACAAGTATCTAGCCGACACGAACCGTACAGTAGTAGTCACAATGCCGGCCAAAAAACCCACCACCAGCGCCTCAGGGCAGTAAGGAGTCGAAATGAGAATCAATAATTACCAGAGGAACATTGCAATGACATTAGCCTTAATTGCACTAATGTCGTCAGTCGTCTTTGCTCAGGTTCCTGGTCAGGCGCCGGCACCGTCAACTAAAGGCGCTGTTATCAAAGGCAGGGCTCCCGTAAGCAAAAACATACTCAAGATCCAGCTACCGAAAGCTCAGGAAGCAACAATGAAGAATGGCTTGCGGGTAGTTCTGCTCGAGAGTCACAAGATTCCTACGTTCACCATGCAGATGGTCGTACTCAGTGGCGGCCTTTCGGATCCGGCCGACTATCGTGGTCTTGCTTCATCTACCGCATCGTTGCTTCGGGAAGGTACGACGAAGCGAACGAGCAAGGACATATCTGAGCAGATCGACGCAATCGGTGCGTCATTTTTTTCCAACTCGGGTCTATCGTCAATGACAAGCGGGGTCACGGTAGGTGGACTAGTCGAGAACCTGGATCAAATTCTCGATATCTTTGCCGACATCGTGCGGAACCCTTCATTCCCACAGGACGAGATCAATAAATACAAGACACGTACACTCACGAACCTGCAGGTCCAGCGATCTAGCCCGCAGTTTCTTGCTCAAGAACAATTCAGCAAGGCGATCTATGGCGATCATCCGGCAGGACTGGTTTCCACGCCTGCTGAGTCGGTCAAGAAACTCACGACCGCGGATATGGCAAAGTTCCATTCAACCTACTATCGACCGAACAACGCGATCCTGACTGTTGTCGGCGACGTAACGATGAAGAGCATTCTGCCGGCGCTTGAAAAAGCGTTTGGTGATTGGCAGAAAGCAGACGTGCCGGCAACGACGATACCGCCGGCGCCTGCCCAGTCAGCCGCCAAGATCTTTCTAATCGATCGACCGCATTCAGTGCAGACGGTTCTTCAACTGGGAACCCTGGGAATCGAACGAACCAGCCCTGACTACTTTGCGGTGCTGCTCGCCGATCGCATTCTAGGCGGTGGACCATCAGGTCGACTTTTCTTGAATCTCCGCGAAGACAAGGGCTACACCTACGGGGCCTACAGCGGTTTTAGCGGCACGAAGTTTCGTGGTACGTGGATTTCGAGCGCAGAGGTGCGTACGGATGTAACCGAAGGCGCGATGAAAGAATTCATGTATGAACTGAATCGACTTCGTGATCAGCCTGTGACCGCCGAAGAACTCGAGAATGCCAAGCGCGCTATCGTCGGCAGCTTTGCTTTGTCGTTGGAAACGCCGCAGGCATTGTTGGGCAACATCGTTACGCAGAAGCTCTATAACTTGCCGGCAGATTATTGGGATACGTATCCACAGAAAGTCGCTGCAATTACTGCAGCTGATGTTCAGCGAGTGGCGCAGAAATACATCGACAAGGACCACTTGCAGGTGGTTGCTGTTGGTGATGCGTCGAAGGCGAAGGAGATCCTTGCGCGCTACGGAACGGTTCAGGTTTACGACGCAGACGGCAAACCGATCGATGCGAATCGATAATTAACATTGGTTAGCTTCGCGACTTGGGGGCGCCGACCCGGCGCCCCCCTTTTCGTCCCGGAATTCAAGGTACAAAACAACCACATTCAATCTTCCCTGAAACAACTCAAGCTGCCGGAAGGGCGGCTTGCCCCCGCTCAAGATCCAGAAACTCAACCCTTCATGGAATTCATGCTTGAGTGATCTGCTGATTGAGCGGGGCAAGCCACCCTTCCCAACCCGCAATTCATTTTACCTTGTTGTTTCGGTGCAGCTTGAGTGTTGCTGTTTTGGACGTAGCGCTTTCTTACTGAATCTCGCGGTTGTCGCGTTAACGAGCCGTGTGCGTCAGCAGCTCTCGCACGATGTCAGTTGCTGCGTTTGGTCGAGCCAGACGTTTGACGTTCTTTCTCATCAGGCCCAGACGCTTCTGGTCGTCAAGGAGCCCGTCAATCTTGAATGCGAGTGCGGGCAGGTTGTTGCATCTGATGGCAACGCCCTCTTCGAGCAGATGATCTGAATTGCGTTCCTCCTGGCCTGGGATTGGATTGACGATCACCATTATCAATCCCTTCGCTAAGGCTTCTGACGTCGTGAGCCCGCCAGGCTTTCCAAGGATAAGATCAGAGGCGGACATGTATTCGTCCATCTCTGTTGTATAGCCAACGATCTTTACCTCGACCTTGGATCTGGCCTTGTTTGTATTCACCAATGAATCCAAACGCCTCCGCAGTTCTTCGTTGCGACCGGCAATTGCGACGACTTGCGCATCGTGACGAAGCTCCATCAACGACGTGAGCACGTGCTCAATTGAATCGGCGCCGAAGCCTCCAGCCGACACCAGTATCGTGGTCCGATCCGCTTTCAGACCATGCTTGCGGCGCACCTCAACCTTGTTTTTTCGCTCGGCAAAAATGGGATCGATAGGTATGCCTGAAACGGATATCTTCGCCGCGGGAATACCCATGCGCTCGAGATGCACGCGTGTTTCCTCAAGTGGCACGAAGTATCGCGTGTAGTTATGACAGAGCCACATCGCGTGAATATCGAGATCAGTAACGACGATTGCTGGCGGTGACGCGATTCGTTCCTTCGCTTTTAGCCAGGAGATGATTTCGGCTGGAAGAAAATGCGTGCACACCGTTAGGTCAGGCTTGTATTGTTTCAGCAGCTTCACGAACGGACGAGTGTTTAGCCGATCGAGGGCTAAACGGCGCCTTTCTTTTTTCCATGGCTGATCGAGGTAATCGTATAACCAGCCCAGCATTTCCGGTGCGCTATTAACCATCTCGAGATAGGTTTGCGAGTAAAGATGGCGAAAGATCTTGTTGGTGTAATCCAGAGTGTCAACGTGGCGGATATCCTGGGCCGCATTCAACTTGATGAACGCTAACCTCAATGCCTCAGCAGCACGTACGTGCCCTGCTCCGGCGGAAGCGGAAAGAATTAAGACTCGATTGAACATGGAATGGATCGATTTCGGAATTCGGAATTCGGAATTCGGATTTCGTGCTTTGAACCAGCGCTTGTTTGTGACAAGGTATCGGCGACATTACGCTAGTCCAACCGAAACGAGCAACTGTATAAAAGGAAATCCGAAATCGCAGCAGCAGCAGTTTTTGGAACTCAATCGATTTTCGGGTGTTAACTCAATGACGTCTTTACCTCTCCCTTTCGCATGTGTACTACAGATTCCTAATGCAGAGGAGACTGATCCGTATGTCGTTTAAGCGACTGCTCATCCTACTGACTTTTTCAGTCCTGTGGTGTGGATCAACTTATGCCCAGCAACCCGGCCCACAATTTTGGCGGCGTCTCAGTTGCGAACCATATGAGGGGCGCAACAAACTTGAATCGCTTGAGCTGAAATACGAAACACTCTTAATCAAAGGCTTCACTCGCATTACAACGGTCGAAATCAACGGAGTGAGAATTGACGCTGTCGACCTTCGCGACACGAAAACGGCGGCGAGAGCTATGGGTGTTATTGTGTCGATAAGAGAGAGCGGAGAGCGACCGCGTGATGCTCGTGCTCTGCTTGATTACGATGAGATTGATCCGTTCCTCAAGGCGATCGATGCCGCGTCGAAGATTGGCGAAGGGGAAACACGCCTGGCCGGTTTTGAAGCTCGCTACAAGACGATCGGGGATTTGGAACTAATAGTATTTCGCCAAACGCGAACCGGAATCGCAGTCACACTAACTGCCGGCTTGTGCGACAAGGTCACGGAACCGTTGACGCTCGACGAACTGGCAAAATTCCGTGCGATGATCGCTGAAGCTAAAATGCGATTGGATGAAATCAAGTGACGAGTTTGTCGCTTCGATGACTGAACTTTTTGCGTTCTGTGTATCGCTCAACTACGGACGACCCGTGCCGACGAACTCGATCTCATTTTGATCGTCGAACAAACCTGCAAACGTGCGATCGACTGGAGTAAAGGTAAACCCGTCTTTTGAGGGAATCAGCCGGTAAGTTTTTTGCGAAGGGGCGACGGTAAATGAGAAGTTGCCATTCGTGTCGGTTGTTGACGCGAGTACGCTGCCCGAAGGACTAATCAGTACAACCACGACGTTCGCGATGCCGTCTTTGTTAGCGTCAACTACGCGGCCACTGAGCTTAACGATCGAACGCAGACGTGATGCAGCGGCTCGCGCAGAATCCTCCGATGCTCCTGGAGTCGCCGATTCAGTCGGTGTCGTGGTTGGGTTTGCCGGTTCAGGTGATGGGGAGGGCACAGTCGTGGGAGCGATGTTCGTCTCACTCGGTTTGCTAGTTTCTGATGGTTCGGGCGTCGGCGATTTTTCTGGGTTTGGAGAACTCGAAGTGGGTTCAGCAGACGGTCTCTTTTCTGTATTCGCAGGTGCGTCAGTTGATGGCGACGCAGCAGTTGTTGAATCCGGACTGGCGCTGACTGATGGTGATGGAGTTGCCGGCGCGGCAGCTGTAGTCGCAGCACCAATCTTCTCATCTAGACCTTGCAGCGAACCATTGACACGTCGGTAGACTTGCTCGATCGTTGCGCGACGAATGCTATCCGGTGCTCCCGCTTTATAACTGAGAATGTAATTCTCCAGTGCTGCCGCGTCGTTGCCTGACTGCTCGAGGGCCGCACCAAGGTGCCAGGTTGCTGTTCGCCATGCAGGCGTTCCGTTCGGTAAGGTCGACACCGCGGTTTTCAAATAACTCAGCGCCGGTTCATACTTCGCTTGATTAAAGAGTGACCAGCCCATCAAGTCGTCAGAGCGGCCGCGAAGAATATCGCCGAGCGTTGTGCGTGGTGCATCTGCGACATCGGGAACATTTCCTGACGCGATCGCCTGCGCGCGAAGTTCACGAAATTCATCGGCCTGAACTGCAAGTGACAACGCGGGAATATCGAGCGCATCCGCCGCGCCCTTCTCCGCTTCCTCTGCTAATTCGAATGCAGCCTCAAAGCCAACGCCGTTTCTCAAGAGACGGCTTGAGGCGTAGATCTGACGAAATGTCCGTCGCTGGTCTGTACCGGACGCGAACTCACGTGCAGCTGCAACGGCTGCTGCTTCGTCGATCTTTTGCGAATCAGAAACCGGGGTGAGCGAGTTCGTGAAGACAAGCAAGTCTTTCAACACCTTCGCACTCGCTGGAGAATCTGCGGCCTGGTTTTGATAGATGCTCGCACGGCGTTCCGGCGCCAACAGGTCGATGAAGTTTTCGTTCGCTGCCGGAAATCGTCCAGCAAGACGCGTCTGAATTTGGCCGCCACTTACAACGAACGACTCGCGCAACACGTCGAGGGCTTCGTCGTAAAGACCCATCGAACTGAGCACCGTGGCAAGCTCATAGTTCAGCGTTGGAAACTTTCCAAACTGCCGCGCGTATCGTAGCGATCTCTCTGCGTCTAGCGGTCGCTTCAAACCGACGAATGAACGAGCGAGAGCGACGTGGGCCCAGGTGTAGCGAGGCTCAATCTCAACGGCCTTTCTGGCCAGCTCAAAACCCTTGTCGTAGTTTCCGTGAGCAACAAACCAGTATGCAGCGCCAGTGAGTAGTGGAAGGTTGCGCGGATCGTCAGCAAGTGTCGAATCCAAAAGTCTGCTGGCTTCCTCGCTCCGACCAAGATCCAGCAGTGAAAGAACTGACCCGGTAGCGGCGGGCTTATCTTTTGGATCGATCTTAATTTGCTCTGTATAAAGGGCGAGAGCCTCTTCCGGCTTACCATTCGCACGATCGAGATCAGCCAAACTGGTTCGTGCAATGCGCGAGTTGGGATCCAATTCCAACAGGCGTTTGTAGGCCGCAGCGGCTTCATCCAGCTTGAGACTCAGGTGTAAACCCATGGCATGTACGCGGTGAGCTTCGGCTAAATCGGGAGCAGTTCTAATTACCTGCTCCGCAATGCGCGCAGCCTCATCGCCGCGTTCGATGCCCAGATAAAACTGGGCAACTGATAGCGACCTCTTCGGATCGTCGCCAAACTTGCTCTCGATTGCTTGCGCGGCTTTGAACGCGGCTGCCTGCTCGTTTCGCAAGTAGAGGTTCATGGGGACCTGAGAGATTACGCCGGTGAACAACTTGTCAGAAATCGTTGTGTCGGCTTCGTTGATTGCCGTCAGCAAGTCGTCAACACCCGTCGGATCGCCGTTCTTGAGTTTCTGATCGCCAAGAGCTGCGTGTGTGCTGATGAGCAACTCCGTCGCGCGCGGACGTGCTTTCGACTTTGGGTGTGTGGCCAGGAACTCTTTGAGTTTGATGGCACGCTTTTCGAGCGGAAGCGTGAGCGTTAACTCGACCTCTTCTGCCTCAGCGTCGTCGTCCACCGGCGGCGTGTTCTTTTTCGGGTTCGAAACAGAAGGTGCGCGAGAATTTCTGACGACGGTGTCGCGCGTCCGTGCCGGCTTGGCGGCTTCGTTCTTAGGCTTCGGCTGTGGCTCCGGCTTTGGCTGTGGCTCCGGCTCAGTAGCGGGAGTGGTTTCATTCGTTTTGACAACTGCGACTTGTTCGTTTGTCGTAGATTGGCTCACCGACCTCGGTCGAGTTCGCGATGGATCGGAAGGAGTAACTTCGTTTTGACTCGCTGGCGGTGAGTCCTGACTGCTTGATGCAACGACTACCGGACGTTCGAGATCTGCAGCGCTGAACCCGAGTCGCTGGCCCAGAGCGTTGACAAACAAGTTAACTCCTAGCGTGACCGCCTCGCTGAATTCGCCTGTGCCGATGGGCCCTTTCATTCGTTGGGCCATCTCGCCAAGCACGCCCTCAGGCAGGTCGGGCTGGACGACCCGACTAAATTGCGTTAACGAACTCCGAGAAGCTACGACAACTACGAGTAGCAAACTCTTGCTGCGGCTTGCGCGCGCGCCGATGTTCCATTGAGTGGCAAGGCGGAGAGAAAAGTCGTATATCTCAGCGTCGCCAGTGTCTTCTACTGTCGCGATATAAAAATCGATTTTGCTCTTGGTTTTGAAGTTGCTCAGGAGAGTTTCCAGGCGATTGCGCGTGTTCTCATCGAGCACATTGGCAAAGTCGCTGACGTGAACGCTCGGCGACGGGTATTGCGATTGTGTTTTAGCGAACTGGTTTGTATCGGCCAGGCAAATTGCCAGCGCCATGAAAATAGCTATTAGGCCGTACCTGCGGGACGATTGGGATGCTTTCATGGTGATCTAAAATTGCCCAATTCGATGTTATGCAGCTTGTGGGGGGAACAATTCGCGGCCATGATAACATCGCATTCCTTTGGTAGCGAAGCACCTCCATAAACTCAACAGATGAGTGAACTTGACGAAGCATGGGCAGCAGCCCTCCGCGACGCAGAACAAAAAGCGCGGCTGGCCGGACGGCGCGATATCGCCGAATATCTGGCGTTAAAGAACTCCAATGATCTGCTACGACAGGCTGGCCTCGATTGGCTTCTGGATAGTTTCACCACACATGCAGGGCAAGCAAATCGAGCGGGCGCTAGTATTCAGATTTCGAACCTTGCGAGCCATCGTTTCAAAGTCGCGAATTCAACGATGGTCGGCAAGCTTCTCACACTGACGAGCGGAGTTAGAACACTTTACGTCGAAGCGGGCTGGCCTCGCGTTCCGCGCGACGGGATTGTTCGCGGCGGCGGTTTGGCATGCGCAAATATTCGTCACCTGGGAATCAAAGCCGTGAGCGAAGAGTTGCGTCTCCTCAAGTCGAACACCGGCACTCCCGCGTGGTCAATTACTTCGAAGCGCGGAAAGCGTTCCTTACTCGAAGCTGACGTGCGCCAGCACATCGAAATCCTTATCGATAGGCAGTAATCCATAAACTCTCATATCGAAGGTAGCCACAACGATTTCGTCAGTGGCTGCACCTTTTCGCGCGACGGAGGCGACCACTTTCTCCGTCATTTCCGGGTCTCGTAAGGTTTTCTTAAGCAAATCACAGCTAAATCTTGGCAGAGGCCATCAGGCACGGGGGTTGCCAAACGGAGGGCGGCGAAGACGCTGCCAGGACGATTCCCCAGAGCAAGCGTCGAAGAGAACCGGCGTTGCGGGCATGTACGCACCCGTGCCGAAATTTAGGAGACAAATAGATGTTCAAAGGACACACAATGAAGTTTTCAATACTTAGCGCAGCTTTCTTAGCGCTGTGCTTGCCGGCGATCGCGGCAGCTCAATGGGGACGCTATCCAGATAATCGTTATCCGGACAATCGTTATCCTGATAATGGTCGTTACGATGAGCGCTACGTGCGCGATTCAGCTCACCGTCTTGATCGTTTGGCGAAGGATTTTGAACGCGACATGGATCGAGCCCTTGATCGAAGCCGCGTGAATGGTTCGCGTCGTGAAGATGCGATAAATGATCTCGTTCATAACTTTCGTCGTGCCGCAGGCGATTTCAAATCTCGCGTAGGCAATGGACGCGATCTTAACCGCAGCTACAACGAAGCGCGTCGAGTTGTACAGCTTGGTGATGCAGTCGAACGTCAAGCGCGTCCGCGCTGGTTCGATTCGCGACTATCTTCCGAATGGTCACAGATTCGTCGAGAGCTCCAGACGATTGAAAACGTCTACGGTATCCGAGGTGGTCGTGGACGCATCGACGACATCTATCGCGACCGTCGCAACGACGACATCTATCGTGATGACCGTCGGAACCGGACCGATGATTGGCTACGAAGACTTCCGTTCCCACTTCCGTATTAACCCTACCGTCCCTTATCTGCTAATAGACCTTTCTTCAAAAGCCTCGGTCACACCGGCCGGGGCTTTTGCCTGCTTACTTTCGTTCTTCGTAAATCGGTTCGAATGAGCGTGTCGTCTGTTCAGTCACGCTTGGCATTGGGACCGGTTCGGCGAGCACGCGCGCGGGGGCTGCATCCAGCTCTTTCGTTATACTGTGCTTCTCAGCGATCTCGCGGGCTCGGATGGCCGCACGATTACGACTGAAAAGCAGCCACACAAATACAGCTTCGATAGCCGTAATCAATCCGAAGGTAAGCAGGCTGAAAAAGATGAGAAGGCCGGCGTCGAACCCGAGCGCCTCCTTCATTACGGCGAGGAGTCCAATGAGCACACCGATTCCGAAGACAAATACTCCAACGATGGCCCAAATCAGCGAGTCAGTTCCGTAGTCGGTATGGACGGTGACCTGGTTTTGCGCGCCCGCTAGCTTAGCTCCGCAATGATTACAATAAGCGAGACCCGGTACGACGGATTTGCCACAGGATAAGCAATACATGTTGGGAATCAACTCCTGGATGCGATTACGCACAAAACTGTGTTCAGGTTCACGCTCAAGCTCCCGAAAACTTCTCAAGCGAATGTCCGACCCTTCAGCGTGGGTGAGCTCGACAACAAACTAAAAGTGTATCGGACATTACTTGCGCATTCCGAGCACACCAACAACAGTTCCAAACAACTCGGTCGCGAGCAGCAACACTGATGACACACGAAACAATCCCTGGGCATCACCCGGCGGGAGATGCGAAACATGATCAGGCGAGATGCCGATGTAGTGGTAGTAACCTCCGAAGATCAAAGATCCGATCATCGAAATCGCCAACAGCATAAAACCAAGGCGAGCACGTCGCAGCCACACGAGCGCGAGTGAGACAATCGGCGCAAGCGTGATCACGATCAGGACGTAGTAGTTCTGCCATGTACTCAGACCGACGCCAAGTTTTGTGTGCGCATAGCCGTGGACCAACGAAACAATCAGGTGCGCCAGGACGGCCGCAGTGCAAGCGGTCACTAGGTTCGCGCCAAATCGGCCTGGACGGTGTAATGCTCTACTCAACGTGGCGCCTTTTGCTCAGCAGCAGCTTTATTCAATCCGACGAGCTGGCTCGCCGGGGATAAACCGTATGCGTGTGTCCAATAACCCGCGGAATCATTTCCAATAAGAATCATTGGCGTGTGACCACCTGTAAATCCCGTGGGTGGTAACGAGTTTCGTGTTTAGTTCGTGTGGCTTCGTGGATCTTTCTTTCGTCGAAAACAAAGACGATCCACGAAGCACACCAACCAACACGAACCAATGTACCTCCGACTCGAGCTAGATGTGACTTTCAAGGTAACCCACCACGCCAGAGAACTGCACTGCCGAGACTGCCCGCCCGAGATTCTGTTTCACAACATCAAGCTGTAATGCCAGAATAACAGCTCATGTTGGGCACTCTTTACATCGTTGCCACACCCATTGGCAACCTCGCAGACATCACGCAGCGCGCGATTCAGACGTTGAAAGATGTCGATATCATCGCAGCTGAGGACACACGACACACTCACAAGCTGCTTCAGCATTACGGTATTAACACAAAGACGACCAGTTATCACGAGCATAACGAGCAGCAACGAAGCGAGGAACTGTTGGCACGACTGCGGGAGGGAAACGACGTTGCGATCGTGTCGGACGCTGGTACGCCAGGAATCAACGATCCGGCTTTTCGGTTGGTGCGACTCGCGCTGGATAACAATATACCTGTGGTTCCGGTGCCTGGACCATCCGCATTTCTTGCAGCTCTAGTTGCGTCAGGCCTGCCAACCGATGAATTCTTTTTTGCCGGCTTCTTGCCTTCACGTTCAGGCGCGCGACGTACTAGACTCAACGAATTGCGCTCGATCGCCTCGACATTGATCTTCTATGAAGCGCCGCATCGTCTTCGTGACGCGTTGGAAGATGCTTTGGAGGTGCTTGGTCCGCGGCAAGCTGTCGTCGCACGTGAGCTAACGAAGATTCATGAAGAATTCCGAAGGGGTAAGCTCAACGAGTTGGCTGAGTACTATTCAAACGAGCAAAACGTGCGTGGCGAAATCGTTTTAATAATTGATCGTTCTCGAGATGAAGATAAAAGCTCCGCAGCGGTCACAAATACAGAGCTTCAGCGTTTAGTCGCGCGATTGGAAGATGAGGGACTCGATCATCGTGCTGCTCTTAAAAAAGCAGCGCGCGAGTTGGGGATGTCGCGCGACGAAGCATATCGGCGGCTAACGGTGGCCCGGCGTCAGTGATGAAGTCCGTGAAACCCTGGACGAGCAGGTGCGTGCGGAGTCATAAGTCAAGGTTCGGATATTGCAGGGTGGGAAGGGCGGTTTACCCCGCTCAAGATGCATTTCCATTCAACATCGAGTGAATTTGAATCTTGAGCGGGGTAAACCGCCCTTCCCAACCTGCATTTAGCTCAGCTTGAATTGTTCGAGTGAAGCTTGAGCGCCGACAATTTTGCACCTTGCATGGTTCGCAGCAAGCTAGATGTTTTGGACAGAAAGCTCATTATCAACGGACCCAGGTACAAATCAGTTCGTACTCAACTGCGCAGGCAACGGCTTATCAACTTTAGGTCTAGTCGGTCGCGTCGCTACCTCCCACATTGTCATGTAGACGGTTCGTGCGACTTTCTCCATCTTCTGGTAGTCGATCTTGTCGGGTGAGTCACCTGGCTGATGATAGTCTTCGTGCTCGCCATCGAAGAAGAAGATGATGGGAATACCTTTCTTCGCGTAGTTGTAGTGATCGCTGCGGAAGAAGAACCGGTTTGGATCCCCCGGATCGTCATACTTCTTGTCGAACCCCAGGTTCAGATACGATTTGTTTACAGTCTCGAGTAACTCACCGAGTTCCGTGCTCATCATTGTCGACCCAATCACATAGATGTCGTTCGGACCGGTCAGCTCCTTATTTCGGGCGTTGGTGTCGCCCGGCTTTTTGCTGCGGCCGATCATGTCCATGTTGAGCTGAGTTACAACCTGGTTGAGTGGCACCGTCGGATATTCGGTGAAGTAACGTGAACCCCACAGCCCTTTTTCTTCTCCGCAGTGCCAGACAAAAAGAATTGACCGTTTCGGACGCGTTGGAGCCTTCGCAAGTGCTTCAGCGATACCGAGCATCCCGGTAGTTCCCGAACCGTCGTCGTCAGCGCCGTTGCAGATTTGATCGCTGGCAGTTGGTCGGCAAATTCCAACGTGATCGTAATGCGCACCAATAGCGACGTACTCGTCTTTCAAAATCGGATCACTGCCTTCCCAAATCGCAACAACATTCTGCGTAGGAATGATCTCGCTTCTATTCGCGAGGTTCATGTTTAGTTTCTTATCGGGATTCAACGCGAATGGCGCCGGAAGTCCAGTGCCGTAGTATGCATTGTAGAGTTGATTTGCCGTCGACTTTTCACCCACAAAGATTCCACTCGCCAACTCTGGTGAGACGACAATCGACGGTAGCGGGTTCGCACCCTGAGCCTGAAATTTCGCGACGCCAATCGAACCGCGCTCCATTATCAGACGGCGCGTGCGATCCCAGGCAGTCAGAAATTGAACATCTGGTACGTAGACGAGGCCCACCACGCCTTTCTTACGGGCGTAATCAGTCGGTCCCATCCAGTCCTCTCCCATTTTCCCCGTCAGATCACCGCGGGCAATTCCGCGTGGTAACCCTGTAGGTGATCCATAGATGATCGCGATTTTGCCGGTTGGATCAATGTCCTTATAGGCATCGAGGTTTTTCGCTTTAATGAACCATCCGTTTCCAGCGAACACCATCGGAGCGCTAATAACTCCCGCACCGCTAAGCGGAATGTACTCAACGCCTGCGTTGAGCGCACGACCGAAGAATTCAACCTTGGTTTGGCCACCGTCGGCGCGGTCGCGCCTTAACTCGATGCGTTGAAAGAAAGTCCCGTTATCGCCTGCTGGTTTAAATCCCCACCGTCCGAGGTTGGTGGCGATAAACTTGGCTGTTGTGTCGAGACCTCTTGAAGGAGTGTCGCGACCTTCCATTTCGTCGGAGGCGATGAACATCAGATAGTCTTGCAGCTGTGCCGCGGTAATCCCATCAGTTCCTCTTTGTGAAGCAACCGACGGCGCCGCTTTTTTTTGCTTTTCCGTCCGCTGCGCGTAGGTCGACGGGAAAGAGATGACGAGCATGCTCGCCAAGAGAAGGATGGACGTTAATCTTCGCATGAGTTCTCCAGGGTTTACAGTCTACTCCTTTGGAGTGCGCTGACTTGTCAGCGCTTTGGTCTGAGTTGTTGGGATGTTCTAAAAAAAGCGGCGATCCCGATGTGTCGGGACCGCGCTCCAAAGCAGGTTACGCGTGTTGGACCGCTTGCACAAGTCGCGTCAGCGAGTCTTTCGCATCTCCGTACAGCATGCCGGTTACCGGCTTGAAGAACAGTGGATTCTCCAGGCCTGAGAATCCTTTTCCTTGTCCGCGTTTCAGCACTACGACTGACTTCGAACGGTCGACTTCCAGGATTGGCATTCCCGCGATCGGGCTCCCCGGGTTGTCGCGCGCATCCGGATTTACAACGTCATTTGCTCCGATAACCATCGCCACGTCGGTCGTCGGAAATTCGGGATTGATCTGTTCGAGTTCGTACAACGAGGAATAGGGCACATTTGCTTCGGCGAGCAACACGTTCATGTGCCCTGGCATTCGACCGGCAACAGGATGAATTCCATATTTAACGGTGACACCGCGCTTCTCCAGCACGTCTGCGAGTTCGCGTACAGCGTGTTGCGCCTGGGCTGTGGCCAGACCATAGCCCGGAACGAACACTACCTTGCTCGCATAAGCGAGCTGCACGCCGACGTCTTCGAGCGCGACTTCGCGCATGGTCCCTTGCTGATCTCCGGAGGCACCCGCGGTGGCTGCGCTACCAAACGCGCCAAACAGCACGTTGGTGATTGAACGGTTCATCGCCTTGCACATTAATATCGAAAGGATGAAGCCGGAGAAGCCGTCGAGTGTTCCCGCAATAATTAGAACCTTGTTTGATAAGACAAAACCGGTCGCTGCCGAGGCCAGGCCCGCGTACGAATTAAGTAGCGACATCACAACAGGCATGTCGGCGGAGCCAATCGGCATCACCAGCAAGAATCCGAAGACGAAGGCGAGACCAACCATCGTAAAGAACAGTGGCATCGAGGTCGGAACAAAGATCAGGTAGAGAAAGATGCCGACCGTCACTGCAAGCAGACTCATGTTGAAGATGTTCTGCCCTTTGTAGGTCATTGGTGTGCCGCGCACCATTCCCTGAAGCTTGGCGAAGGCAAGGAGGCTACCGGTGGTCGTTAGAGCGCCCAACATCACTTCAAAGCCTAGTGCGCTCATGGTGATCCGATCGATATGCTCTCCATGGACGCTGACCTTGTAGAACTCAGAGATTCCGACCAGGGCTGCGGCAAACGCACCAAACGCGTGCGACAGCGCGGTGCGTTGAGGCATTGCCGTCATCGGCACCCAAACGCCCATCGCTAGTCCTACTAACGAACCGATCGCGAGACCCGTGATGATCCACGTGTAGCTCACAATGTCGTGATGTAGCAGAGTGCCGATGATGGCCATCAACATGCCAAACTCGGCGAGGTGCATACCGCGCTTGGCAGTTTCGGGATGGCTCAACCCCTTCAATCCGAGAATGAAGAGGATTGACGCAAGCAGGTAAGTGATTTCGATGAAGTAGGTTTGCAAGGATTAGTCCGTTGTCAGTGGTCCGTTGTCAGTTGTTCGTCGTCAGTGGTGCGTGTCAGTCCGTTGTCAGTTGTGTGCTTTGTTGTTAGTGCTTTGTTCGTCGTGAATCCGCGTTTTTTGTGGCTGACCGTATCGCCTTCACCTCGTTAGAGGTGTGATGTTTATAGATCTAGTAGCCATGTGCGGGTCGTCTCCGTTCGGCAGCGCGGACCTGTTACGTTCCGATTCAACCAGGGATTTCCGCGCTGCCGAACGGAGGGATCTCAGAAGCGCCGTCGATCTATAAACATCACACCTCTAACGAGGTGAAGAGCATTCGCATTTAGAAAGAACAAAGCACAAAGAACAAAGAACAAAGCACAAAGCACAAAGCACAAAGCACTAATCCTTCTTCGGCCCGATTTCCTTTCGCTTAAACATCTTCAGCATACGATCGGTTATCACAAATCCGCCGACGACGTTGGTCGTTGAACAGACGACGGCGATGAAACCGAGAATGGTGCTGACGGTGTTGTAGCGAGCGCCCGCAGTTACGATGGAGCCAACAAGCGAGATACCGGAGATCGCATTTGTCGCAGACATTAGTGGCGTGTGCAGCAACGGTGGCACTCGCGAGATCACCTGGTAACCAAGAAAAGCGGCGAGCGCAAAAACATAAAGCGCCGAGATCAGGTTTTCAGACGTCATCTAATTTGCTCCCTTTACTCGTTTCTTCAATTCTTCAAACAGGTATTCGTGTCCGGTTTCGACGCCAAATCTTTTCCATCGGTCGCCAATACCAGGCAGGTGACAGTTGTTCTTTTCTCATTGACAATTCACGCTGCCGAGCTTCCCATACTTGCCGCCACTCTCTGGTTAACAACCTTTCCCTGGTGCGTTACACATGATGGACCAACCACATCGTCGTTCATATCGACCAGCAACTGTCCGTCTTTGATCAATAGCGACAAGAATGAAGTGATGTTTCGTGAGTACAGCTGACTCGCGTGAACGGGAACTGTTGCCGCCAGATTAGTCGGAGCCAGGATGGTTACGCCATCTCGCTCGACCACTTCATCAGCCTTACTCAAGGCGCAGTTGCCACCAGTTGAGCCCGCTAGATCGATAATCACCGAGCCACGCTTCATACCGTTTACAGCTTCTTCAGTGATCAGCAACGGCGCGCGTCGACCGGGCACCTGCGCAGTTGTGATCAGAACATCCGTAGTCTTGGCGTGTTCAGCAATCAAAGCGCGTCCGCGGCTCATCGCTTCGTCCGAGAGTTCAACTGCGTATCCACCAGCGTCTTCCGTTTTTATGCCACCGAGATCTACCTCGAGAAATGTCGCGCCCAGCGATTTCACTTGTTCACCAGCAGCCGCGCGCACGTCGTAACCTTCGACAACCGCGCCGAGGCGGCGTGCTGTTGCGATTGCCTGCAACCCTGCAACTCCGGCACCCAGCACGAGTACACGCGCGGGTGGAACAGTGCCGGCTGCCGTCATCAACAGCGGGAACATGCGTGGGATGTACGAGGCGCCAATCAGTACCGCTTTGTAACCCGCAACCGTCGCCATCGACGAAAGCGCATCCATTGCCTGTGCTCGTGTGATGCGAGGGATGAGTTCGACTGCGAACGTGGTGAGACCGCCACTGACTGCTGGTTGTAGTGCCGACGGTTCATCCAGGGGTCGCAAGAAGCCGATCATGATAGATCCGTTGCGCAGCTGTTGGAGGTCTTCTGTCGCTGGTCTGTTCACAACTGCGAGGACGTCAGCTTGCGAAAGAAGTTGTGCTTTGTTGGTGGAAATCTCCGCGCCTGCCTCTTGAAACTCTGCGTCGGTGCGCGCGGCGGCAAGACCCGCGCCCGACTCGACAAGCACAGCAGCTTTGAGACCAACGAGCTTCTTGACGGATTCAGGCATTAGCGCAACGCGCGACTCGCCTTTCTGTGTTTCGCGCAAGACAACTATATTCATCGAGTCCTCCGTCGGGACTTGAGTTGACATGAAAAACGAAATGGAAAGGAAAGACTCGGCGCGACGTTGTGGTTAACGACGAGCAGGTAAGACATACAGTGGATCAGTTTAGATGAACCATAACCGGAATGATGCCGAACGTCTGCAGTATAGCATTAGCGCTTTGTGATCATCGACGCAAATATCCCCGACGGCAGTCGGGGGATTGTTCAGACGCCAACCTACTAGCCGCGATCCCGAATGAACCGCGCGCCGCGAACGAGCCTGAGCGATAGTACTCCAGCTCGATGCGCGGCGCGTCGGCTTTTTGAAAACGCCGTTTTGTAGGTCGGACCTGAAAGATCCCCCGACTGCCGTCGGGGGTATTAGTGACGTCACCTTGCGACGAACCACTGCGATGCCTATAATTCCAACCTGTTGCGGCGCATTGGTGTAGTCGGCTAACACGCTGCCCTCTCAAGGCAGAGATCACGGGTTCGAGTCCCGTATGCGCTACCAATCCCTTTTCCGATAAGTCTCCCATCGTAAATCGATTGATATCCATCTGGCGAAGTGCACTCGGGTTGATGACGGAACATTTTCTTCGACCTGAGGTTTGCTTGTACTAACATCGGGCTATGCGGATCGTTGTTGGCTTTATTGCGGCGGCGTTGTTGCTAATTGAGGCGGGCGGCACGGCTAAGCCTGTCTTTCAGAATGTTGTCGTCCCCACCGCTTCAACTACAACGTCACGAATCGATTTCGATACGCAAGTAAAACCAATCTTGAAGTCGAAGTGCATGCCGTGTCACTTTGAGGGTGGACAGATGTATGACCGTCTGCCCTTTGATCGACCTGCGACAATCAGAAAACTCGGCACGCGGCTGTTCACTAGAATCAAAGAAGAAAACGATCGTCGCATGATCGAAGATTTTCTCGGTCAATCACCCTGATACACTTGCTACCGCAGTGAGCGTGTGAATTCACTGTGGTTGCCAATCCTTTCCTCTCCCCAGATCTGTGTTGCATCTAATCGCGCATGTTCACCGACCACGCCCCTCTGCGCCCGCGATTGCTAGTCTGCTCCGCTTTAATTGTTTGCTTCGTTTTTGCCGCGGACGTTTGCCTCGGCCAGCAACCCACAAACGATGACGTGGTACGGATCGACACGAATTTGGTTGTTCTCGATGCGCTGGTTATCGATAAAAAGACGGGACATCCTGTTAGAGACCTCAAGACTACGGACTTCGAACTTTTTGTCGACGATGTCAAACAACAAATCACCTATTTCAGTGAGGATCAGTTACCTCTTTCCGTCGTTCTGTTGTTGGACGTTAGCGGCAGCGTTGTTCCATTCATCGAAGAGATCGGGCGGAACGCTCGTGCAGCTCTTGAGAAACTGAAGCCGCAGGACGAAGTCGCTGTCATGGCCTTTGCGATCGAATCAACGCTCGTGCAGGACTTTACGAAAGATCGCCAACTCGTGTCAGACAAAATTGTCGAGGCAAGCCGAGTCGACACTATTGGCCGCGGTACTTTTTTCAACGATGCCCTGCGCTCTGCTGTTTCAGTTATGGAGAAGGCTTCGAATCCTGTTAGTCGACGCGTGATACTGGTCGTAAGTGACAACATCGCGAGCGAACGTGGTAGTAACAAACACCTCGTGGTCGATCTCCTTGAATCTGGGATAGTCGTCTACGGTCTGGTTGTTCGAGGCGGAATCGGCAAGTTCATAAACATGATGACAGTTGGCGCAATGCACGGTCTCGACGACTACACTGAAGCCACCGGAGGCGAGCTTATTGGAGCAAAGAAGAAGGAAGTCGACGATCGACTTGCGGAGCTTATCAACCATCTACGCGCGCGCTATAGCATGGGATTCAAACCGCCGGAAACGACACTCGACGGAAAGCTGCACCGAATAAAGTTGAAGATGTCACCTTCCACGCTAACGCGAAATGGGAAACTCACCGTTCGCACGCGTAACGGATATTATCTTCGCCGCCCGTGATTGCAGCCTGCGTAGTAACTAGTTAGCCACCGCGCAAAGCATCA
>DATIBJ010000255.1:0-41779 GCA_035457565.1 Pyrinomonadaceae bacterium | reverse complement strand
ATCGAAGCCATTCTCGCGAACCCTGCACGAAGTTCGGAAGCAGAACGACGAGCGCGTGAAACTAAGAAGGAATTCTTTGAAAAGGAGCGCGGAGCACGGCAAATCGCCGATGAGCTGCGTGCGCGCGGAAAAGTTGCTGCGGCAGAATTCTTCGAGACAGCAGACCTGTCTACTGATGACGGTGAACTTAGTGTCGAAGATGCATGGTTCATTGCCGAGCACATCGAAGTGACCGACGCCGATATCGACGATTCATGGTTACCCGCCGAACGCTATGAAGAACTTCTTCGTGAAACAGCGGAGGAAAGAGCGGTCACAGTCCAGCGAATTATCGAGGGTGAAAAACTTGAGACCGGAAGTATATCGGGCGAACGAGTTTCGATGATTCGCCGACTGATGCTGATGAACACACGCGACCGAATGAAACTGGCTATGAAAGGAGATCGGGAGGCTCGAACAATTCTGGTCCGAGATTCTAATCGAATTGTTTCAACGGGCGTCATAAACAATCCGAGAATCACGGAGCAGGAAGTTGAGAGTATCGCGGCGATGCGAACAGTCTCAGACGAAGTGCTGCGACTAATTGCAATGAATCGAGCTTGGGCGAGGGCATATCCGATCATTCATAATCTTGCGCGAAATCCGCGCACCCCGATTCCTACCATAATGAACATTCTTCCGCGGATTCGTACCAAGGACCTGAAGAACCTCTCATTGAACCGCAACGTTTCCGAAGTCGTCCGACGACAGGCCGTTCGACTCGCCGGCGCACGCACCGGAGAATAGACACCCTCGAATAATCGCGGAAGAGTCTCCCGACCCGCGACTGTTACAAAGTTTTTGCGAAAAAGTTAATAATATCCTTGACAGGTCACAAACCGTCGGTATAATTTCACACAAGACCGAGCGATAGCCAGATAGCTTGGCAGTTCTTTTCAGCTGCAAGGGAAGTTGGGCTAGCGGTGCTCGTGTTAATTATTCGGCTTTATCTAGCCCGCAAACGCACCGCCTGTTCGTCAGAATTGTCCTTTCATCGACGATTCTCGGTTCCTAGCTCTGCCACCCTGATTTGCCCGAACCTACCCGTAAAGTTTTGGCCCGCCGATTCTTAGGAATCGGCGGGCCCCTCTCTTTTAACCGTAAATCAACTCAGTCTTGTACCTTGGCCAGCTCGGGTTGCTCGGCATTCAAAGGCAAATGGTCATCTAGAGGCTCGTCAGCCAGGCTGCCGCTCATCTTTCGAAACAAATGTTCATATTGATCGACGACTGTTTCCCAGTCGTAGCACTTCTGCACACGCAGTTGGGCACGGTTCCGGTACGCCTGAACGAGCGATCCGTCGCGTAATACGCGGCGGAGCTTTTCAGCCAAATCGAATTCATCGATGTAGGGAATGCCGGCCTCGCCAACCGCCTCGAGATTCTCAGGAGTCGCCAGGGTAAGGACACAGTTTCCGTATCCCATTGCTTCCAGCAGGGCCGGATGAGTGCCACCCACTTCCGTTGCGTGAACGTAACAGTATGCGTTCTGCTGCAGCGTTCGATAGTCCTGACCAAAAACGAAGCCAGTAAAGATTATGCGCTTGTCGCCCTTCGCCCTGGCTTTCAAATCTTTGATGTACTGTTCTGCGTACGGCGCGTCGCCGACTATCAGCAAGCGAAATGCAGTCCTAACTTTCTTGAACGCCTCGACTACCAAATGCGCGTTGTTCTCTGGCTCTAGCCGCGACACATAGAGGATGTAGCGGTTTGAGTCGACGCGCCACTTGCGGACGGCGGCACGATCAGGTCGTCTTTCGACCTCACTCCCGTAAGCGATCATTGTCGACGGCGCGCGGTGTCGAACCAGGTAGTAATCCTGAATGACTTGCGCGTCGGTCACCATCTCGTTTGGCAGTAGCGTCGAAAGGTATTCAGCGAGTCGGTAATATTGACGTCCAAGCGCGCCCCACTTCTTTCGTTTGTGTTCAAGACCATCGACGTTGATCGCTACGGGCGTCCCGGTTACTCGAAGAATGGTGCTAAATGGGGCATTCGCCGCATTACAGATAAGAGCGGCATCAAAGCGACGCGGAACAGCGTCAACTGCCGACAGGAAGGTATGGACTACTGTATCGAAGTACTTGTGACGAACGGTGGGGAGAATCTTAAGCTTTACGCCGTGATACTCAAGTTGGCGTGGTGAAACATAGTGCGAGCGGCAATAAACAGTAACGTCGTGGCCACGCGCAACCAAACGAGTGGCAAGATGTTCTGCGAAGGTCTCGAACCCGCCGTAACTGGCCGGAATACCCCGTGTTCCAAGAATTGCTATCCGCATCGGACTGTATTGTTTAGTATGTCGATCCTGCTCGCAATTGGCCCGGGTGCGCATTTACCTTTGCGACCTGTTCATAAACGCTCACGGTTCTTCGTGCTGTCTCTTGCCAGTCGAACATTTTCGCGCGCGCAAAGCCTTTGACGCGCAACTCGTCGCGAAGGGCTGGTTTGTTTAGCAGTTCTTCGATTGCACCAGCGATTGCGTCGACATCAAAAGGGTCAACGGCCAGGGCCGCATCACCAACCACTTCGGGAAGACTAGTTCGATTGCCAATAACGACTGGAGCGCCGCACTGCATCGCCTCCAGAGGTGGTAGACCAAAGCCCTCGAAGAACGATGGATATACGAAACACGTGGCACCAGAGTATAACGCCGGCAGATCAGATTCCGGGACGTAACCCGTAAGAACCACTGATTCGCGTAACCCGGTCTCTTCAATCGCGCGGAGGGTTTCGTCGTATAACCACGCGCGCTTACCCACAAAGACCAGTTTGGGCAGCTTATCCGCTCCCAGTTTATTGCGCAACAAACTATATGCTCTGATCAGCCGGCCGAGATTTTTACGCGGCT
Source organism: Pyrinomonadaceae bacterium (assembly GCA_035457565.1). GTDB lineage: Bacteria > Acidobacteriota > Blastocatellia > Pyrinomonadales > Pyrinomonadaceae > PSRF01. The sequence goes on along the minus strand of DATIBJ010000255.1, from coordinate 38,890 downwards.
GAATGGAACCGACTGAAAGGATGTAATCCGACTCTATTCGGTAATTGTGTCGCACGCGTTGCAGTTCTTTCTCGTTTGAAACTGGCGCAAACTTCGGCGAAGCTGCGATGGGGATGACTTCAACGTTTGCCCCGGCAATTCCGTACGTTGCAATCACATCGTTTCGCGTGTGTTCAGATAAGGTCAGCACTTTTGCCGCTCGCCGAACAGAATGACGGACCGTTAATCGTAATTGCGTACGGCTGCGACGATGGAAAGTCTGCGGCAGGTGCTCGAAAGATAGATCATGAACGCTGACGACGAAGGGACATGGACAAAAGGGAGGGGCAGTAAACTGTACGTGCAAAACGTCGACCGGGTGCTTTCGCAATTCTGCGCTGAGCGTGAGTGGAATGCGAATAAATGGAGTATGTGGTCGAGTGGAGCGAAGTGAAAAGTTGGGCCAACGCTTGGAATAACGATCGACGGCTTCAGGTGTGGTTACGTAAAGAGTGTAGTCGTTTACACTGTCGATGCTCGCCAGCGCTTCAATCAGGTTGGCGGCATACGTTTCGTTGCCGCCAAGCCTGGTCCCAATCGAATGGGCATCGATTGCGATACGCAATCGGAAAATCTCCGTTCAGAGTTAACGAATGTGCTCGGTCGCACATTCGCGCGACAAGTTACTTAGTTTTCCCGGCAACTGACGCTTGAGCTTCGTCACTCTGCTGGCCCCGGGTATCGCGCTCACGAATACGCGCCGCTTTACCGCGCAGTTCGCGAAGGTAATACAACTTCGCGCGTCTGACTCGGCCCTTCTTCACGAGATCGATGTGATCGATGATCGTCGCGTGGAGCGGAAATATTCTTTCGACCCCCACGCCAAAACTTGTCTTTCTTACAGTGATCGTCTCACGCGCACCGCCGTGCTTGCGTGCGATAACAACACCTTCGAATACCTGAAGCCGTTCTTTCGTCTCTGATTCTTTGATCCGCACGTGAACTCGGACAGTATCGCCGGGCTGGAACCGTGGGAGGTTCTTCCGCAGCTGTGTCTCTTCAATTTTGTCCAGTTTATTCATTTGATTGCTCCTTATCCCGAGCAGCGATACTTAACCAACCGGTTCACGCCTCGCGCCCTTTATACTATTCGTCTTTTAAAAGATCCGGTCGCGTCCTGCGCGTTTTTTCTTTTGCCGCTGTTTTGCGCCAGCGCTCGATCTCTCCGTGATTACCACTCAACAATACTTCGGGAACTTTCATACCTCGAAATTCAGGTGGTCGTGTGTATTGCGGGTGATCGAGCATATCGGATGAAAACGACTCGTGCACGGCCGAGGTCTCACTTCCTAGTGCTCCAGGTATCAACCTAACAACCGCGTCGATTACAACCATCGCCGCCGCTTCACCTCCTGAGAGCACATAATCACCGATTGAAATCTCATCCGTTACGAGTGCTTCAGCAACTCGCTCATCGACACCTTCATAGCGACCGCACAGCAACACGACTTGGGAACTACGACAAAGATCTTTCGCGACGGCTTGGGAAAATACTCGGCCCTGGGGTGACAACAAGACAACCCGAATGTCTTCTGAAAGATCTTCTCTTCGGGACTTTCCAGTTAGTCCTTCGACGGCTGCGAAGATTGGCTCCGGCTTTAGAATCATGCCGTCGCCGCCTCCGAATGGTCGATCATCCACTATGTGGTGCTTGTCGGTGGTCCAAGCGCGAAGATCGTGAGCCGTAATCGATACCAAACCGGCTGCACGCGCTCTTTTGACGATGCCGTAATCAATCGGACCCTGAAAGAAGTCAGGAAAGATAGTTATGACATCGATGCGCAGCATTTATCGCACTCTAATAAAATAGACCGTCTCTTTTACAAACTTGATGAGTCGGGGATCCGGTCTCATCAAAACGTCAGTCAAAGATCTATAAGTCGAGAAGGCCTTCTGGAGGATCAACAACGATATATTTCTCCTCCGGATTAATCTCCACAACTATCGACTCGGCCAGCGGCAACAGGTAATCGCGGGTCTTATCTTCCTTCGCGACCACCAGTATTTCGACGCCGCCTGTTCGCATCACAGCCTTTACTCTACCGAGTGATTCTTTGGTCGTGGTGCGAACGTCGCAACCCTCAAGCTCCCAATCGTAGTAATGATTCTCCGGGAGCGAAACGCTTTCTGACTCAGGCACCGCAAGATTGTGATCGATCAGTTCTCTGGCTGATTCGATCGTGTCAATTCCATCGAACTTCAATACCACTCGATCCTTTTGAAACCAGTGGTCTTCAAGCTTAACGGAGCGATAACCACCACCAGGTGATATTGCGATCAGCGTCTTTACTTTTTCAAAACGCTCTGGGAAATCAGTTAAGAGCTCGGCGACGATCTCCCCCTTCAATCCTCTGGTCCTAACAGCGCGAGCAACAACGACGAGGTCCTCTTCACTTTCGTGCTCGCCGCTCATTCCACGATTTCTAACAGATACCGCCGGTTCTGTTTTGCTCCTGCAATCCTTGCCAACGAACGCAAAGCGCGGATCGTTCGCCCTTGTTTGCCGATGATCTTACCTACATCCTGCTGCGCCACACGCACCTCAATTAGGAGTGTGCCATTGCGATCGATCTCGCGAATGTCGACTGTCTCAGGTTCATCGACCAGCGACTTCACGATCATTTCGATTGCTTCGCGCATGCTTAGGACGTTGTGGTGGCCGCTGCCTCTGACTTACTGGTGGCTTTGATCAAACGGCTAACGGTATTGGTCGGCTGTGCACCTTTTTCAATCCAATAATTGACTCGATTCATATCCAACTTGATCTCCGCGGGATTCCGCGTGGGATTGTACGTACCGAGGTTCTCGAGATAAGCACCATCCCGCTTTGACTGCTTCTCTTTAACAACGATTCGATACGACGGGCTTTTCTTCGCTCCCGTACGCATTAACTTAATGGCTAACAAAACAAACCCTCCTTCTAAAAGCAGCTAGTGGATAGCGCTTATCTTCGTCTTTTCTTTCGTTTCTTTTTTAACTTCTTCCTTGAAGGACCAGCCGGCAATGACGGCATGCCGGGTAACTCGTCACCGTTTCCGGCGAACCCCGCCATATCAGGCAAGCCCGCCATTTTTCTCATCATCTTGCTCTTAAACCCGCCGCCACCGAATAAACCGGAACTCGACAGCTGCCGCATCATCTGCCGCATTTCCACGTACTGCTTGATCAGTTGATTGACACCTGCGACCGATGTTCCAGACCCTCTGGCGATCCTGCGGCGACGATTCGCGTTTAGCAGACGGTGGTCGTTTCGTTCTTCGACTGTCATCGAATCTATGATCGCTTCGGTTCGCTTCAACTCCTTTTCCATCTGCGCCGACTGTTCTTCGTTCAGCTGGGGCATCCCCATCCCTCCCAGGAGCTGGTCGGGTAATAGCTTCATGATTTTCGAAAAGGAGCCGAGCTTTTTTACCTGCCGAAGTTGTGAGCGAAAATCGTCAAGAGTGAACTCGTTCTTCTGAAGCTTCTTGAGTTGTTCCTCAGCTTCTGACTGATCGACTTTCGACTGAACTTCTTCAATCAGCGAAAGCACGTCACCCATGCCCAGGATTCGCTGAGCCACGCGATCTGGATAGAAGGGCTCAAGCGCATCGTACCGCTCGCCGACGCCGACAAACTTAACTGGCTGCCCAGTGACCTGCTTGATCGATAATGCCGCGCCGCCTCGCGCGTCACCATCCATCTTCGTCAGGATGACACCAGTAATTCCCACACGCCGGTGAAACTCCTCGGCAGAGCGCACTGCGTCCTGACCAGTCATCGCATCGGCAACGAACAAGATCTCCGCGGGGTGCGTCTCGTTCTTAATCGCAACTAGCTCTTCCATGAGTTCGTCATCGATATGCAGGCGGCCTGCGGTATCAACCAGCAAAGTGTCGAAGCCGGTTTGTTGCGCGTGTTTGTGCGCTTCGCGAACTAACGTAAGCGGATCGTTGACTTCCGGTCTTTCAAAGATCTGTTGACCTGTCGCCTTGGCGATTACCTTCAGCTGTTCGCGCGCCGCTGGGCGGTAAACGTCGACCGATAACAGGAGCGGTTTGCGATCTTGGTTTGCCGCCAACCACCTCGCGATCTTGCCCGTGGAGGTTGTCTTGCCAGACCCCTGAAGACCGACCACCATCACGGTATTCGGCAGTTGCCTGGTAAAGACCAGACGTGACGACTGTCCGCCTAGCAGGTCCACCAATTCGTCATAAACGATCTTGACGACTTGCTCGGACGGTTTCAGTTCCTGCCAAACCTGTTGGCCTTCAGCTTTTTCTTTGACCGAAGCGATAAAGTCTTTAGCGACTTTGTAATTAACATCCGCTTCCAAAAGCGCAAGGCGAATCTCTCGCAGAGCCGCTTCGACGTGCTCTTTGGTCAAAACCCCTTCGCCGCGCAGGTTCTTCAGAGTTCGCTTTAGTTTATCTGACAGGGACTCAAACATATTACCCCTAGGTGAAGTTCCGCGCTGCGAACGGAAACGGAGATGATAGCCATCGGCTTACGAGAGTGTCAAGGCGAACGCCCATGCCGGAAAATCTCGTAAAGCGCTGAGTGAGGACGACTTATTTTTGACGAGAAATGGTGGCGGATTCGTCTCGTGCTTCGTTGTACAGAACTGGTCCCGCCGCGTGTTTACTTACAATTGAAGATGCTGTACGACCTGCCGTTGTTATGTTAAATTCTCACCGAACTACGCGGCTCAACCCAAGACTAAGTGTTTTACAAGTCCCTCCCACTCTTTGCTTAGTGAAAAGTGAAGACAATTGGGTTTTTTAGGTACCTAAATGGACAAGAGTGTAGGTCCGGGAGGTAATCCGGAATCCAAAACCTCAGGCGAACGAGGCGTGGTGGATTTTGCCGACGCACGAGGACGGCTGCGTACACGCACGCGTCCGTCGAACGAATCACTACTTTCCGAGTTGGACGAGATTCGTTCGCTTCTGGATCAGGGTCTATCCACTGAGGCAAAGGATCGTCTGGCATTGGTTATTGCCAGCTCTCGCAGTCATCCCACAGCATTAGCACTCGCGCGGTGCGCCCTCTCCACGGCTCTCGAACAACAAGGTCACTACCGCGATTCACTTGCCGCCGTTTCAATGTACGAGGCTCCGGAGTCGCTCTCCAAGCTCGATGACAACACCATCGTCTCGCTCCGTGTCCAAATAGGCTTGGGATACAACTACACCGGAGATCACCCGAAAGCGATCGCCATGTTGAAGGCGACCCAGCGCGACTACGCTGAAAGTGGTTTAGCTAACGTCGGTCTCATCTACTCTGCTTTATCGCGTGTATACCGCACCATCAGTGAATATCCCATCGCCAGAGACTATGCCCAACGAGCCCTGGATCACTTTCGTCAGACCGGCGATTGGCGCGGCCTCGCTGAATCATATTTTGGCGTTGGCGTTGCCGACATCCAGGAAGGTAATTACGAAGCCGGACTTGAAAACCTCGCACAAGCCCAAAAGTTGATCGGTGATCGCCCGGCGGCTTACATGCTCGGTCGCACCTACGCGAACATGGCTGGCGCCTGCTGGTTCCTCAAGCGACCGCAGGAGGGAATTGATTATCTCAAGAAGGCCATCACTTACTACGAACGAACCGACCACAAAACAAATGCGGCGGACGGTTATAACAACCTTGGGATAAATCTGATCCTCATCGGCCAGTGGGACCGCGCGCAGGAAGCACTCGAACGCGCCTTGTCGTTGGCGACCGAAGTTGACGAACGGGGCGACAAAGTCCCGATGATTTTGGATTCACTTGGCGAGCTGCATATGCTGCGAGGTGATCTGGAAGAGGCCGAGGATTACCTACGCCGCGCTGTAGCGCTTGCCACGGAGAACGGAAACAAGTGGTACGCGGCCCAGGCACTTAGAACGTTGGGCCGTTGTTATCTCGTTACGAAAGATGCTCGCAAGGCACTTGCGAAAGCGAAGGAGGCCCTTACGCTCGCTGAGAGCATCGGCGACAGACAGGCGATTTGCGAATCAAGACTCATCGCTGCTGAAGCACACTTACTAACCCAGGAACTCGACGATTGTGCTGCGGAACTTCAACGCGTCACGGCTGATACGACCGATTCTGCAACAGACCTGGGATTCACCGGAGAAACGCATCGCCTGTTCGGAATGCTCGGCATGCTTCGTTCAGACGAAGCCGTGGCCGCACAGCACTTCGGAAGCAGCGTTTCCATTTTCGACATGCTTGGCGATCGCTATCGATCTGCGCGGGCTCACTTTCAGCTCGGCAACGCATATGCGACCACTGTTCCCTCGCGCGCAGGCGAACATCTCGCTCGAGCAGTGAATACGTTTCGCGAATTGGGAGCGCGTCTGGATCTGGTGCTGGCTGAAGAGGCGCTCGCTAATCTTGATCGCACGCGCCCGGAACACAGTCAGGAACAATCAGCCTTAACACAATTGTTGACCCTTCGACTCGCAGAGGCCGTCGCATCGCGCGAGCTCCTACTTCGCGAGTTGGCAGCCGTAATGCGGCAGGAAACGGGGGCGGAACGCGTCGTCATCACTGAACAAGGTGAGCGGAGCGAACAGCGGGTTGTCGTCGCTCTGGGAACAACGCCCAGCGAAAACGTTCGAATCGCGGCGGAACTCGGCGTGCTTAACGACGACGCAGCGCGCGAGCGATATTGTCGCAAGCAGGATGCGGAAGTGATCTTTCTAAGGTCCACTAACGCGCCGCCTGCGACGTTGTATCTATCGCCACGAAGTCGTTCGACTCTGCCAAAAGGTATCTCAATCGACCCGTTATTGCGGGTTGTAGAGCTGGGAATGGATGTCTGCGCTTTGAGAGCAGGCGCGCAGCGCGGAGGCAGCAGTGAACAAGCGGACGAACTTGCCGGTTCGAGCTTGATGCCCGGCTTTATCCATTCAAGTCCAGCGATGACTCAGCTCGTGGAGGAGGTCCACAAGATTCGATCTTCGGATGTAACGGTGCTGGTCACAGGCGAATCAGGAACCGGAAAAGAGCTGGTGGCTAGAGCCATCCACGCGATCTCGTCGCGTCGCGCGAAGGTGTTCGTTCCATTTAACTGTACCGCAGTACCCAAAGAATTATCAGAAGGTTATCTATTTGGTTATCGTCGCGGAGCTTTCACGGGAGCAGTTGCTGATTCACAGGGCGTGATTCGTTCTGCTGCCGGCGGCACCTTGTTCCTCGATGAGGTTGGAGACCTACCGCTTGATGTTCAGCCAAAGCTTCTCCGGTTTTTGCAGGAAGGAGAGATCCAGGCGCTGGGTGAACAACGACCTGCGAAGGTAGATGTGCGGATCATTGCGGCAACCAATACAGACCTTGAAGAGATGGTGGCGCAGGGCCGTTTCCGTGAGGACCTCTACTATCGCTTAAACGTAATTCGCTTACGTGTGCCGCCGCTGCGCGAACGTCGTTCAGAAATCCCAACGATAGTTAACTACTACGTAAATCACTACTCCGCCAAATTTGGCCGGAAGGATATTCAGATCACTCCCCAAGCTGTCGATCTATTGATGGTGAGCAACTGGCCGGGAAATGTTCGTCAGCTTTGCAACGAAATCCAACGCGTGGTTGCGCGCGCCGAAGATGGTGCCGTAATCAGCCCGGAACAATTGTCACCAGAACTGCAAAGGACCTCTTCGCCCACGGCGCCTTCTGCCGCCTCAATCGCAGCGCTTCCCGCCGGCAATATCCAAACAACCGGCACATTGGCGGACGCTCTTGCAGAAGTTGAACGACGCATGATCGCGGATGCAATGCGTCGGCACGGCGGAAATATTTCCCGCGCCGCACGTGAACTCGGGCTCACCCGTCGCGGTCTGTATCTAAAGCTTGAGCGTCACGACTTAAGCGCCAGCGCCTAAAAGTCACTATCCCATCGGCGCAATGCCTACTGAGCGTTTGACTGTTTCGTCCTACCGCTTTACTCTTGCCGAGTAACCCCTGCTTCCCCTGCCAACTCAAAGAGAATCACGCGGACAAGATCGATGACCAAGAGTGTGTTAGTGGTCGAAGACTCGGACGAGACGCGCGCAATGTTGACGCGGATGCTGCATGGCGAAGGTTATGCACCGATCGAGGCTCGCAATGGCGTGGAAGCGCTTGAGAAAGTCGGCAATTATTCGCCCGATCTCATCATAATGGATCTGAACATGCCGCACCTGGACGGCCTGACGACAACCGAGCGTATTCGTCAGTACCGAGCCAAGCAGGCGTCGATCCCGATAGTTGCCATCACTGCATTCGATACCTATGGGATGAAGGAGGCAGCGATGGAGGCAGGTTGTAACGAATATCTGTTGAAGCCGCTTGACCTGGATCAACTCGGTACTTTATTGCGTCAGCACCTGGGATATATCTGAGTGGGGCGATAGTAGCTAGCTTGTTTTGCGGTCCACAATCTGTTGAGCGATTGCCGATATCTTATCGATGTCGAAAGGCTTGGCGATAACCCAGTCAGCCTTAACAGAGTTGCGCACATCGACGCTGATTGCGTCGGCCCATCCACTTACGATCGCAAGCGGTACGTTCTTGGATCGCGCGCGGATTTCGCGCACCAATTCCCACCCGCTCATCTCCGGCATTCCGATATCTGTGAAGACTGCATCAATCGAATCTTGATTCTGATCGTAAAGGGCAAGTGCGATATCGCCGGTTTGGGCCGACAACACCTCACAACCTTCAGCCTCCAGTGCTTCGACCAAAACGTCGCGAACGTGCGTTTCGTCGTCAACCACCAGCACGCAAACCTTACCGCGTGTCGCAGGAGCGTCGAAGGTCACCTTATGATCGGCCATGCGCGTCGGGGTATTCGCAACTCTGGGTAGTGAAATCTTGAAGGTGGTGCCGCGACCTGGTTCACTATCAACATCGATTGAACCCTCGTGACGGCGGATAATACCGAAGCTGACTGCGAGGCCCATTCCCGTACCTTTGCGACCCTTGGTAGAGAAGAACGGATCGAAGAGGCGAGACTTAACTTCCGGTCCCATTCCGGTGCCAGTGTCAGCAATCGTTAGGATTACGTGATCGCGTGTTTCGATTGTTCCTAGACGAACCTCGCCGCCCGTAGGCATGGCATCGACAGCGTTGTAGATCATATTCACAAGAACTTCGCGAAGTTCTACGGGATCGCCTTTAACATAGGCTTTGGAATCAGCGTGAAGAGCGAACCGTATGGGCGCAAAGTCGTTGCGACGTTCCCAACGTGGTCGCGTAAGTTCGCAAGCATCCTTCAACAACTCTGCCACAGACACGACGTCAAACTCGCGACTTGGTCTTTTTCGAGCGAAGTCCTGGATTCGGCGAATTATGTGGGCGCCATCTTCCGCACTCTTAATAATAAGCTCGAGCCCGGATTCAACCTTTGAAGTGTCGCCACTGTTTCGGAGCAGCAACTGCGCGCGTCCGAGAATGCCGGTCAGAGTATTGTTGACATTGTGGGCGACCCCGAAAGAGAGTTCGCCGAGTGCGGCCATCTTTTCACCGTGAATCTGCTGTTCGCGTTCCGCTTCGTATTTGGTGTGGGCTTCAGCGATTATGTCCAGACATTTCCGGAGACGTTCACGGGTGGCATACTGTTGCGAGTTTGCGAGTAGCTGATTTGCTTGTGCACCAATCTCTCGTCGCTCATCATCGCCAAGCTGTTCAGCCATCTCCTCGATCATGATGAGGAGAGCCTTGCCGGCACTTTCCCGATCTCCACAACGTTCAGCCACGCGACGAGCACGTTCGAGAACTGGCTTAGCTTCGTGCTTATGACCTAAGCGACACAAGATTAGCCCCTGCGTCGTCAACGCTTCAGCGAGCAGAGCGTCCTCGCTCGTTCCCTCCAAACTTGTGACTGCTAATTTGATCGATCGTTCCGCGGCTTCATAGTTTTCGCGGGCTAAGTGCATTTGGGCGAGAGTCTCATCTACCTGCGCCCGCCTGACTTGGTCACCAAACTCTTCAAATAGCTCCCTCGCTCGACGTAAGTGAGACTGGGCCTCATCAAATCTCTTAAGGGTCGATAACAGAAAAGCGTAGTTATTTTCAACAATTGCCGTGTAACGGAGATTACCCAGGACTTCGAATTCTAGAAGTGCTTGCCTATAGTGTGAAAGTGCCCGATCAAATAAGGCAGGTCGATTCTCCGCTGATGCCAAATCTTTAAGTGTTGTCGCGTATTCGAGGTGAAACCTACCCTTTATCCAGGGTCCAGTCACGTCAATTGAAGGTTCAGCTTCGGTCAATAACGCAAGTGCATCGTGAAGCCTACCCGCATGATGCTCAACAAGGGCCAGCCGTATGAGAGCAACGCTTCGCAACTCTCTCTCGTTGCCCGGAATAGTTTGCAGTGATGCGCGAAGGGTGGTTCGGGCCAAATCGAAAAGCCCTTGCCAGAAATAGCAACACGCTAACTCCACACGCCCCTCGGCAGCCCGAACGGTATCGCCCATGTATTCATACAGGGCGATCGCTCCGTTCAGCAGACTCTCGGCCGGCTTTTGGCCAGCAGGAGTTTGTTTGGTACTGGCTATCCAGCCGCTGAGAGTTCCAGCCGTTAAGAGAAGATCTGCAGCTGCGTTGCTACTTAGGTTCGAGTGTTTCGGCCACTCGCCGAAAGTCCACCACGGTCGAAGTGCTGCGCATCCAGCGGCGTAGTCACCAATTTCTAACTTTTCGCGCGCAATCGTACAGCACGCATGCGCCCGTTCATCAACGGTCAAAGACGGCTGTTCATTAATTTCATTAAGGTGTGCAGGCATATTGAACGGGAGCGCGGCAAGCGTGAAACCAGCAGTTCGTTAATCCTCCTTCGGAGCTAAGAGTCTCGCGTACTCAATATACAGTGACACCGCAGTATACAGCCGCGTGGATACTACTGAACCGCTTCCTGCTATTTGTTGAAAACACACGAGGATAGAGCAGATAAGTCAACTGAATCCGTGTGTAGTGGTTAAAACGTATTCACCCGCCTCTCAACAGTGAACATCGTCTTGAATAGCCGCAAGTTGCTCCATAACCTGTTCAGTACTAACAACTTCCGTCCTTATAGATTCAAAGTCCGAATCTGGCACAAGTATTGAGAGAAGGGGTCGTCCGCTATTTTTCAAGTTGGTTGGCCCAACCAGAGTTGCTTCGCAGGCCTTCGCTGAATGAGCCAACCGTCCCAGTTAACCGTAGTTCACCAGGAGAATTGTTATGAAAAGCCCAAAACCAACGATTTGCGCATCAGTTCTTGTGTTAGTTCTCTCCACATCAGCCATGGCCGGTAACATTGGTGGGATGAAAACAACCTCGGCCGGCAATATTGGTGGTCTGAAAACAAACTCAGCCGGTAACATTGGTGGCTTACGCACCAGCCGAACCGGGAATATTGGTGGCCTCCGTAGCAATGACAACATCGGCGGTTTGAATACCAACGATTCCGATCCGACATATCGCTTCGACCGATACGCAAGCTTCAGCGACCTTCTGTCAATTCTGCTCTCGGTCTTTTAACCGACCATTTTGGCGTGCAGCGAGTCACTTTGAGCGATCGCTTGACAAAAGATCCGTCAAAATAACCGGAAAGGGATGAAAAACCCCGTCCAAGTCTAGTAGATGGCAATGATCATGCCGCAATAGGAGGGAATGATGAAAAAAATAGATACCGGTAGGGTTAGCAGTGGTCCGTGGTATGGAATCGTCGTGGAAGGCTTTATTTTTCCGTAGGTTCGATAGGGTTAGCTGCATACATATTGATGCATTTCTTGAGTCGATCCTTGACTGAAGCCTGCTGAGATTCAGCTAAGAAGCGTTGAGCCTTCGATAGAAACACAACCTCTTCGTCAACGAGCAGGTGGTTACGAAGAACCTCAAGAACCAGCAACAGAGCCAAACCAGCACCCTCGTAATGCCCACATCGCTCTGCGATCCGATGCGCGCCATCGAACGCTCCTTTCGCTTCGCTTTCGCGGTGCAACCCAAGTAGAACTCTCCCGTATGTTACTAAGGCTTCGGAAAGCAAGACATCCTCATCTGCTTTCTCCAGAACCGTGAGTGCTTTGAGGATCATGGCTTCTGCCCGATCATATTTACATTGGCCTAAGTAAAGTTGGGCCAACGTTTCTTCCACTTGACTACAACGGACATCATCACCAAGAGTTTCGAATAATCGGAACGCCCGAAAAAGATGAGTTTCCGCTTCCTCAAAACGAGCTAACTCTAGCAGCACAAAACCGATATTGTTTCGCACTGCCGCAACATAACGAAGATTTCCCACAGCCTCAAATTCGTTGAGGGATCTCCTAAAACTAAACAAAGCTCTTTCAAAATGATCATGAAGACCGTCAGCGGTTCCTAAATCTCGCAAGGTCGTTCCGAATTCTTGATGATATCTGCCGAGTATCCAAGGTCCTGCGTGCTTTGCCATTGCTTCTGCTCGGGTGAGCCGATTAACCGAATCGTGTAAGCGTCCTGCGTGTCGGTCGACAACCGCTAAACGAAAGAGACACAAACTTGCTAAATCTTGGTTTGTATTCGAAAGAGACAGAAGTGCCTGTTCAAGAGTCGTTCGGGCAAGATCAAAGAACCCCTGGCGATAGTAGCAGCCTCCCAACTCCGCTCGAGCCTCCGCGACGCGCGTTTTTAGCCCGAGCATTGCGCAGAGCGCGAGCGCACCATTTAATAACGCCTCGGAGTGTTTATGACCGCGCGGAAATTGTCCGGTGCTTGCCATATAGTCGGCTAGCATTCCGGTCGTTAGTAACAAATCAGCCGCTGTATAAGCGCTCAGCCCTTGTAATTTTGGCCAATCGCCAACAGTCCACCAATTCTGCAGCACCAGACATCCGCCCTTGTAGTTGCCAACTTCTAATTGTTCGCGTGCAACGGTGCAGAGCACTTGTACCTCTTCTAGCTCTGGAAGCTGGCTCGAAGGAAAGCGGGAGAAATCCAAAGGCCGAAAGGGTTCAGTTCCAGACTGCTCGCAGAGGCGTCTAGAAAACATATAAGCCGCGTGCCATTGGTGCGCCGCTGGGTAGTCGGTCTTCAATTCGTTCGCACGGCGCAACTCACGTTCGGCACCCTTCCAGTCCCACTCGTGTCGCAGCTTTACTTTCTCTTGCACCACCCAGTCTTGTTCGGAACCAGCAACTAGACTTTCATCGGTCGCGCCAAATGCTTCATCCGGCACCAAGTCAAACTCCGCATCGTCCAACAACGGCAACCCATCTTCCGGTGGCAGATAATTCGTCGCCAGTCGCAAATAACAATCGACAATACCTGCGTAGGCCAGAGCGTAGTTGGGATCCAAGTCGATCGCGCGACCAAAATGGTCGATCGCTCGCTCGATTCCCGTTCTGGTGTACCGGCTCCAGTGATAACGCCCTTCGAGATATGCCTGGTATGCCGCTACATTTTCTGTATAGCGCTTAGCTACGTGTTTCTCGTCCTCGCGTGTCAACGGAAGGTGCAACGCTCGCGCAATCTGTCGCTTTATCTCATCCTGAATCTCAAAGATGTTCGCCGAATCAACCGGAAATGTTTGTCCCCATAACTGCCAGCTATTGTCGACTCTGACGAGCTCAACCGATACCGACAGTGCCGACTCGTGTCCTGAAACCTTCCCCATGAGTAATACGTCCGCACCCAGTTTCTGCCCGATCACCTGAGGATCGATCTGCTTGTTCTTGTAACGAAACACAGTGCTGCGGGAGATGACACGAAGCTGCGGCAGGCCGGAGAAACTGTTGATAATATTCTCGGGAATTCCTTCCCCGAGATACTGCATTTCAGCATCACCAGTGGCGTTTATGAATGGCAACGCAGCCAGAATCGGCGTTGCGCTAGCGCGACTCACAAACTCTTCTTCCTTCGCAGTGACGACAGGGGCCGGAATCTTCTTCACGGGCGCTACAAAGCGATAACCGCGGCGCGCAACTGTTTCAATAAACTTTGGACCACGGCCGTTATCCTGCAATGCCCGACGAAGCATGAAGATGTTTTGCGTCAGGTTTGCTTCTTCCACAAACGAATCGGGCCAGACTTCGTTGATTAGCAACTCTTTGTCAACCAACTGGCCGGCGTTATGCAAAAGCATGAGCAACACTTCGGTTGCTTTAGGAGTAAGGGGAATTGATTGTCCGTTGCGCGTTAAGACTCGCTGGGCCACATCGAGACGATGGGTTTCGAATTCGTAAGAGAAATTATTGCTATGAGGCATATATTCCTTGAGAACGGGTTAAGAACTATTTGAGAGCGTTCTAAGGATTTCCGTTAGAAGCGTGAGTATATTGGCAAAGTCGCCAAGTGCCGCATTCTCTAGCTAGACGCGCGAGATTTTATGGGCAGTCTGGTGAAATGGCAAGGAAGCGAGAAACGAAATCCTCGCCAGTGGTGGCGCTTAATCCGATCCAGTTGAGAGAGGGGGCAAATTCAACTGTGTGGGCCGACTTGGTCCGACGTCGGATTTGGGATCCTCACCCCGGCGGCCTTCGCCAGCTTTGCGTCTCAGGATAGTTCGCCCAGAAGTGCTAGCTCTGGGGCGCAAGGCAAGGCGAGGAGATCTGTAATGCCACTAACGGCGCCCCTTTAAGCTGCACAATTGAAGGCCGTTCTTTCGGTGTCGCCAGTGAGACAGCAGGCTGTGACCTCAGTCAATTCTGCTCACGACGGAACGACTCTCACAACAAAGCGCGGAGTCGCTTCTTATCCGCAGCTTCCTTGGGCGTTCGCGCGCCACCGTTTAGCCACGCGTGGATCTTCTTAGGCGTTACGCTGTGCTTTATTGAAGTTTGTATTTCCACTTCAAGCACGCTTAGTGCGGCTGGTTCGCAACTGTGCTGCTTGAACGCCTTCATCGCCAAAACTCCAGCCTCATAAAGACTTTCTGCTTCAACTTCAACTGTATGTCGTAAGCCTTCCGTGTCGAGATACGAAACGATGCAGCGCGCCATGACGGCAGTTTAGCAACCCGATTTTCGCTTTGCAGATCAAAGACGCTCGCCAACCGCTCAGCGGGACTATGTGTCTATTACACTAGAGAATTCACCAGTAATCACAACCAACTCATATCGCTTTTTCGTGCGAAATCGAATCGTCATTCTTCTGATCTCTGCCACCGTCACACTGCTCGCAGGGTTAATCTTTACTGCGGCAGCCCAGCAAGCCACTCCGGCAATGCCACGGAAGCCCGTAGTCAAACCAGGAGACCCGTCAAAGCCGACTCCAACAAACCAACCTGTCACAACTGGAGAGCAGGAGCCCATCAGGATCTCAACCGAGGAGGTGCAGCTCTCCGTCGCCGCCTTTGACAACGACGGCAGAGTCGATCCTTCTCTCGAGCGTGATGATGTACTCGTGTTGGAAGATGGGGTGCCACAGGAAATCCGCAGTGTTCGCCGACTTCCAGCGAATGTCATTCTGTTGCTGGACACCGGCGGTGAACTCAATTCGGCGAAACGGGTGACGGTAACTCGTGAAGTAGCAAAGTCGATGGTCAACAGTCTTGCATCTGACGACCAAATATCGGTCTTGCAATTCAATAGTAAAGTTGAGCTGCTCATGGATTGGACATCAGATCATCAATCGGTGCTTTCAATACTTCAGTCGCAACTCCTGCCCGCAAAACGCGCACTCTTCTTCGACGCACTCGCCGAAGCCGCCGCGCGATTCGTGTCCAGCAATCGATTGAATCGGCATCTGGTCCTTGTCACCGATGGTGTTCACACCGGAGTTGAGCGTCTGGACCGCACACGCGTCATAGAACAACTGATCACCGCAAATGTGGCAGTGCACGTTATCAGCTACACGATGGTTTCTCAGACAGCGATGAAGCAGGACCTTCGTCGCACCAGAAAGCGTGATAAGAGCATTTCTCCTGATGACGCGGTTAATTCATTGCCTGGAGACATCCGCGACAACACGATGAAGCAACTGCACAAACCAGGTGGGATCATTGTGGATCTTGATCTAAAGAGACGCCGGATGCTGCAGGAGTACCAGAACGCCCTGGCGGTCAGTCAGGCACAACTGCAACAACTCGCTCACGATACAGGAGGTGGTATCTGGCTGCCTGAGTCGGTCGAAATAATGATCGATAATGCGCGTGATGCGGCACGCTTGATTGATTCCGCTTACGTGATCACCTATAGGCCCAAGCGTCCGCTTGCCGATGCACTTGCCGGTGAGGAGCGCCGGATTGAAATAGTATCACGCAGAGTTGGCTTACATGTGATGACCCGCCAGCGTTACGTCGTTCCAAACAACACAATACCGCGGCGAACTGGAAACTGATCAGGTCCAATTCGCCGCGGTACTTTAAGACCAATCTGATTAACCTACTCTACTACCCAAGTCTCTCCGCTGTTCATCAGCTTTTCGAGGTTACCTGGTCCTGACTTCGCGATTGCCGCATCAATCTGTTGATCCATCATGTCTTCATACGTTGCCCGCTCGACCGCTCGGAAGATTCCCACAGGCTGCGGGAAATCTGGCTGTTCCATCCTCGCGAGCATAAACGCCACCGAAGGATCCTTCAGATAAATGTCGTGCACCAACAGGTCGTTTTCGGTGATTCCATTCTCGCCAATTGTGACGACTTCCGGATGCGCACCATTCATGCGAATGCCCTTATTGCGGTCCTTGCCAAAGACCATCGGTTTGCCGTGCTCTAAATACAACACCCGATCTGAACGAACGGTGCGTTCTGCGAAATAATCGAAGGCCCCATCATTGAAGATGTTGCAATTCTGGTAGACCTCAATAAAGGAAATGCCTTTGTGCTTCGCAGCAGCTTCAACCACACCACCGAGATGTTTGACATCGATATCGATCGAGCGAGCGACGAAAGTCGATTCGCTCGCAATCGCCAACGACAAAGGATTTACTGGGTAGTCGATCGTGCCCAGAGGCGTCGACTTCGTCTTCTTACCAAACTCGGAAGTCGGGCTGTACTGTCCCTTCGTCAAACCGTAGATGCGGTTATTGAAAAGGATATAGTTGATGTCGAGGTTTCGCCGAATCGCATGCATGAAGTGATTGCCGCCGATCGACAACGCATCTCCATCACCAGTGATCACCCAAACGCTCAGTTCTGGGTTCGCACACTTGATGCCGGTTGCGATTGCCGGTGCGCGACCATGAATACCGTGAAACCCATAGGTGTTCATGTAGTAAGGAAAACGCGACGAGCAGCCGATACCAGAAACGAAAACCATCTTCTCGCGCGAGATACCCAATTCAGGCATCACCTTTTGCACGTTGTTGAGAATGGCGTAATCGCCGCAACCGGGACACCAACGCACTTCCTGATCGGAAACGAAGTCGGCCTTCTTCAACTCGCCTGGGGGCGGTGCGATGCGACCCGATACGGGCGATCCGCCTTCGCTTTCGGCTGAAACAAGTGGAGCGCTGACGTTTCCATTCCCGCCATGTCCGTTACTTTGTGTACTCATTCGATCTCCCTGTAATTCCTATTCTTCTAGACATCACAAATACTCTTCGACCTTTCGAACAATCTCTCTAATCTGGAACGGTCTTCCTTTCACTTTCGAGAACGCGACCGCATCAACCAGATACTTCGCGCGAATCATCGTGCAGAGCTGACCAAGATTCATTTCCGGAATGATCACGGTTTCGAATCCCCGCAATACTTCACCGAGGTTCCTTGGGAATGGGTTCAGATGTCGAAGATGTGCCGACGAAACGCTCTTGCCTTCGCCGCGCATCTTCTCCACCGCCGAAGTAATCGAACCGTAAGTAGATCCCCAACCGAGCACAAGAACCTTGCCAGTGGGTTCGCCGAAGACTTCCACCGGTGGAATGGCTGCAACGGCACGATCGACTTTTTCCTGTCGCAACTTCACCATCAAATGATGGTTCTCAGGATCGTAGTTGACATTACCCGTGATGTGCTGCTTCTCGATTCCACCAATCCGGTGTTCGAGTCCCGGCGTTCCGGGTAACGCGTATGGTCGCGCGAGCGTTTCAGGATCGCGGGCATACGGCATGAACGTCGCCGGATCGTTCGCAAACTTCACTTCGATCTTTGGTAGATCTTCAACGCGCGGAATCGACCACGGTTCGGCGCCGTTTGCCAGATAACCGTCAGATAAATAAAAGACTGGCACCATGTACTTAAAAGCTAGCCTTACTGACTCGATTGCCATGTGGAAGCAGTCGCCTGGAGTCGCCGGCGCAACAACGATTGCCGGACACTCACCGTTTCTGCCCCATACTGCCTGAAAGAGATCAGCCTGTTCCGTTTTCGTCGGTAGCCCTGTCGAGGGTCCACCGCGCTGCACATTCACGATAACGAGCGGCAACTCGGTCATTACTGCAAGACCAATCGCCTCTTGTTTGAGAGCGACGCCTGGACCAGATGTTCCCGTCAGTCCGATATGTCCGGCGAAGCTCGCGCCAATTGCGGAACATACGGCCGCGATTTCGTCTTCCGCTTGAAATGTTCGGACACCAAAGCTTTTGTGACGAGACAGTTCGTGAAGAATGTCGGAAGCGGGGGTAATCGGATAGGAACCGTAGAAAAGTGGCCTACCGGAAAGTTGCGAAGCGGCGATGAAGCCGATTGCCGTCGCTTCGTTACCGGTCAACTTTCGATATTTACCAGGAGCAATCTTCGCCTTCTTAACGGTGTAGTGAGTTGTGAATACTTCGGTTGTGTCCGCAAAGTTGTAACCGGTCTTCAGCGCGATTTCGTTCGCTTTGGCCAGCTGCGGGTTCTTGCTGAATTTGCTTTGGATCCAGTTCAGAGTGTTTTCCATCGGCCGATCGTAGAGCCAGTACAGAACGCCGAGCGCAAAGAAGTTCTTGCAGCGATCGATCTCTTTGCGCGACAGCTCAACGTTGCCTTTCAACGCATTCATGTTCAGCGTCGAAATCGGAAGCTTGTGCACGCGATAGCCGGCAAGCGAATTGTCATCGAGTGGATTGGCAGCGTAGTTCGCATACTTCAGATTCTCTGCGGTAAAACCGTCAGTGTTTACGATCACTGTGCCGCCCTCTTCGAGGTCCGGCAGGTTCACTTTTAGTGCCGCAGGATTCATCGCCACCAAAACATTTGGCTGATCGCCCGGGGTCTTGATGTCGCGGCTAGAGAAGTTCAACTGGAAACCGCTAACACCTGGCAAGCTTCCGGCAGGAGCGCGAATCTCAGCCGGGAAGTCGGGCAACGTCGAAATATCATTGCCGACGACCGCTGAAGTATTCGTGAACTGAGTGCCGGTTAGCTGCATTCCGTCGCCGGAATCGCCGGCAAACCGGATCGTCACGGTCTCCACTTCTTCCAAATGCTTTTCAGCCGAAGTGACAGGCGGTTCGATAACAGTGCTCATTGGTTCTTAATAACCCCTTCCAAATTGATTCTCAAACGTTCGCAATTAGTGGGCGCTGCGAAGCTATCCTCAATCAGGCAACTGGACATCGAGGATTTTTGCGCACGCCCAAATTGGTCAACTGGTGTTGCCCAGCTTTTCGGGCAACTTTCGGAGTGGACTTTCGTGATAATCCCCAACACAACTTCCGCTCGCGATTCTACCAGCAAAGCGGAGGCCACAAAAGCGGACTTTTGGATGTCGAGATTGTCGGGTAGCGTTCGCCCTCATCGCGAGGCAAAAAGTGCCTGGAGCTCTTTATCGTAAGGCGACATCGCCGCGAGATCTGCAATGATTCCCGGAAGAATGCTAATCGTGTAGTCGATCTCTTCGGCAGTGTTGTACCTGCCAAGAGAGAATCTTATCGAGCCTTGCGCGACGGTGTAAGGAACATTCATCGCCCTAAGTGTTGGCGACGATTGCTTCGTACTTGAGTGACATGCCGAGCCAGTCGAGACACAGATCCCGGCCTTATCCAGATGCGCCAGAATGTTTTGTCCTTCGACGTATTCAAAAGAAATATTTGAAGTGTTAGGCAGGCGCTTGGCGGCTTCGCGAGCTCCGTTCACGCGCGCATTCGGAATCGTGCTGAGAACTTGCGATTCAAGCCGATCGCGCAACGACTGAATTTCATCGTGATTGTCTGACTGACGCGCAAGTTCGCACGCCGCACCCAGGCCGACAATGTTGGGGACTGCGGAGGTACCCGCTCGACGGCCGTGCTCTTGTGCTCCACCCACTATGAACGAAGGCAATGTCACACCAGTCTTCACGTACAACGCACCGATTCCTTGCGGCGCATGGAGTTTGTGACCTGATAGCGCAAAGAGATCGACATTCGTTTCGTTCAAGTCAATTGGAATCTTGCCAACGGCCTGCACTCCATCAACGTGAAATAAAGCCGTGGATCTTTCGCGCACAATGTCGCCGATCTCTTTCATTGGAAACAGCACGCCCGTTTCATTATTGGCAAGCATGACGGAAACGAGCGCAGTGTCAGGACGTAATGAACTTCGCAATTCATCCAGATCGAGTTCACCGCGTTCATCAACTCGGAGCCAGGTAACTTCGAATCCTTCTTGCTCCAGAAGCTGACAGAGGTTTCTGACAGCCTCGTGCTCAACGAGAGTAGTAACGATGTGCCGCTTGTCTGGTTGTCTAGCCAAAACCCCGCGTATGGCCCAGTTGTCAGACTCCGATCCGCACGATGTGAAAACGATCTCGCCACTGTTCGCAGCGCCAATCAAGTTTGCGACTCGTTGACGCGCATCTTCGACTGCATCTTTCATCTTCCGGCCTAGTGCATGAGCGGATGAAGGATTGCCGAACAGCTCGGTCAGATAAGGCTGCATCGCCGCTGCGACTTCGGGCGCGACGCGTGTTGTGGCGTTATTATCGAGGTAGATCATGGCTTTGTCCGTTGTCCGTTGTCAGTTGGGACTTGAGACTACCGCTTTTATGCGTATCACTCAACGTAAGGGCAAACAG
This sequence comes from Pyrinomonadaceae bacterium, assembly GCA_035457565.1. GTDB lineage: Bacteria > Acidobacteriota > Blastocatellia > Pyrinomonadales > Pyrinomonadaceae > PSRF01. The sequence goes on along the minus strand of DATIBJ010000255.1, from coordinate 18,023 downwards.
TCATCAGTACCGAAACGCGGTAGCGTCGGGTCGTTGCAGGTAACACTCAATATTGCGTATAACGACCCGACGCTACCGCGTTTTGGTACTGACTGTTTTGCCACTATATTGAGTTTCCTACAGCGTCGAGCATCTCTTCAATTAATGGATGGCACGAACCGCATCCACCCCCTGCATTACACGCCCGAATAACTTCCGAAACCGTCGACAGCCCCTTTTGGGCAATCTCACTTTCAATGACGCGCTCCGAAACACAGAAACACGTGCAGATCAATGCTTCATCACCATTCCATTCATGCCGTACCGCGTCGCTGTACTTCTGAATGGCTGCGATCAAGGCATCGCAGCCAAGCTTCGCGCAGCTAAGATCTTCTGAGTTCCCGACGATGCTTGCAGGCGATTGAGCAACCACGGCCGCATCAGCTGGCGCCAACCCTGTCACGCGCTGGGTCAACATCGACAATGAAGCTACCAGAGTGCTACAGCCCGCGGCTTTGAATTTCGCCTGCCCGATCCGGTGCTGTTCATCGATCTGAATCGAAACCCGGACGGAAGCCCCGCACTGCATCGACGCCGCTCGTCCTACAAAGCTCGGCTCGCTCGCGTCACCAACATTGCGCGGTCGAAAAAAATGTTCCCCAACAGACATCGTTTTGAGATCGATCTGGACTTTCTCTCTGTGTCCTTTGCGCCTCGGTGCTTGTTTCTTCGCCCAATAAGACCACCACAGAGCTGCCCTGCTTGTAGAGACACGCAGATAACGAGATGAAACTTTGATTGGGCAAGACCCGAAGTTTAAGATGCGCTGACTTGCAGGTCGAGAAGGCCGTTGTGCCACTGGCGCGTCTTATGCCCGCCACAGAGTATGGTCTCAGGGATGGCGTCGATAACATTGGTGAATTATCCACTCCCGCGTGGCTAATATCCCGTTAAGAAGAATGCGAATTCTTACTTCCCTGCGCTTGCAAGAGATAACCATTGAACAGGAGCTATCGATGGCCAAGCGTAGAAAAAAAGCAAAGTCGCTAAGATTTAAAATCGCGAGTCTACCCGCTCAACTGCAGCACATCAATTTTAATGCAGCTGGCATTGACATTGGCTCGGAGCGGCACATGGTTGCGGTCCCCGAAGGACGCGACGAAGTTTCGGTGCGCGAGTTTGGCGCTTTCACTGCTGACCTTGAAGCGCTTGCTGCATGGTTAAAAAAGTGCGGCGTCACTAGTGTGGCCATGGAATCGACCGGCGTTTACTGGATCCCGTTGTTCGAGTTACTGGAACGCCGCGGGTTTGAAGTGAAGCTGGTCGATGCGCGTCATGTTAAGAACGTTTCGGGTCGTAAGTCTGATGTGCTGGATTGTCAGTGGATCCAGCAACTTCACACTTACGGGTTGCTAGCTGGCGCGTTTCGTCCACCGGATGAAGTTTGTGTTTTGCGTAGCTACCTGCGACAGAAAGAAATGCTAAGGCAGACAGCCAGCATGCACATTCAACACATGCAGAAGGCCTTACAGCAAATGAATCTTCTGCTGCATAACGTTGTCTCCGACATTACCGGAGTTACCGGCATGAAGATCATCAAAGCCATTCTGGCCGGTGAGCGCGACCCCAGAGTTCTAGCGCGTAACCGTAGTGAACGTTGTAAACACAGCAGTGCCACTATTGCTAAATCACTGATTGGCAACTATCGGGAGGAACATCTCTTCGCCTTACAACAGGCCGTCGATCTCTATGAGATGTACCAAGCTAAAATTGCCGACTGTGATCAGGCGATTATCAAACAGCTGGAGAAACAACCGGATGCGTCTGACGATGAGCCCCCCTCACCAGACAAACCTATTCAAGCTCGTGACCGAGTTCGTGACGGCGTTGATGTTCGCGACTTGTTATTCAAGAAAACTGGCGTCGATTTGTTTGCCATTCCTGGTCTTGCTGCCGATACCCTGCTGACCCTCGCCAGCGAAGTCGGCTTCGATATGACTCCGTGGAAAACTGAAAAACACTTCTCGTCGTGGCTCGGTTTGTGCCCAGGGACCAGACGCTCTGGCGGCAAAGTGTTGGATGCCAAAACGAAGCGCAATCCTAACCGAGCTGCTCAAGCCTTTCGTATGGCTGCCAGTTCTCTCTACCGCAGTCAGACAGCGCTAGGTGCATTCCATCGGCGCATCAAGGCACGCTCTAGTGGACAACAAGCGGTAACCGCCACTGCTCATAAAATCGCGCGGATCTATTACGCGATGCTAACCAAGGGGACCAGCTACATTGAGCTCGGTCAGCAAGCTTACGAACAACGATACAAACAACGGAGAATCGATCACCTTAACCGTCAAGCTAAGTCGCTTGGCTTTCAACTAGTTCCGTGCACCACCTAGGATCAAGTTTCTAAGAAGACACAGAATGCACAGAGGTTTACAAAGAGTGCCCGCAAGCTGCCGTCACATTGGGTCGGTTTTTCTTTTGACGTAGACGGGATCGAAGGATCGGGTAGTGTTCTCTGTCACACTCGACAGAGGTGCAGCGGGTGGGAGTGTCGCAGCGTCTCGCGGAGCCGCCAGTTCCGAGGTGGTAGATGGAGTGACGGGCGCACGGTCCAGCTTGCCTTCCCGATGAATGCGAGCTACACCCCACAGGTTCAGGCCGAAGTTGATCAGGAAGGCGACTGAGCTCAAAAGCATGACACTGATTTGACCTTACTGATTTCGGATTTGGATTGATCGGTGTCATCTCGGTGAATCTGCGACTCCAGTTCGACTCAGTACCCAGATGTAAATCAAATCGAATACTGAACAAAAACCCCCCGCAACCACCACCAACACACTGCCGTGTTGAAACCCCAGGTCACCAATAACACCGAATTGAATGGTGGGTGCTAGCGTTCCGATCCACTTGCTTACCGCCAACAGCAGGCTTTGACCTTCGCGACTTCCACGCGCCACAAGCATCTGGATGAACAAAACCGACATTAAAAGGTTCTGCAGAAAGGCTGCATACGCGCCGCCGCGAAAGACGCCGAGCTCGCGTATGAATGCGTACTCAATGGCAAATGCAGTTGCTAACACAAGAGCGCTCCACATTATGAACCACCGGCCAGGCAAGCTACGCGGGAAGTACTTCCGTCCAAACCGGACGTACGTGTAGACGATGCCCAGATCGAAGAGGAACCATATTGCGTTGATGGTCGCTTGCAAACCACCGCCGTCTCGAAATCCAAAAAAAGTGTGCAGCAATTCCCACGCGAGGTTCAATGCTAGTGGAAAGAACGGTATCGCATAGGATCGGTCTCTTAGTCCAAGCCGGATTCCTTCAATGTAGACAATGGTCCAACAGAGTCCACTGATCACGGTGAGTATGATTTTGATCGTGTGCAGCTCGGCCATTCCTTTATCGCTCGCAAAAAGTTTAGATAAGTCGTCTTGGCGTGAGTGTGATCTCAACGATTGAGTTGACGCGACGAATAGTCAGTTTTCGGCGGACCGGTTGCTCGAACAAATCATTCAAGTGCGAAAGCGTCAGATTGCTGCTGGTCTGATCGTCCACAGCGATGATTACGTCGTCCTTTTGCAATCCTGCCTCCTGGGCCGGCGAGTTTTCCAAAACCCCTGTGATTTTGAACGTACGGTAATCGTTTCCTTCCGCTATTACGCTAATACCGGCGGTTGGATTAATAAACGGGTCACTGAACGTCGAGTTTGGTTCGAAAATTATTCGTTTGCGGCCGTAATCTTGTTCTTATCGTGTAGTCGCAACACTCGAGCCTGGTAATCAATTTCCACCACAAACTGCGAAATAAACTCGCTACCGATTATTCCGTCGAAGTCCTGGCCCAACCTTGGTGCCAAATGTCCGATCGGCAACGCAAGGGTCACAGGTTGAATGAATCCTTTAAGTCCCTGAAGCACAAACTTCGCGTCGTCGACGAATGCACCAGTCAAAGTTTGAGATCCCGCTCCGCCAACTCTAACTTGTCCGCGAAGCCTCAAGCCTAACTCCTTCGCGGTGTTCAGATTGATAATTGCATACTGATCGCCCGTGTCTAACACAAACCACAACGGCCGTGAATCATTAACCCTGACCGGAATGAAGATGTGTTTGTTAATGAATTCGAATGGAATAACTTGAGGCGCCGGACGCGTTTCAGTTTGACTCTTGATGCTGAGTATTGGCGGAGTATCTCTGGGCCAATGCGCGCCGCTTACGGTTAACACCAACGAGATAAGCAAGATTAAGAAGGAATGAGTCATGATTCTTACAACATCCATTGCGATGCATTGTCGTAATAGCGCGGAGACCGATTGGGAAATCGCTTCTTGTAACGGTGATAACGCGCGAGCAGCCTTTTGTACCTCTCGTCCGACGACTTTAGTTTCTTGTGCGGCATCTCTCGAAGATGGTTCTCGATCTTGATCATCCGGCGCGGCGAAAACCGCCAGTCGTAATCACCCAGCTCGTAGAGATTGGCGAGGCCGTATCCTTTGATTCTCCCGGTGAAGTCGACATACGGATCGAAGTAACTCCATACCAAGTCGCGCAGTGACCGAAACAAGGGCTTTCGGCCGTGGAGTCCAATATCACGCGAGCGCCCGATCGAACCCCAGAGCCCGTCTTTCTGGAAAACGAATATCACATGGTCTAAGAGGTCCCGGGATTCGATATCGAGGAGCAATGGCTGATAACCGTGTTGTTCGAGAATTACAGCCGCGCCGACTGCCGCTTCCAAACAGTGAGCTTCTTTTCGTTTGACCACCTCACGGAACGAGCGGAATGTACCGCCGTCCTTTTCCCAATTGTAAGGCAGGCGCGAAAAATAGCGCTGTACTTTGGCGGGTGTGTTCAGTTTTTGGATGAGACGCCATTCAGCGTTCGTGAATTCGTTTCGTTCTGGGATTCGACGCATTCCGTCAGCCCACTTGCCTGAATGACCCGCAAAGTGTAAGACTTACCAATCTGAACCAATTACCCCAAGACCGTCAGGCCCTGCCGCGACGATAATCAAGGAAATCTTTTTCTTCGAGCCAAGGAATTCCGAAATAATGGACAACAGAAGTGCCGCTCGCGCAATGACCCTCTCCGAAAAAGAAACTGAGAATGAAGCAGCCCGACTGATCGAGCAAGTGGAAGCTGCTCTGGCTGCTGTAGCGCTCCGATCGCCGGACTCCGATGAGACGTTGGAGGCTTCCGCCGATCGTATCGAGCGTGCAGCACGCGACCTCAGCGATCTATTGCGGCAACTCGCGAAAGAGAGAAAAACAGAAGTTGAAGAGACCTGAGTCTCTTCCTGTGCCGGTTTAATACCGAGCATTTTATTGACTGGAGACAATTATGGCGTCAATCCGCACTGAAAGAGTTACTGAACATCTTGGCAGAAAGAGCACGACGTATGAGTTAGAAAACTACGGCATTAAAGAACCTGCGCGAGTTTATTGGAATCTGAATACCGCTGAACTTTACGAAGAGATCGCCCGCCGCAACGAAGGCATTCTATCTGATCACGGGGCCTTGATTGTTGATACAGGCGAACACACCGGACGGGCCGCAAAAGATAAAGCCATTGTGCGTGAGCCCGGAAGCGAAGACAAAGTGTTTTGGGGCGACGTTAACAAAGACTTTCCGCAGGCAAAGTTTAACGCTTTGAAGGACCGAATGATGGCCCATGCGGCAGGCCGCGATCTCTTTGTTCAAGATACGTTCGTGGGTGCGGATAAGACTTTCCGACAGCCGGTTAGAATCATCACAGAGCTTGCGTGGCATTCGCTTTTTGCGCGAACCATGTTCATCCACACCTCCAAGCAGGACCCTTCGCCTCAGCCCGAGTTTACAGTCATCAACTTCCCTGGTTTCCAGGCAGATCCACAACGCGACGGCACCCGATCACCAACCTTCATTCTGATAGACTTCAGTCAGAAACTGGTATTAATTGGCGGCACGTCGTACGCAGGCGAAACCAAGAAGAGCGTGTTCACTTTGATGAACTATCTCCTGCCGCAGTGGAACGTAATGAGCATGCATTGCTCAGCGAACGTAGGAGCTGAAGGAGACGTGGCGATTTTCTTTGGCTTGTCAGGTACGGGCAAAACAACGCTCTCAGCAGATCCTGAACGAAGGCTGATTGGCGATGACGAGCACGGCTGGTCTGACGACGGTGTTTTCAACTTCGAAGGCGGTTGTTATGCGAAGGTGATTAAACTTTCTCAGGAAGCGGAACCGGACATCTACCGCACGACGAGAATGTTTGGAACGATTCTCGAGAATGTCGTGTTCGATTCCGCGAACCGCTCGATCAATCTGGATGATGGATCGAAGACTGAAAACACGCGAGCTTCTTATCCACTCACGAGTATCAGCAATATTGTTCCTGAAGGACACGCCGGTCATCCACGCAACGTGATCATGTTGACTGCCGACGCGTTTGGAGTTTTGCCACCGGTTTCACGTCTGACTCCTGAGCAGGCGATGTATCACTTCCTTTCGGGTTACACGGCAAAGGTCGCTGGAACCGAGCGAGGAATCAAAGAGCCCGAAGCAACTTTCTCAACGTGTTTTGGCGCTCCGTTTATGGTTCTGCATCCAGGAGTGTATGCGGATTTGCTTGGCAAGAAGATTTCCGAGCACATGTCAGCTTGTTGGCTGGTGAATACGGGCTGGAGTGGTGGCCCGTACGGCGTGGGCCAGCGAATGAAGATCGGTTACACGCGTGCAATGATTCGTGCGATCCTAAACGGACGTCTCGCACTGATTGATACCAGACCCGATCCGATCTTCGGTTTAAATATTCCGGAGTCGTGTCCGGACGTGCCAACGGAAGTTTTGCAGCCGCGATCAACGTGGAGCGATCCAGAAGCTTACGATCGTCAGGCACACGATCTTGCGCGTCGGTTTAATGAGAATTTTAAGAAGTATGAAGCCGGCGTGTCGGAAGCGGTAAGGGCCGTCGCCCCTAAGAGCTAAGCAGATCCACAGATTTCACCGATTACACAGATTAAGAGCCAAGACAACTAAGTTGAGCTATTGAGGCTCAAGCTATAATCACTCAACTAAGCCGTCTCAGCTTTAATCTGTGTAATCTGTGGATCTCCTTATCCCGGTGGCCAACTTAGCGCCCGCCCGCCCAGCACGTGCACGTGGACGTGAAAAACCGATTGGCCGGCGCCTGCGCCAGTGTTAATGACTGTCCGGTAGCCACCCTCTCCCAGTCCTTCCTGATTTGCCAGGCGAGCCGCCACGCGCAACAAATGTCCCAGCAAGGGTTCATCGCCTGCTGAAGCGTCGTCGAGCGATTCCATATGTTCGCGCGGAATCACGAGTACGTGCGTTGGCGCCTGCGGATTGATATCCCGAATGACAACACATTTATCGTCGCGATGAATGAACTCACCAGGAATCTCACCGCCGATAATCTTGCAAAAAAGACAATTACTTTCTGACATTCGTCCTGCTCCCTGCCTGCTGCTCCTGCTCCTGATTCACGCTGGCTGCGGTTCTTCTCTTAACGCCGCTGTTACCGATGCTCGGATCCTTTCAATATCGGCGCCCACGGCTCTAAGCTTTGCTTCGATTCGCTCGTAACCGCGATCGATGTGATAGACGCGGTCGATAATCGTTTCTCCCTGCGCCACAAGACCCGCCAGGACCAGCGACGCGGAAGCACGTAAGTCAGATGCGATTACACGGGCACCAGTGAGAACCGTTGGACCTTCTACGATCGCTTCACTCCCGTGAATGTGAATGCGCGCTCCCATTCGTTGTAACTCTGACGCGTGCATGAACCGATTCTCAAATACAGTTTCGGTGATCGACGTTCGACCGTCAGCCTGCGTCATGAGGACCATATACTGCGCTTGCATGTCTGTCGGAAACTGCGGATAAGGAGCAGTTGAGACGTCTTTTGCGAGCAAGCCATTCGATTTCACCAACAACGTCGTCGGGTTCAATTCCTGAAGTTCGACGCCCGCAGCTGTTAACTGCTCAATCACCGCGCCCAGGTGATCCGGACGACAGTCTTTGATTTCGAGTTCACCTCCGGTCAGCGCTGCAGCGACGATAAATGTTCCGGTTTCGATTCGATCAGGGATGATCGTATGTTCAGCGCCGGTAAGCGAAGCCACTCCTTCGATATAGATCGTGTCGTCGCCTGCGCCATTCACCCGCGCCCCCATTTTGTTGAGCAGATCTGCAAGATCAACTATCTCTGGCTCGCGCGCCGCATTCTTGAGAGTGGTGGTTCCGTCTGCGAGTGCCGCCGCCATCATCAGATTCTCGGTTCCCGTCACAGTGACTTTTTCGAATTCAATGTCGGCGGCGCGCAAGCCACCATCGGGAGCGCGCGCAACGACGTTTCCACCCTCGAGCTTGACCTCAGCTCCAAACTTCTCAAATCCCGCCAGATGAAGATCGATCGGTCGAGTACCGATTGCACAGCCGCCAGGCAACGACACTTTTGCTTTACCGAATCGTGCAAGCAGTGGGCCCAGCACAAGCACCGAAGCGCGCATCGTTCTCACAAGGTCATACGGCGCCTCAAACAATTCCACATGCGATGCGGTGATCTTGTGCGTGCGTAGTTCAGGTGTCAGCACGGTAGCGCCCACATCTTCGAGAAGACGGCGCTGAGTGATGATGTCGCGAACGTAAGGAAGGTTATGAAGTATGACTGTCTCGGGCGTGAGCAATGCCGCAGCCATGCACGGCAGCGCCGAATTTTTAGCGCCACTGATAGACACTCGGCCACGAAGAGTGTTCCCGCCGGTAATCCGAAACTTGTCCACGGTGGCGACAGATTAAAGGAAATCGCGGAAAGGATAAAGAGTGACGAAGCGGATGTTCGATAAACTTCAGTTTCTCGTCATGTCTCCCTACCCACAATGTTGAGAGTATCGTGACTGTCGACAAACTGAAGTTTATCGAACGTAGGACAAAACAGCCGCAGATCACCCGAGAGTACACGGATTAGAGCGACACACGATGAGCCCAATCATTTCGTTTCTGATCCGTGTTTTTCTGGCAATCTGCGGCTGATACGAAGACAGGATTCACACAAGGATTTAGAGGATAAGACTTTAATACTTTGCCTTTCTTGTTAATCCTGTAATCCTGTCGAAAAAACTATTCGCGGTTGCCGACTCGTTGAATGCGCACGCCACCATTCGTGGTCGTTGCTCTTACCGACGCGCCGCCCGACCCAAGATTAAACGATAGCTGCTTGGTGATGTTGCCCTGGACAGTTACGGGAAAATCGACATCGATTCTGCCATTGACGGTTCCAGTCTGAATGTTTGCCGAATAGTTGTCCGGCACTGACATGACCACACCGCCGTTAGTCGTGCTGACATCAAGCGACTCGCCGTCCCAACGATCGCCGGTCAGATCAAGAACGAGCCCGCCATTCGTTGTTGATCCACGAACGGTGCCACCGACGCGCCGAAGAACAACGCCGCCGTTGGTTGCAGTGAAATCGATGCGTCCGTTGACATCCGCGATCGCGACGCCGCCGTTGTGAGTTTGAACACTTACATCCGAGCGACGTGGAACGAACACTTCAAAACTAACGTTCCAGTGTGAATCTTTGCCGCTCTCTGGCCCGTTCGCAAAGATTCGATTGCCCGAAGTCTCTATTAAACCTGTGCCGCTAACTGCTCCGCCTGGGGTAGCGATAGCGCCGCTGTTTGCACTCGCGCACGCACAAGTATCTGATTCTGGTCCCAGCCCTTAACCGAAACTCCGCCATTTTGGCGACCGTCGATCGTCAATAAGGCTCCAGTTGGAGCCAGCGTTGTTTCGCGAATCTGACAGGACGACACCAGCCGATCGTTGTACCAGTCGCCTTCGCGGCAAGCGAGCGAACTATTTTTCTCCCGACCCGGTTGCGCCAAAGCGCTGCCGCAAAGAACGGTAACGAACGCCGCAGCGAGCACACTCCCTGGTAATATCCTCTTCATGTCGGTGGTCTCCTTCTAACGCGGTTTGCCTGATTTGCCTGGTGAATTTGCTCTAAACGCTAAACACCGTGGGCCGACGGGTTGTGGCAGAAACTTGGTTAATCGTCATCGTGCGGCAGTTTTTTCAACACGACAATGCGGGGGATTTGCTGCAGATCCGACTCAATACGCTCAAGCTGCCAGACTTTGGGGGGCAATAAGCCAGGTATCTTGTCTGATTGGTCAAACCCTATTTCAATCACCAGACGACCACCAGGCTTGAGAAACGGCGGCGCTTCGTTGATCAGGCGTCGAATGATCGCGAGACCATCGTCTCCAGGTGTAAGGGCCACCCTTGGTTCATGCTCCCGAACCTCTCGTTGTAATCCCGGCAAAACCTTTGATGAAACATAGGGTGGATTAGAGACGATGAGATCAAAGGTGACGTCGTGAGTAAGAGCATCGAAACAATCTGATCTGATGAACGAAATTCTGTTGGCGACGTCGTGAGCTTTCGCGTTGCGTTTGGCTACCCCGAGTGCGGCCTCCGAAATATCGACACCGATCGCGTGAGCAAAAGGGTTTTCGCATAGCAGCGTTATCGCAATACAACCAGATCCGGTTCCAACATCGCAGATCCAAAACGGCAACCCGGCCGAGGACAAGAACGGAACAGTCGTTTCAATCAACCCTTCTGTTTCCGGACGCGGTATCAACACGTCCGGAGTAACTTCGAAACGACGGCCGTAGAAATCCTGACTGCCCGTGATGTACTGAGCAGGTTCCCCGGTAGTCCGCCGAGCGACCAGTTGTTGAAAACGACTGAGCGACGACTCGGCTATTGGTTTGTCAGGTTCGGTGATCAAAACAGTCCGATCGACATCCAGCACGTGGGCTAGCAGGGATCGCGCTTCCTTTCGCGCCTCCGGGACACCGGCATGGCTCAGCGCTTCAGAGGCTTTTCGCAGTGCTTCACTTATTGAAAGTGACATGTGGTTTAACCGTTGTTGCCTTCAGCTTTCGAGGATCCCGCCCTATAATGCCACCAAAATCATTTTCTGAAACAAGGCCGCGCGCCTTCCAGTTTTTTGGGAAGCCGTAGTTATTAGTTATTTCTTTTAGTTACTGGTACGAGTCTCGTTCCTCCCGTGTACGTCACGAACCTCCAACGCTTCTGGCTTTGGGGGTTCTGGCGTAAAAGGAGCAAGTTCAACAACGTTGGCTAGGAGTGTCTTTTGGGTCCGCTAACAAAAAGCCTGCTGTTATTCGCCATGAATTGGCTCGATGCGCAGCTGACGCTCGTTTGGATCCGGCTCAACGTTGCGAGTGAAGGAAACGGACTGATGGCCCGTGTCCTCGATCACGGTGAAGCCTCTTTCCTCGGACTGAAGCTTGCTGTCGGCGCATTTGCCGCATACGTTCTCTATCGTTGCGCTCATATTCCACTTGCCCGGCGCGGCATGACCCTGGTGCTATTAATCTACGTGGCCCTTATGTTTGTGCACACCGCGACCGGTTATCATGCCCTGGGTTGCCGCGGTCCAATGGCTGTGCTCGGTTATTTTGGGGCGATTCCAAGCGCCTTTCTGGGCCTTCTCTCCTAAAATTCGGACGCTTAAAAACGTTACAAAAAACGAAACCATCAGGTGGGTACGAGCGTTCTAACTTCACTGTTTTGACGATTAAGAAACGAAGCAGCTTTGTGCCTTTTGACGGACGCCCGCCAGTCGTATTAAACAGACTGACCGGCGCATCTCCGTTCTTGCCGCAGAGCCGCGAACGATCTTAAATTAGTCATGGATTAGTCAGCCGTTGGGCCAGCACGTCGCCAACTGAGCACAACCGCCGCAAGTCGTCGGAGCATCTTAGACGACGAGTTATGAATTCTTATTTCAGAGAGGAAAGAGGTTTTATGTATAGACTTTCCGCCCGCCAGATTTTACTAATCGCTTTAATTTCAGGCCTCTTCGCCGCCGGAATGGTGGCTGTTGTCGATCGCATCTCGAATCGATTCCAACCTTCAACCGCCGCGTTCACTGAAAATGCGCCGGCAGGAATCAGCGATCCAGCGACGTCGACTGACGAGCAGAACAACATCGAGGTTTACCGAACGTTGTCGCCGGGTGTCGTTTTCATCCATTCAACGTCTTACGCCCGCGACTTTCTTGGCTTCGTCGAGCCGCAAGAAGGGTCGGGCTCGGGTTCAATCATCGATCAGCAGGGCAATATTCTCACCAACTATCACGTGATCGAGGGAGCACAGAAGCTTTCCGTTAGCCTGGGTGGACAGAAGGACTATGCGGCAACGGTCGTCGGCGGCGACCCGGATACGGATCTCGCAGTGATTCGTTTGGTCGAGAAACCGGCTGGTCCACTGACTGTGATTCCGCTTGGCGATTCAGACAAGCTGATTGTGGGTCAGAAGGTTTTGGCGATCGGAAATCCGTTTGGTCTTGATCGAACATTGACGACCGGCGTTATCAGCGGGCTACAGCGCCCCATTCGTGCGCAAAACCGCCGTTTGATTGAAGGCGCCATTCAAACAGATGCTTCAATCAATCCAGGGAACTCGGGTGGTCCATTGCTCGATTCTCACGGCCGCATGATCGGGATCAACTCTCAGATACTCTCGCCGTCAGGCTACTCAGCCGGTGTCGGGTTCGCTGTGCCGGTGAGCATAGCAAAACGCGTTGTGCCGCAGATCCTCCAAAACGGGAAGGTAAGCAGACCGAAATTGGGAATCAGCACGCGCGACGTGAGTTCGTTCCGAAACCAGGTAGATCTGCCGGTGAGCGAAGGCGTTTTGATCGTGCAAGTCCAACGTGGTGGTGCGGCTGCCTCAGCAGGTCTCCGTGGTTTACAGCCGACTGAGGATGGTGATGTGGAGCTGGGCGATATCATTGTCGGTATCGACAATGACAAGATCCGCAACACTGATGATTTGTTCCGAGTGCTCGACAAACATCGCGTTGGCGACATGGTCAATGTTCAGATCTGGCGCGGCGGAAGAAACATGTCAGTGGCCGTGCGCTTGATGGAATCGGCTAGCAGCCCACGCTAGGTTAGTTTTAATCTGGCTTTTGATCGTTCGCGCTTATTTGTTCGAGGTGTGCTGTGCTTCCAGCAGAGAAATCTCACATGCACCAGACCACACACTTCTTCAATCTTGGTTACGGCTGGCTCTGCAAACACTGTAGCTCCGAAAATGCCGAACGCCAGAGCCGCCATCACCCAAACAAAAATGGCGAGCGCCAGATGACCAATCTCGCGCTCGCCAAGTGGATTGATGATGAACACCACGGTCTTGCGTGTCCAAGATGTGGAATTAAAGAGCTAGTCATTGGTCATATATGATCTGACATTTCGCATTTGTGATTTAAGAAAACCAGCCGCAGATTTCCACAGACGGACACAGATCAAAACCTGATCCAAACTGGTCACAACGCTGTAAGTTAGATCAGAGTGTATGTGAGGAAACCTGCGGATGGTTTTCGTAATTGACAATAGGAAATGTCAAATTATATATGACCAATAGTTGGTTTTACGCACCAAATTCCGTCCCGTAATCCAAAACGCTCCGTCTGATAACCTCCACCGCCTCTTCGCGATCGTACACATCGACAATCTCAACCTTCTTCGGTGCGTCTTCAGGCAGCTGTTTGTAGCTGAGAAAGTAGTGCTTCAATCGATCTATGAGCCCACGAGGCACGTCCGCGACTGCATCAATTGCACCATAGGCCAGATCGGATTCGAGCACCGCGATAATCTTATCGTCAGCCTGTGCCGCATCGATCATTCGCAAACCGCCAATCGGTTTCGCGCGCAAAAAGAAGCTGCCATGAGCAAACGCCTTCTCCGTTAGCACACAGATATCCATCGGATCTTTGTCGCCGTAAATGTTTGAGCGGCCGGTTCGCTGGGCGCAGAGCTCGCCGACCAGTTGCCCACAAAATGTTTGTGGTATGAAACCGTAGAGCGTTGGGCACATGGACGAGAAGCGTTGCGGACGATCAACTCGTAAGTGGCCGGACGACTTATCAAGCTCATACTTAACAGCGTCAGTAGGCACGATCTCGATGTAAGCGTTTACGATGTCAGGGCTGTTATGCCCTGGCGAGACGCCGTGCCAGGGATGCGCTTGGAACAGTTGTTTGAGTGGTTGAGACATGGATGTGATGTTAGATCCTTTCCTCCTAGTGAGTTTACATTCGTTCTACGCGCTGATTGAAGCGAAGAGCCACTCGTTACTGTACGAAGCCCTTCCGTCTTCACTCCGCCAGGAGGGCCATGTTTATAGCTCGCCGACATCACATCGATGCTTCGCGGTTCGGACGAGCGGACATGATCTTGAGTTGGAACTTTGCAGGTTAATTGTCCGCTCGTCCGAACCGGGCAGAAGGGTTGCGTTGCTCACATCTATAAACATCTCCCTCCTAACGGAGTGACCGACGGTTTTGTCTTTCTGGCTATCTTGAAGTTAAATTGTCCTCGCAAAGCTAAAGAAAATGGCTATTAATGCTCAAACAATTGCCGGGACAAGCGCGAAGGCAATATCCCTTCGCTGGATTATCAGCGGTCGCGACGATCTGGTCTGGTTTATCGGCTCGGTCTTAACAAGCTACGCGCTGTTGGTTCTTTATGTCAGCGGCATTCTGCCCCTGGTTCCTATGGCCGCGCTCTGGGCCATCTTCATTGATGCACCGCACGTCTTCGGGACTTTCTCGCGAACATACTTTGATCGAACTGAACGTCAGTCACGTGGGCGTCTTCTCTGGGGATCGCTATTGTTCTTTGCCGTCGGTCCGTTGATGGTGTTTGTCGGCGCTGGTTTTCTGTTCTTTTTCGTCGCGGCACTCTGGGCTTATTACCACCTGGTCAAGCAGCACTACGGCTTCATGGTGTTGTACAAAAAGAAGAACAACGATCTCGCGCGCATCGACAATGCTCTTGATCGGCTGCTGCTTCTCTTTGCCTTCAATTATCCGTTCGTCGCTTTCATTGCACAGGATCCTGAAGCCATGGCGCGCGTGCCGGGCGCACTCCATGGCGGAGTGAATGGCGTCGCGTTCTTACTGCTGGTGGGCACGATCGCCCTGACCGTTATCTGGTTGGCGCGGCAGATTCAGCGTGCTGTGGTTGGTGAGCCTTTGAACGTGCCGAAGTACCTGCTACTGGCAGCCGCAATTCCCATGCATTGGATCGTGTTACTTACACCAATGCCTCACAAGCCTATCGCCATCGTTGCGATTCTGACGATCTATCACAACTTTCAGTATCACCGGCTTATCTGGTTCCACAATAAGAAATACAAAGCTGCCGACGCTCAGTTATCGCAAGCGAAATACGGCGCGGCTGAATTGATCAGTCGCAGGCTGATGTTCTACATCGGCTTCGGAATCCTGTTCGGATTGATCTATCAGGGACCACGACAGTTCTTGGGCTATCTCAGTTATAAAAACGGAGCCGCGAGTGTTGCCGACGTGTCTTTTGCGACTCAACTTGCGATCTCATTCCTGTGGGGATACGCGTTCATTCACTACTACCTGGATTCAAAGATCTGGCGAGTGCGCCGCGATCCAAGTGTCGGCAAGGCGCTTAATATGGCGTAAGAATGAAGGATGAGGGATGAAGGGATGAAAAGCGACACGGGGACCAGGGGACGCGGCGATACGGAGGGCCACCGCGTCTCCGCGTCACCCTCTCTCCGCGTCACTCTTCATCCCTCATCCTTCATCCTTAATCCTTAATCCCCATGGCCCAGTACGAATTCACCACACTCTGGCGCGTTCGCGCTCCGCAGGAAAAAGTCTGGGACCTTATTTTCCATTCTGATCAATGGCCCAACTGGTGGCGTGGTGTCGTGAAGGTCGAAAAGGTGCCGCTCAATTCACGCGATCGTCAACATTGTGGAAACAGAAGAAGCGGGGGCGCGCTGGTTGTTCCATTTCGCAAGTCGAGTCTGCCTGCCGCTTGCCCCCTTCCCGACTGCACCACTCCATCTTGAGCTTTGCGAATCATGCGGCTGCTTCCTCAATGACAAATGTGAGATGTTCAATGATATATGACCAATGACTAGTCTTCCTGGTGTTGTTCGCCGTTGTAATGAAGCACGGTTGTTTCTTCATCAATTACTGTTTCCAGGTGCACCGGACGACCCCACAGAGTATGCACATGTTCCAGCGCCTTGCGGGCGTAGCGTAAATCTAATTCAGTGCCTTCATAGCGGTGCTTCAGATACAACTCGCGGTTGCCGTTGTAGTCGCCATCTTCGACCTGTAAATAAGGAAAACCGAAATTCGTCATGTTTGCCACGAGCTGATCGCGAACCTTCTCCCAACGCTTTTCTGTAATCGTCCATTCCTCGTCTTCTACCAGTTCGAAGACGAAGAGATCCAGCTCCTCACAAAGATCTTCCGTCAGGTAGTTACGCAGAAACGACACATCGTTCTCCAGCTCGCGCACTTCGAATATCTTTTCATGGCCCTGATTTCCCGGACGGCCAAATTTTTCGCGCTCCTCTTTTGAGGGTTCGTTCCAGCGCCGCTCGATGTCTTCAAAGATCTTGTAGCCTAGATAGTATGGATTGAGCTGGCCCTTTTGCGGCGAAACAACTCCCGAGTGCAGATTGGCGAACTCGATATGCTCACTGTCGGTTAGATCCAACTCGCGCATGATCCGGGCGTGCCAAACGCTGGCCCAACCTTCGTTCATTATCTTTGTTTGCATCTGCGGAACGAAGTACTCCATCTCTTCATGAATCATCGCGATTACGTCTCTCTGCCACGTTGCGAGAACCGGGGAGTTCTTCATGAGATAGAAGAGCAGATCTTTTTCCGGCAATCGTTCTCGAGGTGCTTCGTCCTCGTTTTGATTTTCCTCTTCTTTTGTCGCGGACGGGTTCTGAGTTTTGTCGAGGAGCCAAAGATCGTCGTAACGGCCCTCTTTGGGACGATGTTCATGTCGTCGTCGTTCTTCAGCAGGAGTGATTTCACGTTTGATGAAGAAGTAGGGATCGATGTGCTCTTCGATGGCCAACACTGCATCAAGAAAGCGCTCGACCGTCTTCCGCCCATGCTTGAACTCATACTCCATCATGCGTTGTGCATGCGTCGAAACACTTTCCACCATCCGGCGGTTCGTCTTTGAGAAATAGGAGTTGTTCTTGAAGAAATCCACGTGGCCCAGCACGTGCGCAATCACCATCTTGTTTTGTACAGGGCTATTCGTCTCGAGCAAGAACCCGTACGAGGGATTGGTATTGATAACGACTTCGTAGATTTTCGACAGACCGAAGTCGTACATCGTCTTCATGCGGTGATACGCCTTACCGAAGGTCCAATGGGAATAGCGCCCCGGCAGCGCATAGGATCCGACTTCATACATCACCGGTGCCGGAACGATTTCGAAGTTGGTTGGATAAGGATCGAGGCCGAATCGTTGAGCAACTTCCCATATTTGCTCAACGGCAGTTTCCAGATCTTTTATTTCTCGATCTTCCATCGTCGAAGTCTAAAACCCTGCTGGGAGCGGGGACGTCCTCGTCCGCAAACGCCTCGTCAGACGCGCAATATGTTCGCGCTTCGCGCTCATCTGCGGACGAGACGTCCGCGCTCCCAGTAAGAGGAAGCCCGTTCTTACGCCGGCGTTTCAACCCCTCGCTTACCAAAGAACTGCTTCAATGCTGGATACACGTCCTCTTTGTCGTCGATGCGCACGCCTACAAACCGATCTTTGTTCTGCAGCCGATCATTGAAGATCGAAAGCAACGCACCTGACGATCGGCGATAACTTGAAGACCCCTCTTCGCCAATTTCGCCGTAGCCGAAGAGATTGCAGGTGGTAATCAGTTCATCGGCCAGCTTCACTGCCTCTTCGTTATCAGAGTAGTAGTTGTCGCCGTCTGAGAAATGAAAGGGATAGATGTTCCAGTCGGTTGGTCGATAGCGCTGTTTGATGACATCCAGTGCGAGTTGATAAGCGGATGAGACGACGGTGCCACCCGATTCCCCTTGCGTGAAGAACTGCTCCTCCGTCACCTCTTTTGCTTCTGTGTGATGCGAAATGAAGACGATATCAACGTTGTCGTATTTGGTTCGCAGAAAACGCACCATCCAG
>DATIBJ010000254.1:0-48593 GCA_035457565.1 Pyrinomonadaceae bacterium | reverse complement strand
CTGGCTTCTCATTTTCTTGCGGTGTATGCACGCGAGCATGGACGGACGATGCCCAAGGTTTCTGACCGAGCGTTGCAAGAGTTGCTTGAGTACTCATGGCCCGGTAATGTTCGCGAACTCGAGAGTGTGATTCAACGGGCGATCGTTTTGCAGGATTGTGAGGTCTTGGAACCCGAAGATTTTGCGTTGCCGAAGTCGGAACGACAGACTCCAGACGCCGCGCTATTTCGCAAGGGCAAGTCGCAGGCGATCGGAAATTTCGAGCGGAGTTTTATCGCGCGATTGCTGACGGCGCATGGTGGGAATATCTCACGTGCCGCAAAAGCGGCCGGGAAAGATCGCCGTTCATTCCAGCGACTGATCAATAAATACGGACTGGATCGCGAGGCCTTTAAGACGGTGAGCTAAAATTTTACATGCGGCATTGCCACCGCGTTTGCTGCGGTGGAATTGCCGCAGCCGGATCTTAAAGGACCGCAGCTAGATCTTAAAGAGAAGGCCGCGTTGCGATAACTGAAGGTGGCCGCTCTCACTGCGGCAACACTGCCGCATCCTTTCTCCTTCACCTCCCGAAACACTCGGAAAAACCTGGGGGATCCAAATGGAACTCCGCTTGCTCCGGCCATCCACCTATAGATGACCGCTGCGAACGGTAGCGACATGGATGATCCGCCCCGCGACGAGTTTGTTCTTCAGATTCTCCGTTACGTCGTTGCGCATCCGACGGCCAAAGACACCGTGCGCGGAATAGAGAAGTGGTGGTTGTCGAAAAGTTTAACTAGTGAAGCACGCAAGAAGATGGAGCAACACCTCAATCTGCTCGTGGCGAGAGGTTGGCTAATCGGGCGGGGCTCACCTCAATCCGAAACTATCTATTCGCTCAACAAAAATGGCCTCGCCGAAATCAATGAGTTTCTTGCTAAAGGATATTAATCGATCTGAAACGACGCGTCACAAACTGCAATCGATCGATTGCTAAGGAGGAATGTCAATGGTAACGCCTGCGCTTAGTTATCCGGGTGTGTATGTGCAAGAGGTTCCGAGTGGAGTTCGCACCATCGTCGGTGTGGGAACTTCGATTGGCATGTTCATCGGCACGGCCAAGAAAGGGCCCATCAACAGACCTGTTCGTTGCGCGAGTTATGCCGACTACGCCCGAACGTATGGAGAAGATCCTTCCGGCGGACAACTCGTTCGTTACGCCAAGCTTTTCTACTTGAACGGCGGGACTGACGCTTACTTCATGCGTATTGCCCAGGGCGCAGCGCAGGCGGAAATCAGGCTCCGGAATGAAGCCAACACGAACGAAGTGCTGCGTCTCCGAGCAAAAGATGCGGGGCTTGTCGGCAACGACATACGAGCAGTGGTCAAGTACTCCGGAGCTCAGCCGGAAGTCACTTTCACTCTTGAGCTCTTCCGCTTTGAGCTTGATTCAGCGGGCCAAAGAGTGAAGAAGGACAACGAGGTCTGGTCTGGATTGTCGATGGACCCAAACTCCCCGTCGTATGCGCAAGACTTTCTGACGCAGAATTCAAAACTCGTCGATGCATTCGATGTCGCTCCTGCTCCCGCAGTCGGAATTGGCACCTCGATAAGCGGCCGCTCGATGACGGCCGGGCCATTTGGTGCACTTCTTACCAGCAATCCGCGGTTTCAGATCAGCGTTGACGGTAGTCCCTACCTCGACATCGATCTGACTGGAGTGGCCGCAACTGCGGCCGGTATTCAGGCAGAAATAAACAATACATTCGTCCTAAATGGATTGGGAGCAATAACCGTCACTTGCGCGCTGGTTGCTTCTGCGCCGTTAGCGGGAAACAGACTGCAAATCACTTCGAACGGGGCGGGAGATGTTTTTGTTCGTCCGGCACCTGTTCCTAATGACCTGGCCGTTCCGCTAATGTTGGGAACCGCTCAAGGTGGTATTGAAGTATCACGCTTCGCAGGAAATCGGCCGGCGCCGACTGGTTTTTCAACTTCCGTCAATCTGGCGCTTCTGAACGCTTTCGCCAATGCCACCCAGATCTCAGTAAATTCGATTACGCTTCAGTCCATTGACACACTCACCGGAAATCCGGTTGCTCAAGCTATCCCTCTCGATGTTTTAACGGTGCCCGTACCCGCCAACACGCGCGTTGTTGTCGATGCGGTTCCCGCAGCCAGCACATTGAACGGAAACAGTGATGGCGTTCGCGAGAAACTTGCTCTCATCGCGCAGCAGATCAATACCTTTGTGCCTCCGGTCGCCACAAACAGCTTTTCGTGGAAGGCCGAAGTTTGGGGATCAAGACTCGCGATTCAGCCCGGTGACATTTTTGATGAGAATTTTCTACCTGCAGCAATGGTGGCCGCCCCTGCTGCCTTCCAAAATCTGTTTCCGAATCCTCCCAATCCCAATGTGCATTATTACAGGCTTGGTCTGGGTGGAAATGGCAGACAAAGCACACCAGTTTTGGGAAGCGATGGCAGCGCCCCGACTCCTGCCGACTACACCGCTGCTTATCAGATCATCGACCGAGAAGTTGATCTCTTCAATCTGATGGTTCTCGCGCCCGATGCGACCGTCGCTGTCCAATCGCTGTATCCAAACGCAAGCATTTTCTGTCGCGACCGCCGCGCGTTCTTGTTGATGGATCCGCCGGATTTATGGACCACAGCTCAAATCGCGTCGACTGGTGTGAATGCTTTGCGCATCGGGCTTGTCAAAGACTACGCCGCGGTCTTCTTCCCACCTTTGACGGTCGACGAAAACGGTCTCAAGAAGAATGTCGGACCAGCCGGTGCGATTGCCGGTTTGTGCGCACGAATCGATGGAACGCGCGGGGTTTGGAAAGCTCCAGCAGGCACGGAAGCGGATCTGCGCGGTGTCGTTGGATTGAAATTCAAATTCTCCGATGCTGAGAACGGTTTCATGAATCCACGTGCGGTTAACACGCTTCGTATCTTTCCAAACGGAGTTGTGAACTGGGGGGCGCGCACGATGGATGGCGATGATGGGTTTGCGAGTGAATACAAATACATTCCCATCCGCCGTCTCGCGCTCTTCATCGAAGAGAGTTTGTATCGCGGCTTGAAGTGGGTTGTGTTTGAACCCAATGACGAGCCGCTGTACGCACAGATCCGGCTCAATGTCGGCGCGTTCATGCATAACCTGTTTCGACAGGGCGCCTTCCAAGGTCAGAAACCCCGCGACGCCTACTTTGTGAAGTGCGACACCGAGACGACAACTCAAAACGATCGCAATTTGGGGATCGTGAACATTTGGGTTGGCTTCGCACCGCTCAAGCCCGCTGAATTCGTGATCTTGTACCTGCAACAGATGGCCGGGCAGATCGAAACCTAAACTTCAAAACACGGAGCTGAATACATCATGGCTGCACCTCAATTTCCTGTGAATACGAGCCGCTTCGATCCCTACAAGAACATGAAATTCAGGATCAAGTGGGACGGCCGTTACGTTGCGGGCGTTAGCAAGGTTAGCGCTCTCAAGAAAAGTACAGAGCCGGTAACCCATCGAGAAGGTGGCGATCCCAGTACCTCCCGCGTTTCTCCAAGCGTTTGGAAGTTTGAACCAATAACGCTTGAGCGCGGTGTTACGCATGATCCCGAGTTTGAAGCATGGGCCAACCTTATCTACAACACCGACGGCGATGCCGCAATCTCGCTCGAGAACTTTCGCAAAGACATCATTATCGAATTGCTGAACGAGCAGGCTGTTGTAGCGAAGGCTTACAAGGTCTATCGCTGCTGGGTGAGCGAGTACCAGGCACTACCGGAGCTAGACGCGAATGCTCACGCGGTCGCCATCGAGCACATGGTGTTACAGAACGAAGGCTGGGAGCGCGACGTTGCGATAACCGAGCCGGTGCAAACCTAGATTTATTGCCGATTTGTCGATTGCCGATTGTCGATTGTCACCTCCCGATGGCCCTTCAGCGCAAGGTGCTGGACTTTTAACAAATCTAGAACTTATCGGGAACCAATCGGCAATCGGCAATTAACTTAACCCACATCGATGTTTACGGAGATGATTCCATTACGTTTTGCTGCCGGGGGCCGGGCCATCGCGCATATCAGGGAACTGACAGGTCGCGACGAATACTCGGTCTTTGGCGTCAGTACGGCGAACGCAATCGATCTACTTTCCGGATTGATCGAGACGCGCGTCGATGTTGATGGCGAACGCATTCACCCGATGGATCTCGTTGCAGCGGATCGCGATCGACTGCTCGCCGCGATTTACAAAGGAGCGTTTGGTGATCGGATCGAGAACACGCTTAGTTGCAACAAGTGTGGCGAACCTTTCGACATCGACTTCTCGCTGCAAAGTGTGATCTCGTCGGTGAGCAGTACGAACGAAACGGTTGATTGTGTGCAGTTGCATGATGGCACGTTCAGATTTGGTGACGGTCTCAGTTTTCGGCTGCCAACAGGACGAGACGAGCTGGCCGCAATTGGAATGACGACCAGTGAAGTCGAGTCACTTCTTATGAAGCGGTGCACGGAAGATCGCGAGTGGCCTGAAGGTGAACTTGAATTCGAAGAGCTTCTGGAAAAAGTAGCGCCACTGATCGATCTTGAACTTGTTGCTGCGTGTCCGGAGTGTCGCCACGTTCACACCATACAGTTCGATATTCAAACGTATCTGCTCGGGGCGCTCGTGAGTGAACGCCGTCGTCTGCTGGCCGACATCAACACGATTGCCGCCACTTATTCATGGTCTCTCGAAGAAATTCTTTCGCTGACGCGGAGTGATCGACGTCACCTGGTTGAACTCATTGAAAACGAATACGCCGCGTAATGCGCACCTTTTCTGATGAAAAGCTACTTCGCGAAATTGGCCGCTCGCGCCACAGTCACAAACGCACCGGCCCACCCCGTCAACGCTCGGATGGCTCCCGATCCATTCGAGCCCCCAGTTACGACATCCGAAGCCAACCCGCGCACGGTCTCACCGCCGATTCGGTCGTCTGATGAATTACCTTTGAAACGAGGAGACGTTTCAAAATCGCCCTCGAGAACTATTCAACTACAACCGGTTACTGAGCCCACGGTTATCCAGGCTCAAAAACCGACCACCGTTTCAGCACCTGTGACCGATGCCGAGCAATCGGTGTCTGAAGCCTCATCGATTTCTGAACTACGACCCTCACGTCAGGATTCCGAGACGCGAAGCACCGCGCGTGTTGAAGCCCAGGATCTGAACGTGACCTCCACAACAAACCCGAATCGGTTGTCGCCCGAGACGCCGAGGTCTGGAGATCAGGCAAGTCGCCCTACCTCAACGACACGAGAAAGGTCTCAGTCGACGGACGATGACGCCGTAAACGAGCGATTGTCAAACGTCGAGAATGAACAAGCGATCCTGCTGCGTAAGGCAGATACATTCATGGCGGGATTGTTTGAACGCCGTCAGCGTTCGAATCAAGAAACGGAACGCGAAGAACGCGCAGACGACAGTCAGGCCCGTCCGGCCATATCAGAAAGTCTCATTCAAGCTCCCGCACGATTAAAGCCGCCGTCAGCGCCGGCGCGAGTATCTGAGCCTGCCGACGAAGGACCCGCGCTGGTTATCGAGAAATTATCTGTTGAAGTAGTTCCAACGCCGTCGCCGGCAATTTCGCCGCAGCGGCAAATTGTGGTGATTGGTGGTAGTCGCAGAACGAGCGCCGGAATTCCATCGGCCCACCGCTTCGGATTCAGTCGCTACTGACAATGCCGTTAATTGATTTATCACTGGTGACAACCACACTCCTGAACCTGTTACGGGCGCGGGTCGACCCTCTTTGGGCAGCATTCTTTTTGCCGCTCGCGCCGCCTCCCGTGACCTATACGGGCGTGTCGCCCTCAACCTCCTTTACTGCTGACCAGGCGCTGGGAATGTTTCTTTACTACGCGCACGAAGATCCGCACTTCAAAAACCTCCCACCCGTTTACAGAGATCAGCCGCCGATTCGCTTCACGCCGATGGGGGTCATCCTTCAGTATCAGTTGTTCGTCCATGCTGCCGAGCTGATGAACAACCCTCATGCGGCCGCGCTTCGAGCACAACGACTTTTCGGTCTCGCGCTAAAGACGCTGCACGATTTTCCGAGCCTCGATCGAAACACTTCGTTTGGCGGCTTGATCTTTCCTACTGAACTGCAAAACACAGAGAACGTCTTTCGCATCACGATGCGAAACATCGCTCCTAACGAAGCGTCAAACTTTTGGACTGCGGGAACGCAAGCCGTTCGCCTTGCTTCTTATTACGAAGTTACGGCGACGCTTATCGAGCCTGACCGTCCGCAAGTACTGAGCGGGCGGGTGCTGCGCTACGGTATCCAGATCTTTGTCCATGGCGCGCCGCATTTAGATACAAGTCGCGCGACCGTCACATTTCGCATACCTGGTGAAACATCCGATCGAACTGTGGAAGTGAGACCAGGTGAAGCAGCGATTGGGGAAGACATTACATTCGAGGGCACTGATCTCGCAGGCGATTCAACAACACTGCTGATCAAGAGACCTGACTGGAATACGCCGCAGGAGGTGGGTCTCGATTGGGGCGTCGCTGGTGGAAACGAATTCGTTGTTGCCCAGGTCCATCCGCAGGCAAGTGCGGAGGACATTGTTCCAGGCTTCTATACTGCTGCCGCTCGCGTCACTCGTTTTCGGCAGATGCCTGACGGCAGCATGCGCGCATTCCCGCAGGTTTCCAATGAAGTTCCTTTCGTTGTAGCTCCACAGATTACGAATCCTCCATACAACACGGTCGCGACGGCGGTTGGCAACATCGTGACGGTAACGGGTGGTGTATTCCAACACGCGGATGTTCTGCCAGAGAACGTTCGAGTGATCGTTGGAGGCGAACCGGTTCCGATTGAACCGACACTCGCATTAACAGCGGGCCATTTCGAAATCACGAGTGCAACACAGATTCGAATTCAGTTTCCGATTCCGGGGCTGGCGAGCGGTGCCACGTTGCCTTTGCGGGTGATCGTGAACGGTGCTGAGAACTCGCCGCGCTGGGTGCAAGTGCCATGACGACTAAACGGCCATCAAAAAAGGGGAAGGCAGCGACGCGTAAAAAGGCGACGAAAGGGACGCGCGCTTCGAGGAAGCGCAAGCGCAAGCCGGCGGAGCAACCAGTCGAATATCAAACTGCGCCGGTCGAATCGTCGGCGAGAGAACGCGAGCTGTTGCTTGCATGGTTTCGATTGCTTGCGCGGTGTCGCGGAGCGTGGTTGCAACATCTCTGGATTAACGACGGATCGATCGATGGACGCGCGACCGTTACTCATGCTGAGCTCGCCGGGATTCTTGCTGATCAGGATTCGCTCGACTCCGAAATGGAATGGGCACGGAGCCAGGAACCAATTCGTCATTGGCTGGCCGAGGCAGATGAACTCAAACGCGAGTTAGATGAATTGGAGAACTCTCGATTCGCGCGACTGGCACGCGTGCTGGGTTTGTCGTCTCAAGAAGTCGACTTGCTGAAGCTTGCGGCCGCCGTCGCTGTGGATAGCTCACTCAGTCGCGCTTGCGCTTATCTGCAGGATCACTCCGGCCGAACGTATCTCACGGAAGATCTCGCCGCGCGACTCTTACGACTCAACGGTCAAGCGAACTGGTCGCCGGAGATTAATGTGTTTCGTTGGGAGTTGATTCAACGGCGCGACACGGGCGTCGGAGAACCATTGGCACTCGTTTGCGATCCGCACATTAAGGAATGGTTGGAAGGAAGCAGCAGTCTCGATGAACTACTGATCGGCCCGGCTGCGATTGTTGAGTCGCAAAACGCGACGTTGCCGGAGTGGCCTTTTGAAGAAGTTCTGAATTGGATCAAGCAATCGCTTGCCAGTGAAGAACGTATTCGAATGCGAGTCGTTGTGGTCGCTCCTAGCGGTGGCGGCAAACAAGATTTTGCTGCGACTGTTTCTGCCGAGTTAGGAATGTCGCTACTAACGGTCCAAGTGGATTCAACAGACGAGGCTAATTGGAGGCGAGTTTTTCTGCACGCGCAACGCCAGGCATTCCTTGATGCAAAAGTTCTGGGATGGAAAGGTGTAGCGCCGATACGACAACTGTGGCCTGCCAATCAATTCATGTTTCCACTTCAATTTGTCTTGTGCGAACCCGGTTCTGAACCGGCCGAAACAAACGGAGTGGTCGACAAGGTTGTGCGGCTTTCGATCCCCGAAGCGAGCACGCGCGAAAACTTGTGGCGGGAGTCCTCACCGATTGCGGCGAAATGGCCGGCTGAAGAGGTTCGCAAACTTGCCGAACATCACAGCGTTTGGCCCGGTGACATAAAGCGCGCGGTTCATCTTGGCGCGCAGACGCCCGAGGAAGCGGCGGCGCGCGTAAGAGAGAGTGCGAGATCGCGTTTTGGAAATCTCGCTCAAATTCTCGAATGCCCTTTCAGTTGGGACGACCTTGTGTTGCCTGAAGCCGTAAAGAAAGTGCTTCAGTCAATCGCGTTCGAAGCTGAAGAGCGTGTCTCGTTCTGGCAACAAGAGGAGGCACGGCGATTATTCCCGCAGGGCCGTGGTTTGGTGGCGCTGTTTAGTGGGCCATCAGGCACCGGCAAGACGATGGCGTCGCAAGTAATCGCCGCTCACTTAACGAAGGACCTGTGCAGGGTTAACGTCGCGCAGCTTGTTAGCAAGTGGGTCGGTGAGACTGCGAAGAACACGGAACAAGTGATCCGCGTGGCCGCTGACAACGATGCCGTACTCTTCTTCGATGAAGCGGACGCGCTGTTTGCCCGAAGGTCTAGTGAGATTCGTGATGCACAAGATCGCTTCGCGAATACCGATACGGCCTTTCTATTGCAGGCCATCGAGAGCTATCCGGGAATCGCGATTCTCGCGACGAACCTCAAATCCAACATCGACTCAGCGTTTCTGCGCCGCATTCGTTACCACGTGGAACTCACGCCGCCTGACTTCACACTGCAGCGCGAGCTATGGACAAAACTGATTACGGGATTGGTCGACGAAGACTGCGCTAAGTCGTTGGCGGCGGCAATTGAACTTCTAAGTAACACGGCAGACGTTACAGGCGCACAGATCAAATTTGCCGTGTTGGCCGCATTGTTCACGGCGCGAGCCGAACGCGAATCCCTAAGCCCGCGTCATTTGCTCATCGGGCTGGATCGAGAGCTCGCGAAAGAAGGTCGAGCAATTGGTCCACGCGAACGCGACAAGATCTTGCAACTGGAGAAGAAGAACGCTGCATGAGAACAGGCAAAGTGGAAATCAAGGAGCTGCGTTTACGTGTTTCGGGAGTGAGCCGGTCAGAAGCGAAGCACCTGGGGGAACTCGTCGCAAAACGAATCGCCCAGCTGGCGCCGCGAGTGAGTCGATCGCAAAGGATTCCGAAGGTTCACATTAGCGTTCGTGATCAATCGTCAGAAGGCATAGCAAACGCAGTTGCGAAGGGCATTCGGTCTCGAGTGCGGTGATATCGATGCAATCGAAAGCTGTTGCCAAAAACTTAACGAACGACAAGCTACCGACGCCACGGCGCGGTGGCGTACAGATGAAGGCGCGTCCCGGAGCGGCGAATCGCATACGGGCAGACGGTCTGGAACGTCAGGCAGATGACATCGCGCACCGCTTCATTGCGGGCGAAAAAGGATTGGCGCGACGCGTCACGCCAACTGGCGCCGCCGCCTTTTCATTACCTGCGAGCGCTGGCCTACCGCTTGATAAGGATCTGCGGGAGGAACTCGAAGAGTCGTTCGGTGCAAACTTCGCCGCCGTTCGCATTCACGATAACTCTGACTCTGCAGAAGCAGCCCAGGAGCATTGCGCGAACGCTTTCACGAGCGGCCGAGATGTCTTCTTCGGCAATGGAAAGTTCAGGCCCCAGAGTCGTGAAGGGAAACTGCTAATCGCCCACGAGTTGGCCCACGTGTTGCAGCAAACCGGGCGCATCGCTTCAGACGGCAAGATGAAAGCGACGCCGCAACGTGGGAGTCGTCTCGTTCAGTTGGAAGCGGCGATTCCTCCGTTTCACACTTTGAAAGAACTACACGCTCCGAAGAAGAAAGATCAAAAAACCAAGTATGACGAAGTCGTTAAGGAGTTGGACAAACGACTTGGGACGACGGATCCCAAAGCGTCCCTGGATAAGTTCTTCCAGGAATCACTTGCCGACATCAAAGATTGGCCGCCCGAAGCCGAGAGTCTCTTGTTCGATACCTTGAAACGCTATGAGAAGTTCGATCTCGCATCGCAGCTCATCGAACGCGACGACTTCAAAGGGGGAAACCGCATACGCACAGCTGCGTGGACAAGCGATCTTGTTTCAGTTCTCGAAAGTCGAAATAAAGGCGAATCCGTATACGTTGCTGCTGCCGAGAAGCATCCGGTATTGGCGTGGTATCTGGAGGAGTGGGTTCGACTAATTGGAGTCTTCATCCTTGGCCCAATCGATGCACCCGTTCCCACACTGCGGCGTTACGGCTTGAAAGAAGAAGACACGAGCACTGACACCATCCATGAGCACGCCAAGGAGTTGTCCGATAACCTGGAAGAAAACAAGAAGTTATCCAGCTCCGAATGGGTTTACGGGGCTTTATTCAAAATACGACGACTGGATGAGGTCCGTAGAACGAAGTGTCTTGAGATATACAACCAGGCCATCGCCGATTGGAAAAAAACCAGCGAGCGAAAGATCTTTCTAAAGCGACGCTTTGCCGATGGAGTACAGCAGTGGGGTTCAAAGTTTCTTGAGTCAACCGCAGAGATTTTCAAGGACTCCTCGGGCGCAATCGATACCAACGCGAAAAAAGCCTGGGAGCCATTGCTAAAGAAACTCGGTGGACGGGTTCGTAAAGTTGGTACCACGATTATCGATCTTTGGGACCGAAAGAGCGCCATTGATGACAGCATCACGCAATTTCACGAAAGTCGCGATAAGGGTGAGGCGAAAGCCCTTGCAGAAGCAACGAAGAAGTTAAAAACAGTAAAGGCTATTGCAGAAAAGAGCGGCTTACCTCAGGAGATAATTCATTTACTCCGCGAATTTAATAAACCCGGTAAGGGGAAAGAGAGGCCTGCCCCAGCCGACGAATACGCTGCTCGAGCTGGCGCCCTGGCGGATCGACTGACTAAGTTCTCTGAGGAGAAACTCGAAAAACCTCAACCAAAGCTTCTCTACGAGCAGAAAACTGATGACGTTGTGGCTTACATCTGGTTGACGGTGTGGGTACGTGAGTGGATTGGTTATCTATTGTGGCTCGCTGACAGCACTAACAATGTCCCCAATGTAGCTTTAATCGATCAACGCATTACTCAACGGTTGAGGTTCGCGCGTCGCGCGATATGGCTCGCGAGAGCGCTTGATTGGAGTGAGGTCATTGAAGAAGCAGAGACAATCATCTTCGCCAAGAAAGAAGACGATAGCCTTCTCGCGATACTCCCGTATGACGACGGCAAGTTCTGGCACCACAAGAAAGAAGTACCTATCGAAGATCTTGGCAAAGTTCCATTCATCAAGGGCTGGGAACCTTTAACCGGTACTCATCTGGCCCTGCTGTACCGCAAATCCTACTACGAAGCGGTTGCTGCAAAAATCAAAGAGCTATCGCCGACAAGTGACGAGGAAGAGAAGCTGTGGCTTGAGGCTGGGGGAATCATACCTTTCGTCACCGCCAAAGCAGATAAAGAAGTCAAGAAACTGCCTTTCCCAGAGTTTTGGACCGTAAACTCCTACGATTTCGCCGCCAAAGTGGGAGGGAAAAAGTCCTTATCCGAACTGATTAGAGAGCATGCCTCTTTTCACGAAATCGAGGAACACGGAGCGAAAGCAAACTTATCGTGGATTCTTCCCCTCGGATTTGGCAAGGTCTTCGCCTGGTTTATTCCCTACATCTCAACCGTGATGCCCACGATTCGTGGGATCGATCTCCTCAATGCGGAGATCTCTGCCGATATGCCAGGCAAAGACGAGCAAAAGAAGCTCGCGGAGATAAAAAGATTAGATGACTACACTTGGCTCAAAAAACTGAGCGAACGCATAACCAAGCAGCTGAAAGGCGAAAAGATGACGAAGGATCAGCTGCGAACAATGCAAGCGACCATCGAGAAGATTTTGGAAGGCGAGAAAGATCGTACATGGGAGCAACTACTTATCGCCGTAAAGAAGGGCTCGCGTCTTGATCGGCAGGTTATTGCCAAATGGGTTATCGGATACCTCAAGAAATACGACGACGATAAGAGAACCTTCGACGCGCCGCAGAAAGCGCTTGAAGAGATCGTCCACTTCTTTGTTGCAGTGTCATTTTTGGAAGAGCAGGACGTCGAGTCAGAGATGACGGCGTTGATGCTGGAGATCGCGCCTGAGCTCGAAGCTGCGTTCGAATATGAAAGCCGGTTCGACGTAGTTCATGCATATCTCGGATGGATGGAATCTGCCGTCAAACATTTGCCTACCTTCCTGGCGTTGAAACCTGCAGATCGTCATGTTTTCTTGCCTGATTATGAGAACAAGAGTGAGTGGCTGGATCCGCGAGTGGCTTCGCTAAAAGCCGTAACTGAGCACTTCAAGGCTGTTCGAGAGAGCGTGCAAAGGAAGTCGGGCTACAAAGCCTTCGTCAAGGATCAGGGATTCAAAGTTTTCATGGCCTACAGCAGTGGAATCCCGGTAGGCGAAAATCTTTATCCTCGCGAAGGCCAATCAATACTCGGAGAACCAAAAAGCGTTCATTACCAGGTCAATAAGATCCTCCGCGACTACATCTACCATCCCGCTTATGGGTATGGCAGCGCGGGTCAGCAAGAAGAAGAGGACAAGAAGTCGAAGAAAAAGAAGACCAAGACCAAGACTGCGGCAACCGGTTATGCCGAAGCTAAGTTCCTGGAGCTTGACGATAAGACCCCACTGGTTTTGGCGAAAGACGAGAAACTTCTTGAAGTTCGAATCCTTAACAAGAAGAACGAGCAGATTGCAGTCAAACAAGTTGGACCAGCCGATGTGGAGATCATGGCTGACATTCATAACGGGCTCGCTTGGGCCGCGTTTGGTAGCGCCATGGGAAATATCCAGGCGGGCATCGAGTGGTACGTCAACACAATGCTTGATCTCGCGGAGTTCATCCCCGGAGTGGGCCAGGGAATTGCCGCAGCCCGTGTGCTCGCGACCATCGCTCAGTTCTGGGCAGACGGTGACTGGGAAAAGGTTAAGGAGATTCTTGCTGGCGGAATTAGAGAGATCATGGAAGGTCTCTTAACGCGAATAAAAGATGCTGCCGATCCTGAGAATCTCATACAACTATTGCTATTTGGTGACCCCCGTCTCGACTCGCTGTTGGCTCATAGTACGTTAGGAAAAGGTGAAGACACGGGTGTCGCGAAAACTTCTTCCGGTACTGACAAGTTCGCAAAAGCGAAAAAAGCAATAGCCGCATTTCGTCGTTTGGGGAAGGCGCTCGCAAAAGCGCTCCGCAAACTTCACGACAAAGTCCAAGTTCCGATGGAGGACTTTCACACTTACGCAGCATCGCGGCCGGTCCTCTCGTTTGCGCTCCAGTTTATTGCCGACAACATATTCACCATAGCCAAGATTGCGACCACTATCTACGAGATCGGCACAAAGGAAGACAAAAAGAAGGGTGTTGCTCAAGAACTTAAAGACACACTGAAAGAGCAACAGGAGAGCTTTGGTGATCGGTTCCACGACATCCTCAAACAAGTCGAACAATTCCAATTGCCGGAAAAGATTCTAGATTTCCCGCCGATAATTGCGAGCGCTATGGCGGTTCTTGAAGGCTTTATCTTGAAGAACCTCGGTACCAAGGGGAAGGCCGCTCTATTTATTCTGCAAAAGACTGGCGCACTCGACTTTTTCAACGAGCGCGTTGCGGAGGAGATCGTCGCGGCGGGCGTGGATCCAAACATCCTCTGGCAAGAACAGGTCATTCCTGAAATTGCAACCAAGTTCAATGAGACACGCGATGACGTCGTAAAGAAGATAAACAATTTGCTTGCAGCGAAGGCTCTCGGAGGAGTGTTCAAACCGATCCCGAAGGCCGGTACGGTGACGCTCACTGCTGAGGGTGATCCTTTCCCTGAAACGCATGAGGACTACGTTGAAGAGCCGCCAGCCGCCCCGGCAACTACCTCCGTCACCACAAATCCGTATCCCTCCCTTGATCGACCTCTGCGTTTCCGACCGCGGCATGTTCCTTCGCATGGCCCGGGCCAGCCACTCACTCCTGAAGTATTACAACGCGCTGAGTCTGTATTTCGTCGTTCTCTAAAACACGTTCGACTTCACACGGGCTCTGAGTCGGCGGCGATGACTGACACTTTTGGCGCCGATGCGCTAACAACCGGCAGTCATATTTTCATGCGACCAGGGCTTTCCATTCATAACGGGCGTGGCGCGAAAGTTTTCCAGCATGAATTGGTTCACGTCCTGCAACAAACCAGTAAGCGCCGAAGTGCAAACGCTACAAACACTGCTCCTATTCCCGGCCAGCCAGAAATGGGACTCAATTACGATCCTGAGAGCGAGCGAATAGCTGATCAGATTTCTGAATCGGCCGCACGACTGGCTGCCGAAAAGGATGTTGGTAATGAAGATGAAGGGGGTCTTCAACCTTCAGGAATCAACCTATTCACTATCCATAAGCTCTTACACACCATCACCGATCTGCCCGACATAAAACGGCGGCAGGAGCTACTCGACACAAAGAAAAGAGCAAAACTAAAAACACGCGAAAAGAACACGGTAGACAACACAGTTGCCGTTCTCACTAACCTCCAATCGTACACGACTATTCTGAAGTATCCCGACGTGTTTACTTCGGCCATCAAGCTGATACACAGCCGCCTCAACAACAATGTCTACGCTGAGCCAATTGCAATTGCGGCGACTCAGATTGCGTCCGAGGCGCTCATGGATCTTCCGGTCCCTAAGCCTGCAAAGGGAACCAAAGCTAAATCTACTCCTGCTGTCGAACAGGTTATTAAGCCCGTTCACTTCGCACGAACGCTTGAGGGTTACATCCTTGCGAAAACAGGAGTGGTGCTTTCACTCAGCTTCAATCACACCAAAGTAACGGCCCCAGACGGGACAGAAGTCGAGATCATCGATGAGACAAAACCGCTCAAAGAAATAAAGATCCTGAATATTTATCTTCCCTACATTGATGGTCGGTCGCCTCTCTGGATCGACTCAGTCAAGAACACGTGGTCGGGCGTCACCGACGACTCGCAGCTCACTAAGATTCGCATTCATGCGCGCGCACTTTTTGAGAAGAAAGGGGTTGTAGTTGGTATCTGGGCGCTCTTCGGAAAGGACTTTCAATTCAGTTATCTCTTCAAGAAAGAAGTGGATGAACTCGTCAAGAATGCGATTACTGGCGCAACGCTTAATCCCAGCGATGTGCCGTCTTGGCAGGAGTACGCGGACACCGACAAAGACTTCAAGTTAACGTCACCAATAGGACTTCGTTTAGCGTTTTACAGCCATGCCAACCAGAAAGGCGCCGGACGCGAGTCGCATCATCTGACCCAATTCCTGATCGCTGACTATTTCTCGTCAGCTCCTACAAATTCACATCGGCCCTTTAAGAAGAGCTGGAACCATCCGGGTCTCACCTGGGAGGGCAATGAGGTTAAGTACATTAGCGAAAAGCCGAAGGCGACCGACCCGAAAGAGGCGATCTCGGTTCTGGAAACAAGAGGCCCGTCATCCACGCGTGGAAAGATTATGCCGACGATTTCACTCGCGGCAGCGACGCACCGAAGTGGACGCCTACACATCACGCCGGAGGCCGACGACGTTGGCGGAACCGCCGGTGCGTCGCAGGCAGGTGCCGTGAATAACGAATTCGAGCGCCACATGCCTGAGGATCTCATATCAACTGAACAAAAATTCAAAGACTATCGGAAGAAGTACGGCGACGACACAGTTGCAAAGGAAACTTATGTCGCCGCGCAGAAGACTTACAAAGAGGTCGAGCGTCGGATGAGTGAGGCGCTTACCGCGCGGATGCCGCAGCTCGAATTCGATTACTACAAAGAGGTGGCGAAAACAACAACACACAAGCTTGGAGATCCAACGAAACCTGACGTTCTTACGGACGACGAAAAGAAATTCAAGGAAAAACTTGAAAAGATTCCTGGCGAGGCGAAGACACATAACAAGACGGGTATGGAGAAACTCGGTTGGAACTACGAAAAGGTCTAACTCATGGCTAACGGATTTACACGCAGTCCAAAGCTTCTCAAAGGTGCGCTGATTCAATTTTCAGCGCCGATGCTGGTCCCAATCCCCAACATCATCGTCTTTCAATACAACCCTGAAACGATGACGCGTCAGGTTATTCCGTGGAAGCCAAGAGAAAAAGTCACCTACGAGGATGCGGACGCAGCAAACAAAGCCGCAGCGGAGTTTCTTAATGAGTTGGCCCAGCCATTCGATCCGCAGGAAACTTTCAGTCTAACTCTGGAGTTGGATGCGGCCGATGCTTTGGAAGAGCCAGCCACACATCCGGTCGCTTTTATCGCTGGTGTGGCTGATCGTATCTCAGCAATTGAAATGCTTTGTTACCCGCCTGGTCCAAGTGCACTGGCCGGACTGCTGAACGTATCCGTGAGCGTGTCGTTAAGTTCGGGCATAGGCGGCGTCGGCGGCCTTGGAGCGACAGCTGATGTCGTACCAAAACTGCAAGTACCCGTCGTACTTTTCTTCTGGGGACCGGGTCGCATCGTTCCTGTACGCGTCACAAGCTTCTCAGTCGAAGAACAGCAGTATTCACCACTTCTCTATCCGATACGAGCGAAGGTTTCACTTGGCCTAACTGTGCTCAATGAGAATCACCTGGTGAATGTGGCTGGTGATCCTGGGCAGTCGTTGATCATCGACTTCGCGAAGCTCTGTTACAAGTTCACACAAGCGCAAAAAGAAGCACTGGCACTGGCGAATCTCGCAAACAGTGTCGAATCGATTATCGGAATGCTTCCGACCTAAGGGATAGATCTATGTTCGATCCAAAGAGTAGGTATCTAAAAGCCGAAACTTACGTAGTCACCGACAAGCGGGGCCGACAAGTGACTGTAGTTGCACCTCCACCACCGCCCGATCAAGTGCTGCTCGGAATTCATCTGTTGAAACAAGGCGAGCGGATAGATCTTCTGGCCGCTAAGTACACAAATGATCCAGCCGGCTTCTGGCGCATCGCTGAACAGAACGATGTGATGTTGCCTGAAGCATTAACTGAAGCACGCGAAGTCGAGATTCCAGTGAAGGGAACATAAAGCAAGTGGGACTGGGAGTGGCTATCAGAGTCAACGGTGCACCGAACGAAACAGCAGCGAGCGCTGCGTTCGTTGAAGTCAGCGAATGCGTCGGTGAAGCAACGCACTACCGGCTTGAATACAGTTTCGACATTGCTGACGGCGATTTTCCGCTATTGAAGGACACGGTTCTTGGTCCAGGTTCTGAAATCTCCGTGCTTGTGCCTACAAACGATAGTCCCACAGCGTGTCTTGTGAAAGGACCTGTTTATGGTCAACAGATTCAATTCAAACATGGCGGCTCCGGTTCCACTCTGTCAGTGCAGGGCGCCGATTCCCTGATCAAGCTGGATCGTGAAGATAAGGCCGTTGCGTGGTCCAATTTAACCGATAGCTCGGCCGTCTCATCGATTCTTTCGCAAGCGGGTCTGCTCCCCGACGTAGAAACAACGCAGGCGGGGCACATGGAAATGAAACACACATTGGTTCAACGGGAAACGGATCTGAGTTTCATACGACGCCTGGCGCGTCGCAACGGATTTCATTTCTGGGTGACCTCTGACGAATTTGGGATCGAGACCGCGCATTTCAAGCGTCCGAAACTCGATGGCGAGGGCGAATGTGATCTGATCATCAATCTCAAGGATCCGCAGCACAACGTTGAAGATCTCGATATTACATTCGACGTAGAGAGGCCAACTTCAACAAGCGCAACGGAAGTCGACTTGAACACGAAGTCGGACCTAAGTGGATCGGTTCAACAGTCTCCTTTAACGGCCCTCGGCGGAACAGCGCTTTCCACCATTGCCACCGGATCTCGTGTCAGCCACGTTTACGCTCCGGTTGACGACAACGGAGATCTCCAGGCGCGCAATGAGGGAACACTCATCGATGCTGGCTTCTTTATGCGTGCTACCGGCAGGACGACCTTGAGCGCCCTCAAGAAAGTTCTTCGCTCCCACACCCTGGTGAATCTGCGCGGTGTCGGTACCCGGCACAGCGGGACCTGGTTTTGTTCCGCAGTGCGACATTCGATCGATTCCGCAGAACACTTCATGGATTTCGATCTAATCCGGAATGGATGGGCTGACTAACTTATGAATGGCGATGACCTGACAAAGGAATGTTACACGTGGATCCGCAGCCACTTCTTCGGGAAGTATCGCGGAACAGTATCTGACAACGCTGATCCAACCAATCGCGGTCGATTGAAAGTAAAAGTGCCGGCCGTTCTCGGCACTGTCGAGTCGTGGGCCATGCCGTGTGTTCCTTACGCGGGAAAGAAAGTTGGCTTTTACAGCCTACCGGAAAACGGAACCGGCGTATGGGTTGAATTCGAAGCCGGTGATCCTAGTTATCCAATTTGGAGCGGGTGCTTTTGGGCCGATAACGAATTGCCAGACCCTGGAGGCGCGCCGATCAAGATCTGGAAGACTGAAAAGGTAACGCTGCGAATCGACGATCAAAACGACGAGATGAAACTTGCGACAACCGCCAAAGCGACTGTGACGCTGGCTAAAGACATCAAGAGCAAGAAAGGTAACGCAACGCACACCGTTAGCTCGTCGAAAATCACAAGTGAGTTGTCGGCTGGGAAAGTCGAAGTTACTTCGGCAACTGTGAAGGTTAACAATGGCGCTTGGGAGGTTACTTAAGCAGTGGCTGGAAATACTCTTAATGTTAGTTCAACGCTGATGTGTCCGCACGGAGGATCCGTTCAAATCATTACGACGAACAGTCGTGTGAAGGTTGATGGCGCATACGCAGCGTTGTCGACAGATCAGTATTTGATCTCTGGATGTCCATTCCAGATCCCGGCGACGCCGCCCATTCCAAGTCCGTGCATGACTGTTCAGTGGCTTCTGACTGACCTGCGCGCGAAGGTTAACAGTACCCCGACACTTAGCAAAAGTAGCATTGGTCTTTGTCTGAGCGCCGCTCAGGTACCGCAGGGACCGGTCACTATTTCAAACACTCAAACGAAAGTTTCAAGTCAATAACCATGGCTGAACCATTCACCAGCATAAGACATCCCTTTGCGGTTGATCTGGGCCGTGGCCGTTTGGCTGAAGAAGAAAACTACGCCGAGCACGTCGAACAGATGATGATCCAGGTTCTCTTCACAGCCCCTGGCGAGCGAGTCAATCGACCCGATTTCGGCTGCGGGATAAAGCGACTCGTGTTTGCTCCTAACAGTGAAGTGTCGGCGTCGTTAGCTCAGGTGACGATTTTCCAAGCACTCACCAATTGGCTCGGCTCAGCAATCGACGTCAACGACGTAAAAGCTCAGGCGATCGAAGAACGACTTGAGATCAAGATCGCTTACACGCTGAAAGCGCGTGGCGAACGCCGTTATCTGAATTTGGAAGTGACTCGTTAACCATGGCTGCAATAGACCGCATCGAGAATCTGCGTTCGCGCGACGACATCGTCGGGATCGACTTTATCTTCGTCCGCGAAAACCAGACGACGCTGTTTGTGTTCTTCCATCCGAATGCGACGTTGAATGCCGAACAGATCCTCGGTGTGGTGCAACCATCTCAAATCGAGATTGTTAGTAAGCACGGTGGAGAATCGTTGCCGGTTGTTCCGCTTAATCCGAATTTTCCGCCGATATGGGTAACACGTTTTGGCCGGCGCGTATTGCGCGTGATTACCGCTCAACCCGGCGACTTCTCGCGTTATGAGTTTAGGCTTACCAGTCCGTTAGTTGATCCGTACTTCAGTAAAGTTGAGTTCAGTTTCAAAGCAAATTGCCCGAGCGAGCTTGACTGCGAAGCGCGTCCACACGAGTGTCCTGAAGAGACTCTGATCGATTATCCCGTCAACTATCTCGCACGCGATTTCTGGAGTATCCGGCAGGCATTGCTTGATTTCGCGTCTGATTCACATCCGCAGTGGAAAGATCGGCTTATACCTGACGTCGGCATGATGCTCACCGAGTTGATGAGCGCCGTGGGCGACGATTTTGCTTATTACCAGGATCGAATATCGCGGGAAGGCTATTTTGAATCTGCGTCACAACGTCGATCTCTTCGCCGTCATGCGCGAATGATTGACTACAACGTGCACGACGGCAAAGGAGCCGCTACCTGGCTTGATTTCTCAGTCGACGTGTCTGCTCCGGTGCATGTAGTTTCAGCGGGTACTCCAGTTTGGGTTCCTCCTTCAGCAACACTTCCCGGTGACACGCCAGCAACTCGGCGTCGTCGTAGTCCGTCGGTTTATGAAGTGGGCCACGGAATTGTCCAGGGTCATAACGGTTTGACACCGCCGTTAGGTGTATTGCCTTCGCAAACCGACATCTACCCGACATCAACTTTTAATCTGCGGAACAGTGCCAACGAATTAACCGCGTACCAGTGGGATGAGAATGACACATGTCTACTTATCGGCGCGACCTCCCTTCACCTGGTAGGCCATCACGCTGCGGATCTGCCGCTGGAGGATTTCACCAATCCGAACGTTCCCGGTAAGTGGGTTGTGTTGGAAACGAATCCGCTTGATGCGAGTGTTCCGGTTCGCCGATGGCTGGTGCGATTAATCAATGTCGATGATGAAGGCGCTACGCTTCAGGATCCTCTCACTGGCACGAACCTGACGTTAATTGAATGGGAACGGGCATTTGCGACACCGTTTGAAATGGAGATGGAGACGCTCGTCGTGCGCGGCAATATCGTGCCCGCAACTGCCGGCGAAACTCTCGAAGCGTTCTTTGAGATAGAGCCCAATCCGCAAGCCGCTGTGCTACCGCCTTTGCAACCGCAGCATCTGCCGGTGACCAACACCTTCTACAACGAAAACTTCTCGAGCTTTGCCACCGAGCGCTCGAGGTTCCTGTTTTCGTTGCCAGGTTCAGAGGAACGTGACGTGGTTTTTCATGGTCCGACTCTTGAAAACGCCTCACCTGAAGTTCGCGTGATGGACGGCACGCGCATTCTCGGCAATTGGGTCACGAACAGTGAATGGGAATGGAAGCGGGCGATGCTAGGTGTCAACTCGTCTCTACAAACCGATAAACACTTCATGCTCGACGACGGTTCATGGCGCCGTGTTTCTTCGTATCGGAGAGTTGATGAAACAGACACAGTTCAGGAGTTCATCCACTTCGATTACGCCAGCGGTCGGGGAGTAACCATTCAATTCGGCGATAACGTTTTTGGTCAAGCCCCAGAACGTGGCATGCAGTTTCGTGCGGTCTATCGCCTTGGACGTGGTCGAGGCGACAACGTCGGCGCCGATTCACTGAACGAGTTTGATCCTGCTGTGTTGCCATTCGTCACCGCAGTAACAAACCCGATCGGAATCACAGACAACGAGTTTCTGGGCAGCGAGGTACCGTTCGGTATGTCGAACGCCGTCGATCCGGAAACGTTTGCGGATGTCCGGCACGTCGCGCCGGACGCATTTCGAGCGGAGACGTTCCGCGCAGTCCGCGCGGAAGACTATGCGGCGGCAGTTGAAAAACTCAGTTGGGTTCAACGTGCCGGTGCGCAGTTTCGCTGGACCGGAAGTTGGCTCACTTTGTTTGCCACACCTGATCCGAAAGGAACGTTCACGTTAAGTGAAGAATTGCGAATCGATCTCGAGCGGCAACTGAATCGCTACCGGCTCGCAGGTCGAGAAGCATATGGACTAAATCCGAAGTTCGCGAATCTCGATCTCGAGATTCACATCTGCGTGGCATCTACTTCATACGCCGGTGAAGTGAAGGAAGCAGTTCTCGAGGCGCTGTTTGGCCATCGCGGAGTCAGACCACGGCCAGGGTTCTTTTCACCTGATAACTGGACCTTTGGAAAAGCTCTCGAGCGCGCTCAACTCGAAGCGGCGATTCAAGAAGTTCCGGGTGTTCGCGCTGTTGAAGATATCTACATCAGACGACGAGGCTGGTTCGCCAAAAGACTGTTTAGTGAACTGGTCTATTCGGTCGCGGCTGACGAGATCATTCGCGTCGAAAACAATCCCGAACTTCCTGAACGCGGTGCGGTCCGGCTGGTCATGGAGGGAGGCGCATGAACTGCATCTGCGACGAGTTTCGCTTTCCACCTGAGACCATTATTCGTGCGGGTCTAACCGAAATCCCACGACAGACTGGCACCTTCGCGGAATTTCGACGTGCGCTGCTCCGGGCAATTTCAATCCGCACGACAGCGTCTCTTGAGAACCACCCGCTTTGGTCTCTGCGTTATTTGATAGAGCGCGATCGCGACGGTCTCAGAGAAACACTCGCTTCAATCGGAAATTGGCGCGGCCGTCATCCGGAAGACTTTGGAATGATGCTGCTCGAGATGTGGGCTTACGTGTGCGATCTCACGTCGTTCTACGACGACGTTTTGGCTCACGAATCATATGTACGCACAGCGCGTCGACGTGAGTCGCTGCGAAAACTTGTCGCGCCGCTTGGTTATATTCCGCGCCCTGCGGTATCCGCTCTGGCCGAGCTCGCCGCGTTTGCAGATGGGCGACAGGTAGTGACGCTGCCTGTAGGCACTGCATTCAGGTCGGGAGCATTCGACGGAAATCCACCGCAGGTGT
Source organism: Pyrinomonadaceae bacterium (assembly GCA_035457565.1). GTDB lineage: Bacteria > Acidobacteriota > Blastocatellia > Pyrinomonadales > Pyrinomonadaceae > PSRF01. The sequence goes on along the minus strand of DATIBJ010000254.1, from coordinate 25,821 downwards.
TCGAACTCGACGTACAAACCACGATTCACCCGTTGTTGAATGAGTGGTCGTTCCTACCGATCCGTCCAAACACTTTCGGTAATATTGCTTTTAACCTCTCGACCTTGCTCTGCGAGATTGGAACAGTATCGGTGGAGGAAGGCGATCTTGTGCTGGTTAAGGTGGGAACCGAAAGCCACGCGAGGATGATTGCCAGCGTGGCGGACGTGCAAGGCGCCGATCGTCTGCCATACACCGCGGTGACATTATCAACCTGGGTCCCGATCTCGGCCCATCAAGAAGTGCATGACGTCAAACTGTTAAGACCCGCGTCGACCTCCTCACTATGGACGCTGACCACCGGTGGATTCGGTGAGCTGTCGCACGGGCCGATGCTGCTTCCATACGGCTCCTTTTTCTTGCTCGATTCGATCACACCCTCGTTTCACATTGGACAAGATCTGATTGTTGAAGGAGGTGGCTCATTTAATGAGACCGCAATCACGAAGGTCGAAATTGAGCCCGTTGAACTGCAGGCGGCTTCGACAACCATCATTCGCGGACCCGGTACTCCCGGGCCTGTGATTGCACAAGTACCAGTCCCTGCGGTTACAGCCAACACTACGAGAATTGAAGTCGAGCCAGCGGTACCGTTCACCAGCCATTTCTCGTGGCTCCTCGTGGATCCGACTGATGTAACCATTCACCATACCTTTGTGTCCGGTGGCAAGGTCACCATCGAAGCTCTAACAGAGATCGATCAAGGGGATGTCCTGAAAGTGGAAACGCCAATCGAATCTCCCCGCGATGCCGCGCCACCGGGAGAGTTTGAACTTGAAGACTTCAATGGACTCGGATTGCTACGGCCGGGAATTCTAAATTTCGCAACCGGAAGTTTCTCCGTCCAGGGTGATCCATGGCCCCTGTCTTTGGCTACGCCGGTCAGACTATTCGGCAATATTATCCATACATCGCGCGGCGAAACCGTCAATGGCGAAGTGCTAGGGACCGGTGATGGATCAATTGCCAACCAAAGCTTCACATTGAAAAAGAGCCCGGTCACTTATCTTCCGTGGCCGTCTGACAGCACTCCTTCTGGTCTAACCAGCAGCTTGAAAGTCTACGTTGATGGATTGCAGTGGACCGAAGTGAAAAGCTTCTACGGTCAGAAGGACGACGCACAGATCTACGTTGTGCGTCAAAACGACAAGAATGAGAGCGTTGTCACATTCGGAGATGGAATACACGGAAAGCGCCTGAACACGGGTTCATCACTCGTCGCCTACTATCGTCATGGCGGAGGCTCGAAGATGCCTCCGACCGATTCGATCACGCAACTCGCCAAACCTGTGAAGGGGTTGAAGAGCGTTCGTTCGCCTGTGCCGCCATATGGCGGAGCAGATGAGGAACCCGCCGACAGCTTACAGAAATTCGCACCACGATCGGCGTTGCTTCTAGGACGCGCCGTCTCACTTGCAGACCTCGAAGCGGCCACGGCGAGTTACGCCGGTGTTCGCGCAGTTGCAACTGAATGGCGTTGGAGTTCGGAACTTCAGGTGCCCGCGGCGCACGTTTGGTATCTCGCTGATGGAGATCTCACCGAGTTGATCCTGGGTTATCTGCGAGGTTTGACCCAGCCCAATACACCAATTCAGGTTGAACGTGCAGTTGCTTCCGTCGCAACGTTGTCGGTCCAACTAACTCACGATCCAAAACGGTTTGAAGATGAGGTTTTGTCGAACGCGCGCACAGCGTTGATGGATGTTGAGACAGGACTATTGCCACCTGAACGGCTCGGCATCGGTAAGCCATTGTTCCGCAGCCGATTGTTTGAATTCTTGCTGACCCTCACCGGCGTGGTTTCAGTCACCGGCCTGACTTTCAATTCAACTCCGTTCAGCAACTTTGGCGTTAAGCCTCCCGCCGGACATTACTTCGATTTCACTAACACATTGCTCCTGAATGGGAGGACAGAGTGATGCCTGTACACGATCATTTTGACCGGTACTACGCTGAGAAACTCTGGGCCATGCTCCCGGAGCATTATCGCGAACAAGACGGGTTGGCTGAACCGCAGGGAGTTCTGCGCGGGTTTATCGAAGTGCTTGCGCAACAAGCCGCAACGTTGCGTCGAAGCAATGATCGATTGTGGGACGATCAGTTCATAGATCTTTGCGCCGATTGGGCCGTGCCCTACATCGGTGAATTAGTCGCTACTCGATTGTTATCAGCCGAGAATCCGCGCATTCGCGTCGACGTCGCGAAAACGATTTATTACCGTCGCCGCGCCGGCACTCCTCGTATCCTTGAAGAATTAATCGCCGACATCACCGGATGGGAAGGGAAACTGGTCGAGGAGTTTCGCAGGCTTGGCCGCGCGCGACATGGATTAGATCCTCGACCCGATCGTTACGTAGGTCTACTTACTGGTACACCGCCGGGTGGCTGGGCAGATCTTCGCAGCGCACATGGTGCAGAGCTCGCGGATTCTCCATTCGATGAATTTCATCATACGCCAGACGTTCGAAGACCTCGCGGACGCGACGGACGTTATGGGATCGCGAAGCTGGGCTTTCATCTGTACCGGCTAGTATCAACGCGTCTTGATGACATCACGCCTCGACCGGGTCCATTGGCCGGTACGTTTACGTTTGATCCATCAGGTCGTGACATACCGCTGTTTGCGCGGCGTCACCGAACAGACGATCGAGAACGTTTTGATTGGGAAGAATGGATCTCCGCAAAAGAATGGGAAGTGCCTGCTCCGATCCGTTGCCGTCTCTTAAATCACGCCGAGTTTGATGTCACTGAACAGGACCTGGCGCGTCTTAACACGTTACTAACATCGCCACCCATTTCACTGACAAATCCACAGGCTGCTGTCGTTCTCGACTTATTACGACGGTTCCGCAATGAACGCATTCCGAGCGAAGCACGTCTGTTCCAAATCTCGCAAGTCTTGCCTCTGCTGCAACGAAACGCACTACGCAATCCAGTCATTTGGTACCCGCTGCTGGTTGCGGCGCTGATAGATGAGTGTGGCAAGCGAGGCTTACTTCCTCCAGGTGTTTATGCGTCAAACACAGCGCCCACATCGACTGACGAAGATACTTCGGATGCCTCCATTGTCGTGAAGACGTTTCGGAATGATCTTGTTCCGCAACGTTTCGTGCCGGTTCCAAGAGAACTTATCGTAGCCGGCGATCTCGCGACCTTCACCGCTGTCGTCGGAGGCGTAGCAAAGGATTGGCTCGTCGATCCGCGTCGTGGCCGTCTCCGTTGGGTTGGCGCGGGCGCGGCACCTCAACCAATCGTGTCGTATCACTATGGTTTCTCCGGACCAATCGGCGCCGGCGGGTACGACCGCGCAGAGTTTCTAACATCGGCAGTTACGAGAACCATCAGTGATGGTGGGGCGATTCAAACCGGTTTTCCCGCGAATCCAAACTTTTTGCCGCCGGGTTCACCAGGACCGCCTCCGATTATTCGTGACGTCGCTGAGATCACCGATTCGGCGAATTACACACCGATCGACGATCGCAATCAGATCACGCAATTGGAGTTTCGCGCAGCCAATCGCCGGCGTCCTTATCTACGACTCACGCACAACTGGTTGCTGGACACGTCAGCGAATACTGAATCTGAACTCACGATCGATGGATTGTGGATAGGCGCGAATGGCGCATTCCAAATCCAACTTCTTGGAGACTATGAGCTCGTAACGTTGCGTCACGTCACACTGGATCCAGGTGGCACTGACGCCAGCGGCAATCCTATTCGTCCTGTTCCCCTCAGCGTTCGCGGCAACGTCGAAAGGCTTGTCATTGAGAATTCAATTGTTGGTCCAGTTCGCGTCGACGGCGCGGGCGAACTGACGACGCTCGAAATTCGCGACTCGATTGTCGACGGCCAAAATTCAATCGAACCGGCAATCTCCGTCCCTGCGGGCAAAGTTTTCATGCAACGAACGACAGTATTTGGCGAAGTCGAAGTCGAATGGCTCGACGCGTCTGAAGTACTGATAACCGGTCTCGCGACAGTGACGAATACTCAGGAGGGATGCTTCCGCTTTAGCGCCGTGCTTGAACGTCGAGATCCTCTCGATCCAACTTCAACACACAGTCGCGTTCCGCACCCATACGAGTCTTATTTTGTGCGCCAGTTCAACGCGACGTTCACTTCAAGAATATTTGGCCAACCGGGGTATGCGCAGCTTGCCGAAAGCGCTCCGGAATTTCTTAAACGAGGCGCCGAGAACACCTCGGAAATCGGCGCCTTCAGCAGTCTGAAGAATCCCATCCTATTCGACAGCCTGCGCGCGAAGGTTGAGGAGTTTGCGCCGTTCGGCCTTCTCCCCGTCTACATTTTCGAAACCTGATTCGAGGACTTATGCCAAACATCGACATCTCACGCGACGCAACCGATTTAAGAAAACACTATGACCGTGTGCACATGCAGCAGGGCCGGGTGCTTACCGATGACGACTTCAACGAAGCCGAGCGGCTTGATGCTGAAGATGCGCGTCGGGTGCGCGTCGACGTGATCGGCCCAGCCGGAAGTCCAGACGACGGTTTTCGCTTGAAGACAGTTGGTGGCCAACTAGTTTTAAGTGCAGGTCAGTACTACGTAGGCGGACTTCGTCTTGAACTAGAAGCCGACGAGCCATTCAACTTACAACGAGATTGGTTGCAGCAAGGATCTAGTCCAAACGAATCACTGACTGCGCCCGCCAATGAGCAATTCGATTTCGTTTGGCTCGACGTTTGGCAACAACCGGTCTCCGGAGTTGAAGATAAGGAACTGTTAGAGGCTGCGTTGGGAGGTGCGGATACGTCTGCGCGCATCCGCACGATGCGACGTGCGCGTGTTCTGAGAAATGTAGGTGACGTCGACTGCGCTGCGGCATGGACGCAGCTACTCACAAATCTCGCACCGCTTGGAACAGTGAACGGTGATTTCGAGCTGGTTCCAAATGCGAGGTTACTCGTCGAGCCTGACGGCACTGCTGGCACCGATGATCTTTGCTCGCCGCCAGTGAACGGCGGCTATCTGGGCGCGGAAAACCAGGCTATTCGTGTTCAGATTACCGGAGCGAACCAGTTCACGTGGGGATTTGATAACGGTGCGCCTCTTTATCGAGTCAAACTTCTCGCCGACAACACGGGCGCTCTTCGTCGGATACAGATGCTTACGGTGCCGAAGGACCAGGCGCACTTTCCACTTGAGGGCCAGAACGTCGAACTGTTGCCGTGGTCTGCGCTTCTTTCAAACGGACAAAAGAACGCTGAGCTGTCAGGATTTCACAGCAAGGTGAGTGGAAGCTATAACCCCGACACGCAAGAACTGTTTATTGCGAACGCGCCGGGCAACGACACTGGCACTCCAGTTATGCCGTTTGGGCAACGATGGACTGCGCGTAGCGACGCGGCCGCAATCAGCAACGAAGATCCACCGGAAGATACTTACTTCTATATGCGAGTGTGGAATCGCGGAGGTGATACGCAGTCGCCCGCGACAATCAATTTCGTTGCCAACACGGCAGTCTCACTGGCGAACACTGGTCTGCAAGTGACCTTTAGCGGAACTAACCTGCGGCAAAACGATTTCTGGATCATCGCGGCTCGACCAGAAACGCCGAACATCTTTGTTCCCTGGGAGCTAGGTGAAATACCAGCGAATGGTCGTTCACCACATGGCGTACGACGTTGGATTGCGCCACTCGGAATAATTCATTGGCCCGGCAATCAGGCAGCGGTCCAGGTTGAAGACGATTGCAGACCAACTTTTCTACCACTGACGCGACTGAAGGGTTGTTGCACTTACTCTGTCGGTGATGGCACGCACAGCTTTGGAAACTTCGGCAGCATTCAAACTGCGGTCAATGCACTTCCACCGGCGGGCGGCCAGATTTGCGTTTTGCCGGGTATCTACAACGAAAGCGTTCTTATTAACCAACGGGTAAGCATCAAGATCCACGGCTGTGGTCCGCGTTCGCGAGTCCAGGCCGTGACGCAGGGCAATACGCCTTTGCCTGGATTTCTGATTTCCAACTCGACTGAGATCACCGTCGAGGATCTGGCGATAGAGTCTGGACCACGCAGCGCGGTGCAGGTGAACAATTCACGCCACGTGAACATTCTGCGTTGCCTGATTCAGATGCGCGAGCTTCAAACCGTCTGGCAGGCGATATTCTCACGTGGTGATGATGTATTGATCCAATCTAACACCATTGAAGTACGACGAAATCAGCCGCTACCGGTGACGATTCCGCCCGCTATCGGGCAGCCGCTCGCTCCGGCAGGGGTAAACACGCCAACGGTACCACCCGTCTACACAGGCGACGTTACGCGTGGTGGTATTCAAATCGCCGGGGGATCTGATCGCGTCAAAATTCTCGACAATATCATTCAAGGCGGCATCTGGAATGGCATCACGTTAGGAAGCCTCAGATTGGTCGGCTCCAACGATCCGGATGACGTTCCCGACAATCCCGGTTCTGAAGATCCTTGCTTCCCATGCAGACCGCCCGATCTCACAGAGGAAGACGATCCAAACAATCCAAATGTCCGGTTTGAATCTGCGGGCGATTTATACGATATCAAGATTGGTCGTAATCGCATCACCGATATGGGTATTAATGGAATCAGTGTGGTGCGTTTTTGGAACCTCGCTCAACAGCCTGAGATGGTAGGTGTTCACGGACTACACATTTACGACAACTACATCACGCGCTGTATGTGGCGCAACCTGGCACAAATTCCGCAGTCGATGATCCTTTTCATCGCTTACGGCGGGATCGCTTTAGCGAAGGTAAGTGATCTGCGAATTCTGCGAAACGAGATAGTTCTCAACGGCAATAGTCATCTGCAGCCGATCTGTGGCGTGTTTGCGATCATCGTTCAGGGTCTGCAGATGGATGACAATCGCATTGACGACAATGGACCGCGGACTGGTGAACCGGTCGCAAATGCGCAAATTGGAATTCGTGGTGGCGTGCACATTTGGGCCATTCTGCCAATCGTCGAACCAACATCGTGGAGTTCCACTAACGCTCTGGCATTGCTAAGGCAACGCGGACGAAATGCACTTCCAACTGTTTCCATGCGCGACAATATGATCGTTGCGCCGCTGGGTCGAGCTGTCACGTTCTTCTCAGTTGGGCAGGTGGTCGTCGCGCGCAATCGATTAGTTACGCAAGGTTCAACCGGACGCGGGATGGATCTGATCTGCGCAACTGTTTTGATTGGAAACTTTGGACTCAGCAATGAATGGACGCTCGGTCTGCTGTTGGCGCTCCTTCTCCTGTTCATTAATAGGGACTTGGATAACCTCTGCGCGATTGCGATTGTGCTGGGTTTGATAGATCTCGAAGATCCTCCCGGGTTTGCCCCACCGTTTATTCGCCGCTGGACCACGGGCAAGACTTTAGTCAGCGAGAATCAGATCACACTCGATGTGATTACTCAGCCTCAGGCCTTCGGCATCAGTTCAATAATGATTCTGTCGTTGGACGACCTCGGGTTTGTCGATAACCAGTGTGAGATTTCGTCGACGAATGTCTTTTTCTTCCTCGACGCATTTCTGTTCGGCGGCAGTGTCCGAGTCGCCGATAACCGGTTTTCAGAAACCTGGTTTCGCACGTTCTTTTCCGCTTGGTCGATTGGGCTGATGAATACAACCACCGATAACCAGTCGACCCATTGCATCGTAGCCACCGCATTGATTCCGACCCTGCGAATTTTTAGAGATAATCTCTTCTTCGTCGAGGCCTTCTGTCCAAGACTCTGTTCAGGCAGAGGAGGAACTGATCCGATTGGCTAGGCGAGCAAGTCTGCTCCATTGGAGGCACAATCATGGCAAGCAAAAACTCATTCTCTGGACTCTTTGGGTCGGCGCGGTCACCCGAAGAGATACGGCGACGGTTCATTGAAGCACCCCTCGACGCGAGTGCTCCGGCAGCTTTGGCATCTGCGCTTGAGATTGCAAGCGTACTTACCAAACTTCCTGACGTATTCATTGCCTCGCAAAACAAAGAATTGGAGCGACTGAGAGCAACGGTCGGCGAAAACGATCCGCGTGCGGACGCGCTGCAAGTTTCGATCGAAGGAGCCGAAAAGTTACGAGCGACTGCCCAAAAAGGCCAAGCGCGTGTGCAACGTGTTGCATCGGCTGCTGCCGCAGGCCAAAAAGTCTTCCATGGATTTGTTTCGGCTCCTGGTCTGGAGCCGATGGCAGGACTCACGGTGCGTCTGACTGAACGCAAAGCAGGTACAACGGGCACCGCAACAACAGACGAAGACGGTTATTTCAGCATGCCGCTTGGCCCAAAACAATATGGTGCGGCTGGTACAAAAAACCGCGACTTCAGCTTGTCACAGCGAATCAATCGATTGTTTGAAACTCGCAGGCTTGACGGGTTGGATACGAATGCGAGCACTGAGAACGCGGCCGCCGAACAACAGAATGAGGAAAGTACGGTGCAGATCTTCCGCAAGAAGAAGTTGCTTCATGAAGATCCGATTCCAGTGGACTTAAGTGGCGGCTCTGTTTATCGAGAGTATGTAGTCAACGAAGACGAATCAGCCGCCGAAGACTTCAGCGAGTTTGTGTGGCGGAAGAAATCGTAGATTTTAGATTTTAAAGCATATCGGACATTTGCTTGTCGGCTTGTTGGGAAGCTTGAATCTTGTTCTATTTCGAGTTTGACAGCTGATGTCGTGAAGAGGCAGACTGCCGTCCGATCTCCCTTGATAATTCTCTATCTCCTGGCAGGGTCGCAACCAACGCAGCAGTGATCTTATGAGAGCCTTGATTCTCATTCTGTTTATCTCGCTTGTTGTGCCACTCTCGTCTCAAACTCTCGGCACTTCAAAAAACCAGCAACCAAAGAAAACTCGGACAGCTGAGACACCTGAGGAAGAACTCACAAGATCGACACGAAAGACCCAAGCATTACAATTACTCAAAGAGACAGTGAATTCATCCGGTTCGATTCAGGATGTGACTCAACGATCACTGGTCGTCTCACGCGCAGTTGATCTGGTTTGGAAGCATGATCCTGAATTTGCTCAGACAAGTATTTCAAAAACCTTTGATGATCTGCTTAGTCATTACGAAGATGCCGAGGTAATGGCTTCCTCGGAGAAGCTTGGACAATTAGACAGTGCTATGAAACGTCTGATTGCCACCATGACTCGCAATGATGCGCGGCTAGGTGCGTCAGCCGAGGAGAAACTGACTGAGGTCAGAAAGGACGCAAGCTCCGCCAATACCACGGACTATGAAAAACTTTCTGGGGCCCAGGAGATGTTGGCGTTGGATGCTAAGAGGGCGGTCGAAGTAGCAGGCCGAGTATTACAACGAGGGATCCCGATTACTTTTCCTCAATTTCTCTACGACCTTAGAAGAACCGATCCGTTTAGTGCTGACGTCTTGTTCCGAGAGGGGTTACGCATTCTGGAAAATGGTAGCGTTTACCGACCGGCCGAGGCTATTTATCTTTCCGCGTACGGCTTCAGTGAACGAGTGGTGCTTTTGCCGGCTGCTGATGACCAAACCCCGAACGGCGCGAGCCTTCGATATGGAGTACTTACCAGACCGCTGAATGCTGCCAGCTACTCGGTAGATCCCGCAACTGCAAATGCTTACTTGATGAGCGCCGGTCGTTATGTAACGAAGCAGCTCTTGTTCGTTGGTGATGGTCCGCATGAAGGGGACCGGCTGGTGGAGCTGCTTTTTCTCGTGGCAAAGCTGAATGTCTATTCAGCGCGTCTCCGTTTCAGTACCGCTGGCGGTTGGCAACAGCTCAAGTTTGATCTGATGGTTCGCTGCAAGAACGCAGGAGTCGAAGCAGGGTCGATTCAAAGTGTTACCGGATATGCGGAGCGTTTGGCGAACTCCGAGGAGGTCTTTCAATTTGGAGATCTGTCATCACTCGAGAAAGCGAAAGACATTGAGGACCAGGAGCGTCGCAATGAAGTCTTAGCCAGAGGCATTTGGAACTTGATCCAAGGTCAGCGGTTCGAAGAAGCGGAAGTCTGGATCAAGCAGATCGATGTTGAGCAACTTCGCGAAACACTTGTCGAACTTATTGAATACTACGCCGGCAAGGCGAGTATGAGAGCCCGAAATTGGAGTGAGGTAAACAGAAGGGCTTCCCGCATTAAGGATAGTCGCATTGCCCTGCTATTGCTGTTGGATGGCGCGAGCGATTCCACTCAAAGCCGGGAGAGAAGAATTGCCAAACAGTTTGTATTGGAGGCACGCGCCCTCGTAGCTCGAATTCCGTCTGGACCGGATAAGGCAAAAAGTCTGGTCTCTCTTGTGACCGTTGCCACGGAGGCCTACCCTGAACTAACTACTGAGCTATTGCCGGAAGCGTTAACTGCGATCAATGCCTCAGAGGATTACGACGGCAGGAGCCTTCAAGTGTGGCTAAATGTTTCGCGTTTTCAAGCCGTGCTCACGAATCAGAATTCCACGTTGGAAATGTGTTTGCAACGGGCGGCTCGAGTGGATTGGGTGAGCGCTCTTAACGTCGCGCAGAGTCTGAACTCAAAAAGGCTAAAACCTCTGGCAGTCGTTTCCGTATGTTCCGCGATCTTGTAAACGCGATCGGTTCAACAACGTCGTGTGATGGAGTCAGTACCACCTCGCAGTAGCGGGTGGGTGCGAAGCTCAAGGTTGAGTTGTGCAGTTGGGAAGGGGGCAAGCGGTGACTACATCCAACTCACCTAACACTCAACGAGCGCGCCCCCGCTTCTTCCTGCTTCCCACGATGTTGACGATCCTGTGAATTGAGCGGGGGCGCGCTGGTTGTCGCTATCGAACCTTCAATGTAGTGGCCGCTTGCCCCCTTCCTGACTGCACCACTCAACCTTGGGCTGACTCCCATCCCACTGAGTCAATCATCCGCAGCTTTTGGAACTCAAAATGCTTTGGTGTAATCCGTCGTGGCAAAACCTTTGAGGAATCTGCCGTGGTGGCTGGAGTCCGGAACTGAAATCTGTCCGGCATGCGGTCACACGTACGTATATGAGACGGAGTACAGGTGTATTGCCTGCGATGGGCCGCTGTGTCCAATCTGCGTAGAGTACACCACCGCGCTCGAAATCTACTGCCCGACAACAGACTGCGCACACGCACAAATTGAGGATTAGACCATGGCCGCAAGAGCAATCTGGAAAGGAAATCTAAAGCTGAACTCGACGAAGATCCCCGTGAAGCTCTATTCAGCGGTTCAGGATCGCGCGATCAGATTTCACATCCTGGACGACAAAGCAAAGATGCGAGTCAAGCAGCACATGATCAATCCTGAGAGTGGCGACGAAGTCCCGAACGAAGAGGTGCGAAAGGGCTTCGAAGTTGAACCCGGTACGTTTGTTATTCTCGAGGAAGAGGATCTCGAGAAACTTGTCCCCGAAGCCTCGCGCGATGTGGAAATCAAAAAGTTCGTCTCTGCGACTTCTATTCCGCCCGCGTATTACGATCGGCCGTATTACGTTGGACCGGATGGAGATCAGGCAGCTTATTTTGCGCTCGCCGAAGCGTTGAAGAATCAGGAGAAGGAAGGCATTGCCCACTGGGTGATGCGCAAACAGTCGTATACCGGCGCGTTGCGGGCTGAAGGCGACTACCTCTTGTTGTGCACATTGCGCAGCGCCGATGAGGTCTTATCAGCTGAAGACCTCCCAACGCCGGCCGGGCGCGCGCCCGAGAAAAGGGAGCTGGCGATGGCCCAACAGCTAGTTGAACTCCTGAAAGGCGACTTCGATCCCAAAGAATACAAAGATGAATACCGGCAGCGCGTAATGGAGTTTGTTGAAAAGAAGGCCAAAGGTCATAAGCCACGACTGAAACTTGTGAAGTCGAAATCGAAGACAGCGTCACTCGATAAGATACTTTCGAAGAGTATTGAATCACTGAAGAAGGAGAAGCGCAGTGCCCGCAGTGCGTAAGACACGCCGAAAACCAGCAACCGATCACGAGGAGCAACGAGGAGCGCGGCCTTTCTGGTCTGGCACGTTGACGTTTGGCCTGGTCAGTGTTCCAGTCGATTTGTATCCCGGTAATCGGAACGCACGCACCCCGCTGCGCATGCTTGGACCAGATGGGGTCCCGCTTTCTCGTCGGTACTACTCGCAAAAAACCGAAAAGGATCTGGATGCTGACGACATGATTCGCGGCTACGAGATCGAGAAAGACAAATTCGTCCTTGTGACTGACGACGAACTGGAACGTCTAGCACCGGAACAAAGTCGCGACATCGATTTGCGGAGCTTTGCTCCATTGGAGCAGATCGCGCCGATATATTTTGACCGTTCATATTTCCTCGTTCCGTCAAGTGGCTCAGAAAAGGCTTACAAGCTGCTCGCAGAAACGATGAAGAAAAGTAAACTCGCTGGGATTGCGACCTTTGTCATGCGGGGCAAGGAATACCTGGTCACGATCTTTCCGGAGAATGGAATTCTCCGGGCAGAGACAATGAGGTTCTCTGACGAGATACGCACACCGAAGGACGTCGGTCTGCCTGAGAAGAAAAAAGTCCCGGCGTCTGCGGTGAAGAAGTTTGAAACCGTTGTTAAGAAGCATTCGGCGAGGTCATTCTCGCTCAAGACACTTAAGGACGAGCGTGCGGAGAATCTGCGAAAGTTAATTGCGAGGAAGAAGGCGAGCAAGAAGAACGTCGTTCATGTTGAAGTGCCAGAGCGCGAAGAAGGCAAGGTTGTCGATCTGCTGGATGTCCTGAAAAAGAGTTTGGCTGGTAAGAAGAAAGCCGCATAAGAAAACCAAATCATTGGTCAGTTATCATTCGACATTTATCAATCGTCATTTTAGGAACTTGCAGGTTGCGCTTTGTATTGAAACGCGCAAATGATAATTGATAAATGTCGAATGATAACTGACCAATGATTCGGGTTCTTACAGATTTGATATGCGAACCCCTTGCCCAACAGGCCTCGACGGTTCCGGAGTAAAGTCTTCTCCTGGATTAATAAACTGATCTCGCTCGAGGTTGTACTGTTTGTCGTAGAGCTGTTTGTATCTTCCACCCGCCGCAATCAGTTCTTCATGTGTCCCGCGTTCAACGATTTCGCCAGCTTCAAGCACAAGAATCTGATCGGCGCTGCGGATAGTGGATAGCCGGTGGGCGATGACAAATGTGGTCCGGCCGCGACGGAGCCTTCGCAGTCCATCTTGAATCAATGCTTCGCTTTCACTATCAAGCGACGAGGTAGCTTCGTCCAGAATCAACAACTTCGGATCGGCGAGAATTGCGCGCGCGATTGCGATCCGTTGTCGTTGTCCACCTGACAACTTCACTCCGCGCTCACCCACAATCGTGTCGTAACCTTTTTCAAACTTCTCCACGAACTCTTCAACGTGAGCGATGCGACTTACGGCTTCAATCTCTGCGCGCGTCGCGTCTGGTTTTGAGAAGCTGATGTTTTCAGCCACGGTACCGTCAAACAGAAAGTTGTCTTGCATAACCACGCCGAGGTACGAACGGAAGTCGCGCAGGCGAAGAGTTTGCAAATCCTGCCCATCGACGCGAATGGTGCCTGTTAACGGCTTATTGAAGTTCATCACCAGACTGATTAGCGTGCTCTTTCCTGAGCCACTCGATCCAACGAGTGCCGTGGTTGAACCGGCCGGCGCGCTAAACGAAATATTCTTGAGTACCGGCGTGTCTTCGTTGTATTCGAACGACACGTTCTGAAACTCGACTTCGCCTTCCACGTCCGGCAGCGGCTTGCGTCTGACATCCTCTTCGTCTTCAGTCGACATACTCATCACTTCACGAATGCGATCGAGTCCGGCGAACGCCTCAGTGATCTGTGTTCCAATCGCCGCGAATTGAATCATCGGCATTGCCATTAGTCCCGTGAACAAAACGTACATGAACAGGTCACCGAGCGTCATCGCGCCGCTGACGACTGATGGTCCGCCCACCATGATGATGACCACACCAACGGCGCCGACAACGAGCGAGGAGAATGCGGTCGTCGCTGAAACACCGGTCATCGATTTTGCGATGTTGCGGAAGAGTTTGTGGGCGCCGCGCGCAAATGTCAGTTGTTCACGTTTCTCTGCAGTGTAGGCTTTAACGACGCGTATGCCTCCGAGCGACTCGGTGAGGCGTCCCGTTAATGCCGCGACGAGCGCACCGCGCTCTCGAAAGAGAGGTCGCAGGCGAGAGAAGGCAAAAGCGAGTGCTCCGCCAAAAGAGCCGAGCACAAGAATCACGAATGCGGTGAGTCGCCAGTTGAGCCAAAACAGCACGCACACAGCCACAACCGCCGTGATGAAACTGCCGGCGAGTTGGACCAAACCGGTGCCGACGAGATTTCGAATACCTTCAGCATCGTTCATGATACGGGAGATTAGTTGGCCGGTTTGGGTTGAATCGAAATAGCTGATTGGCAGGCGTGAGATCTGTGCCTGCACCTTTTTGCGCATCTCGGTGATTGCGCGTTGCGCCGCCACACCCAAAACCTGGGACAAGCTGAACGACGTCAACGCCTGAACGATGGTGGCGAGCGCTGCGGCAAGGGCAATCTTCCAAAGAAGATCAGTGCGCCCTTGCCCGATGACGGAGTCGATCAAGTACTTTGTTGAGGCAGGCAAAACCAGGCCCATCGCCTGGTTAATAAGCATTAACACGGCGCCAAGCGCGAGACGTTTGCGATGTGCCCAAACGAGCGCACGCGCTTCCTGCCACGCCGACGACCACTTAATGTGCTTCTTTTGTTCCGGCATTTATAGGATTAAAGATTGTAGATTTTTGATTGGTGATAAAGAGACATCAATCGTCAGTCAAAAATCTACAATCTTCAATCAACAATCATTCCAGCTTCTTCGCCGCTTCGATAACCTGCTCAGGTCGCGCCCGCACCCAGTAGTTCTCAGTCATGTTTACCCACATCACAACACCGTTTGCGTCGACAAGAAACTCGGCGGGACGCGAAATATCTTTGCCGCCTTCACCTGCTCCAGCGTGGAGCAGATCATATCGACGGATCACCTCCGCGTTTGGATCAGAAAGAAAAGTGAACGTGTAACCCTGCTGTTCACGAAGATCCCGCGATTCCTTTGGTGAGTCAACACTGATCGCCACCGGTCGAATGCCCTTTGACTCAAGAGTCGCCAGATTGTTTTGAATACCCCGAAACTCGGAGTTGCATAACGGTCACCAGTAACCCCGGTAAAAAACCAACAGCACACCCTTCGGTTTTGCTCCATTGATAGGAGTTGAGAGCAACTCCGAAAGTGTTACTTGCTTTTCGGAAGTATCCTTGAGAGTGAAGTCCGGAGCTTTCTGTCCTACTTGAGGTGCGCCACGCGACGCCGGCAGTTGCCTGGCAAGGATAAAAGCCGAGAACACAAACAATCCGATGGCGGCTAGGCTCAACAATGTCAGAACAGCCGCGAGCGCCTTCGCAAGCTTCGAACGACCGGGTTGGAACGCTCGCTTGACGCCAATCACAAGCAGCACGATTGCCAAAGCGACAAGAAGCAAGTTGACCCACGGAAAGTCGCGCGTTGATGGAAACCGCACGAAGAACAACGGGAAGGTGAGCAATCCACCAAATGTCAGGAGAAACCCCGCCCAAATCTGCCAATTAAATCGCTTCATAATCTAGCCACAGGAGTTCTCTCCTTTTGAAGTCATTTAAGCAAAACTCTTGTCGTCAGCCGACGGTCCATAAATCGCAGGCACCGGTCGATCGTTCATTCGCAAGTAAACACCCAATTGTGCACGATGATGCGCCAGATGCGTGAAAGTGTCGCGGATCACCTTGTAGCGTTGGTCTTCGCTGACTACGTTTCCGCTAACCAACAGTCGCCAGGGTTTCATAAGGTGATCAGCATTGGTGTTTTTCAGTGCTTCACGCGCCTGCCCGACTCCTTCGTTCATCGCTTCAATTAACTCGCGACTGTTGCGCAACGGGCGCGTGTCGACACTTGATTTGCCGTCGGGCGGATTCAAATCTAATTCATCTTTATTAATGATCAATCCGATCCACGATGGCAGCCTCGCTACCAGCATCGTTAGGTAACCCATTGGCATTGATTTCTCATGTGGCTTCCAGTCGTCACGACCCTCAGGCACATTTTCCAATGTCTTGCGTGTGCGATCGGCTTCAGCGTCGAGTTGTTCTAAGAACAGTTGCGTGAACTCCATAAGACAGTCCTCTCCCCTAAGAAGCGATTTATGATTAGGGGGAAATTCAAAGGAGTATACGATTTGAGGGGCAGGAAAGCACAGTAACGAACCAAAGCAGGTCACAGATTAGACAAATTAGTTCTTAGTAAGCGACGTTGATTATTTGGGCTACTGCGTTGTCGTTTAGTTGCGCAAACGCCCAACGTCGTTTTCTAAGAACTAATCTGTGTAATCGGTGGACCTGCTTCCGACTGCCTGCAGACGGTGCGTGATCAATAGCAATGATGACGGACGATGCCGCCTGCCACCTCTATTCGCACTGCCCGATCATGAAGCAGAGACGCTAACGCATTTCGCAGCTCCTCATTAGACCAGGACGGGGAAGTACGCTCTGCAGCGGCTTTGCACAAAAAGTCCGGAATCCCGCCGACGCAGTCGGTGGATGCTTCATACTTAACCTACAAACTCAAGGTCGTTCTCTGGGAACAAATCCCACCGACTGCGTCGGTGGGATTCCCTAACAAGGAGGATGATCTCGGTAGGTTGAGTATTAACCATCCACCGACTGCGTCGGTGGGATTCCGGACTTTTTGTGCAAGGGCCTCTGCGGCCAATTAGTTTCCGTTCGTCTCGCGCGTCTCGCGCTTGCGGACGATTTCTACTGAACACTTCGCGTGATGGACGACTGCATTCGACACCGAGCCTAATAGCAGCCGACCCCACGCGCCAAGTCCGCGCGATCCCATCACGATCAGGTCTGCGCCCCATCTGTCAGCTTCATCCACGATTGTTTCTCTTGGTGAACCCTCCAGAACTGCGCAACTGATTCGCAATGGTGTTTTCTTGGATTTGAGTTTCGTGATGGCGTTCTCAACCAACGCAGCTGCAGAATCACGAACGGCCCCTTCCAGTTGTTCGAAATAGATCGGAGTTACGGCCCACGGTTCCAATCCTATGACGATTGGGATCTCTGCCGCCGTCACAATCCTGACTTCAGTTCCAGACGGCCAAGGTCTATTCGTCACCTCATCGATAGCCGCTTCACTGAACACCGATCCATCAATGGGTAATAAGACTCGCATGGCAACACTCCAGATCTAGACAACCCGCCGGCTATTCCATCTGCGCATCGCGGAGACGTCGCAGCTCTGGGATTCGCAGGCCGATGCTTCCTTTATGAATCGTTAAGACGCCGGTACCAGATGCGCTTCGGTATCGCCCTTAAATTGGAACTCAAGCAGTTCCACGACTCCGCCAGGCTTTTCCGCACTTCGGGTAACGAAGTGAGTCGCCTTGGTGCGTTCGGCCGGTATGCAGTGGAATGAAACGACAAGCTTGTTTGCGTCCGCCGATTCACCTTTGTAGATCAACGTGCAAGCGTCCCCGCGTGCCATTGCGGCATCGTCATGCACAAAGAGGTATTGACCGGGTGTCAACACTACTCCGTGCACAGTTATGACCCTATCGAATCGCATTGTGGCCCGTTGTTTCCTGGCACTCGAGGCGTTCGCCTCAAGAGCAAAACTTGCGAGCACCAACGCTCCAACTGCGACAAAAATAAAAAATAGCTTCTTCATGTGATCCTTTCTCTGCGAATCCTATCCAGCAGCTCGGTATTTATGTGTGGTGGTGTTCGTTGCCGAGGAAGGCAGTTCAACAGCGCTGCTCGGCTTTAACGGACGAGCAACCAACACGGGACATGGCGCCTGTCGTAGAACTCGGTCGACATTCGATCCGAACAGCGTGCGCATTCCGAAACCGGCTCCATGAGCTCCAATACAAATCAAATCTATCTGATTGCTTTCTGCGTAATTCAGTATTTCGCGGTACGGTTGACCTTCGCTCACGACGTTACGCACGCCGCACCACAAATGTGTTTCGGCGGGAACCGCTTTTTGCAATCTCCGGGCAGCCGTGTGATAAGCGCCTTCCTGACCGATTGGATACCAGGAGATCTCTGGTTCGCGCATTGTCGAAGGAGGCAGCACGTGCAAGAGATGCAACTCCGCTTGATACTCCTGGGAGATTGATAACGCGTAGTTCAGCGCCAGTTCTGAAAAGTCGGAAAAGTCGTAGGCGACAAGTACACGCTTGAGTTCGATCTTGCTTCCTTCAACAAAGTCGCGCTCTTCGGCATGTGTTACGAGAACGGGGCAGGAGGCGGTCCTACAGACTTGTTCCGCGGTTGAGCCGAGTAATGCAGCGCGATGCGGGCGGCGCCTTGATCGCATCACGATCAAGTCGGTATTTCTTCTCGCTGCTTCGTGAACGATCGCATCGCCGGGGTTTTCACAGTCGGAAATTGCAATCTCATATTGCGACGCTTCAAAAGTTTTTGAGTCAGTTTCGCGTGCAATTGAATCAGCGAGGTGCTTTTTGACGCGCTCTTGTCCCTCAATCAGTTGCTCCGCGTCGTCGCCGAGCATCCCCACACCCATGCTGCGAAGGCAATGGAATATGAAGAGTTTCGCTTCGTAAGCTCGCGCCAACGTAATCGCGTAGCGCAAGGCCTCATCTGACTGGGCCGATAGATCAACGGGGCAGAGTATGCGTCTGACTCTCATGATTTGATCAAGGCGCTATCGCCTCCTCCTATGGCGGGTTCGGCAAGGCCTGTGCCGGGCATTACCCGGTGTTTTTGCGCGTTTTCGAAGCTGACAGCTGCGAATATTCCCTTACCAATCCGTGATATTCCGCAACGAAACAGAGACTCACATCGACTAACCCGTGGAAAGTTCCGGACCTATATGACGGAATAAAGCTTGCACCGTTTCCGAATATCCCTCGGATGTGGGGAAATTTTGTGAGGTGACTATGGTCAACAACGCGACGTTATTGCAGACAATTGACACGCTAAGTGTTCCACCGCTCGTGAATCGAAGCGGCGAGATATGGCAACAGCTGCAGGATGAAAAGCTCGAGGTCTCGGACCGTCTTCTCAACGAAAGCAGGCGCTTAACGACTTCGGCCTACACTGCGGAGGAACTCGAGTTGCGACATCGTGAGCGACTTGAGATGCGTCTGCGCCAATTGACTGAGGCTCAAGATCGATTCATGGAAGATCGATACGGTCGTTGTATCGATTGTAATGAGTTCATAACCGCGCGTCGCTTAGCAGCCGATCCAGCAGCGGCTCTTTGCTACGTGTGTCAAAGCGCGACTGATCGCAAGCAGCGGTTTTATTCGTTATAGGCGAACATATGCAGGAATTCACTCTTCTCAATCCAACCATTTCATCGCCAGCATCGCTGTCAGTTCAGAACACCGCAGAAGCGAGATTTCGGGAACTGAAGCACATGATTGGTAACACTCCTCTCCTGGCAATCCGCTGTGTCTTTAGAGGTAAGGAACGTGTGGTTTATGCCAAAGCCGAGCACTTGAACATGACCGGCAGTATCAAGGATCGAATGGCGTACTACATTTTGAAGAAGGCTTACCAGGAGGAACGGATCCATTCAGGCGATAGGATTGCTGAGGCGACGAGTGGAAATACCGGAATCTCTTTCGCATCGATTGGCCGTGCACTGGGGCACGACGTCACCATTTTCATGCCCGACTGGATGAGCCAGGAGCGAGTCTCATTGATAAAGAGTCTCGGCGCGAAGATCGTCTTGGTATGTGCAAATGACGGAGGTTTCCTCGGCAGCATTCAGATGGCGAATGAACTTGCGTCCCGGAACCCAGATGTATTCCTGCCTTCACAGTTTGCTAATGAAGCAAACGTCGAAGCCCATGAAAAGACAACTGGCCCGGAGATCTGGCGGCAGCTCGGTTTGCATTCACTTGAGCCGGATGCGTTTGTTGCCGGTGTTGGTACAGGTGGAACGGTGATGGGTGTCGGCAGATTTCTGAGACAGCGTAATCCACTGATCAAACTGTATCCGTTACAGCCGGCTGAGTCGCCGACCTTAACGACTGGTCATAAAGCAGGTCACCACCGGATCCAGGGAATCTCAGATGAGTTCATTCCGCCGATTCTTCATCTGGACCAGCTTGATTCTGTGCTTAGCGTGCACGATGGCGATGCGATCTTAATGGCACAAAAACTGGCTGCGAGGCTTGGGTTGGCCGTCGGGATCTCTTCGGGTGCAAATTTCCTCGGTGCGTTGCTGGCTCAGGAGAAACTAGGTGCTGGCGCCGTGGTGGCCACCGTGTTTCCTGACGACAACAAGAAATATCTCAGCACCGGACTATTGCGTGACGAGCAAGCGCAACCTGAGTACCTGGCTCCGGAGGTGGAGCTACGTGGATATCAGGCTTTCAAGCGTGTTTGCAGCGCGTGTTTTGAAAATGAGTAATTTTCGAGTTTCAAAGTTGTCGTAACTCGTGACTCGAAACTCTCAAATCGCAACTCGCTTTACCAGGTGTAGGTCATGACCAAGATGCTAGCAACTGTCTTTCACGCGAAAGACAAAATCAGTGTTGACGAAGTTGAACGACCACGTCCAGGACCAGGCGAAGCCGTTATTCGAGTGACGTTGACGACTATCTGCGGTACCGATCTGCATATTCTTCGCGGTGAATATCCGGTAAAGCCAGGTTTGATTATTGGTCATGAGCCTGTCGGTGTAATCGAGGAACTCGGCGTGGGCATCACCGGTTATCAAGTTGGTGATCGCGTTCTCGTTGGCGCAATTACTCCATGCGGCCAATGCAATGCCTGTTTGTCGGGTCATCTTGCGCAGTGTGGTCACGGCGAAGGTTTCGAGGCTCTAGGTGGGTGGCGATTTGGTAACAAGATCAATGGAGCACAAGCGGAGTATTTGCTGGTTCCTCACGCGATGGCGAACATGGCGAAAATTCCGAAAGAGCTAAGCGACGAACAGGTCTTGCTCCTTGCCGATATCGCGTCGACAGGCTTGAGTGGTGCGGAATCCGCGAAGATCCGAATCGGCGATGCTGTAGTGGTGTTTGCGCAAGGTCCAATCGGTTTGTGCGCGACGGCTGGAGCGAAGCTGATGGGCGCGGCGCTCGTGATCGGTGTCGACGGTGATTCGAATCGTTTGCGCATGGCGAAGCAGATGGGCGCTGACATTGTGCTCGACTACCGCGAGTTAGATGTCGTTGCGGAAGTCAAGAAACTGACTGGTTACGGCGCTGACGTTGCAATTGAAGCACTCGGAACGCAACAAACTTTCGAGAGTGCGTTGCGCTCTTTGCGTCCGGGCGGCACTGTTTCAAGCCTTGGCGTTTATTCAGGCAAGTTGGAGATTCCTTACGACGCGTTTACGGCGGGAATTGGCGATAACCACATCGTGACGACCCTTTGTCCAGGTGGTAAAGAACGAATGAGGCGGCTGATGGAGATGGTCAGATTTGGTCGTCTCGATCTAACGCCACTGCTTACACACACATTTCCACTCAAGGATATTGTCCAGGGTTATGAATTGTTCGGCGCACGACGCGAAGGCGTTCTGAAAGTGGCGATCAAACCCTGATCGATTAATTGGACAGGACTTCAGGATTATAAGATTTCAGCTCTCAACCGGGACGATATATTAACTCAATCAACAAGTCGTCTCTCTTCGTTTGAATCGTATAATCTGGAATCATGTCTGATGGAGTCGTGAATCGCAAAGGCCTCTCAACCGCTGAAGCTCAAGCTCTTCTTCGTACTCACGGTCCAAATCTCCTGCCCGAGAAAAAATCTGTAACCCTTCTCCAGCGATTTCTGAACCAGTTTCGGAGTGCCTTGATCTACGTCTTGATCTTTGCGCTCGCGGTCGATCTAACAGTCTGGGTTGTCGAGGGTGCGGCCGGAATTCCGCTCGAATCGATTGCAATCGGATTGATCCTCGTTCTGAACGCCGGACTCGGCGTGTATCAGGAAAGCAAAGCTGAAACTGCGCTCGCGCGATTGAATGCACTGGCCGAATCATATGTCTGGGTTTTGCGCGACGGGCAAATGGTCCATCTTCCTTCCGCGCGGCTCGTGCCCGGTGATGTCGTTCGTCTTGAAGCGGGAGATCGATTGCCGGCCGACGGCAATCTAATTGAAGCTCAAGGAGCCATGATTGATGAATCTGTGCTCACAGGCGAATCAGTTCCTGTAGAGAAAGCAGTTGGGGATGAGGCCTTCAGCGGAACACTTCTTACTCGCGGAAAAACCTACGTTCAGGTAACTCGAACCGGGGTCGCTAGCGCAGCAGGCAAACTCGCTGAACTGATCGGCAAGATTAAACCGTCGCCAACACCACTTGAGCGACGGCTGTCGGCGTTCGGCAATCAAGTAGCGCGCTGGGTATTGATCCTCGCGGTTGTCGTCGCGATCGCGGGAACACTTATCGAAGGTATCAGTCGCGCCGGTCACGTCTTGTTGTTTGCAGTTGCATTGGCCGTCGCGGCTGTCCCTGAGGGACTGCCGGCAGTTCTGACGCTAACGCTTGCGCTCGGTGTAGAGCGAATGGCCAAACAGAAAGCTGTGGTGCGCCGGCTGAGTGCGGTAGAAGCTCTTGGCTCGGTCACCGTCATCGCCACCGATAAGACTGGCACATTAACCGAGAACCGGATGTACGTGAAAGATGTCGACACGCCCCACACAAAACGTGCGTTACGGGCCATGGCCCTGGCAAACGATGCAGAGACGTCAATCGGAGCTGGAGATCCATTGGAGCTAGCGCTGATCGACTACGTTGAAAAGCAAGATCTTGCCGTCGAATCTCTTCGCAACGCGCATCCACGCAAGAGTGTTCTTCCATTCGACAGTGCTCACAAATTCATGCGCGTGACTGTCGCCGAAGACGGCGACCTGGTCAGTTATTTGAAAGGCGCACCCGAAGTGATAATCGCCCGGAGTAGGCTAGGGGAGGCGGATCGTCAGAGTTGGGAAGAAAAGGCTACTGGATACGCGACAGAAGGATTCCGTTTGTTGGCTCTTGCCTGGCGCCAAGGTGAAGGCGATGTCGATGTCGATTTTCTCGGCCTTGTGTTGCTGTGGGATCCACCACGCGCAGAAGTTCCTGAAGCAATCAAATCGGCGCGCGAGGCCGGGATACGCGTCGTCATGATTACCGGCGATCACCCGGCGACAGCGTTGGCAGTGGCGAGTGAAGTTGGAATTCCGCCGGGAAGAGTTGTGACGGGTGTTGATCTGAAAACATTTTCCACCTCTGAACTCACTCGCGCAGTTAAAGAAGCGAATGTCTTCGCCCGTGTCGCGCCGGAAGACAAGCTGAAGTTAGTCGAGGCGCTTACTGCGAGCGGAGAGATCGTCGCTGTTACTGGCGACGGCGTAAACGACGCACCGGCACTAAAGCGATCCGATGTAGGTGTGGCGATGGGCCGACGGGGCAGCGATGTATCAAGGGAAGTGGCTGATCTCGTGTTGCTCGACGACAACTTTGCCACCATTGTGAGCGCGATACGCGAAGGTCGAAATATCTACGAGAACATCCAAAAGTTCATCCGGTTCTTGTTCTCTACGAATCTTTCAGAGACCTTGATAGTCGTTATGGGATTGGTGGGTGCGTTCATGATGGGATTACATGACGAGTCAGGCGCACTGCTGCTGCCATTAACTGCATCGCAATTACTTTGGATCAATATCGTGACTGATGGACCAGGCGCACTTGCGCTCGGTCTCGATCGCGATCCGGCCGTATTGCAGCAAAAGCCGCGCAACCCGAGTTCGCGTCTGTTAGATGAACCTTCGTTAAGATTTATTTTGATCAGTGGAATTTTCAAAGCGCTCGTGGGGTGCGCGCTACTGCTGACGCTGCCGATGCTTGGGCACAGCATCGCAAGTACAAGGACGTCGTTGTTTCTGTACATGTCGATCGGGCAACTAATGTTCTTATATCCAGCGCGCCATGTCGGTCGCGCGGAGCAAACAAACATCGCCGTACATCTCGCAGTGGTCGCGGGTATTGGTCTACAGCTGCTTACAGTCTTTGTGCCAGCGCTGCGTGTTTTGCTGCGTCTTGAGAAGCAGAGTTTGCAAGCGCTTTTGATGGTGGGCGGGCTTGTTCTGTTGACTTGGACAGTGGCGGAATCGTATAGCCGATTGAGTTTGAGAAATCGTAGTTCAGCCTAGCGACCTTCGCCGCCTCTGAATGCTTGATTGTCATCTGCATTGCTTGGTTTTGAGTATCAGGCAACTACAGATTTCTTTGAGCCTGTCATTAGCGATGAAATCAAGAACAGGAATCCCGGAAACGCGAACACGAGAAACCAGCCGCCGTCAGTCAGGGGTTCATTCATCACAAAAACGAAAACTATGTAAAAGGCTACCAAGCTTCCTATAGAGATCGTGCTGCCAAGACCTTCCCGCCACCATGCGACGGCGAAGCCGATGACGACGCCAACAGGAAATAGCATCAGTCCCAGCCACTCAACACCCGTGATTTTTCTAACGGGAAATGGCTCGCCAAAGACAAACAGCGATAGGATTAGTGTACTGATCACGCTGGTTATTCGCGCGGTCCAACGAATGATGCCCTGCAAAAGAAGATTACGGTCCAACATAACTAACCTCCTGAAGTACCCGCACAATCACCTTAGCTCCATTGCTGCGGCGCCCGCACCACGTGCCAGATCGTGCTAGTTAATTGAACATCATTAGGTGGACCAATAACGGTGGCAGAGTGCCAATACTTCGAGTGTCACAATCGAGGGGTTGGTGTCGGTACGGCTAGCCCACCGTCACCGTTACGTTCTCGGCCGCACGAGAGGTGGTTGCTCTCGATCTGTTGGGGGAGAGTCGAACTTCCATGGTCGATATGTGACCAACTCAGGATGTTCGCTGGCGAACGATTGAGCGATATAGCAGTCCCAGCATACGGGTTCGTAACTACTTATTAGAACCTTCGACATGTCAGCGAGCGGTACCTGTTTCCATTGAAGGAGTTTTCCCGCTGGGTTTCGCAGAGCCGGCTTATGGTCTATAAAATGGAGTTCGGTGAATGTCACTCCACAAAAGGCACAGTGCTTTCCGCGATACCACTTCATTAAGACTCCATGAACTAGACAATCACTTGGTGCGACGGTCAGATCCAGGAGACATTCCTGCCCGCAATCTTTCTTCATAGGCCAGCGGGAACAATTCTGTAATCGGATGTCCGAAGCCCCGAGGGCTGAGGTCAGTGCCGCTTCGAACACGTCAACCTCAACATACGCAGAACTCT
Organism: Pyrinomonadaceae bacterium; assembly: GCA_035457565.1. GTDB lineage: Bacteria > Acidobacteriota > Blastocatellia > Pyrinomonadales > Pyrinomonadaceae > PSRF01. The sequence continues at coordinate 552 of DATIBJ010000254.1, read as the reverse complement.
TCGTCTCTGGGCAGGTCACGGTTTGTGTGCCGCCATACTTCGAGCGGACGCGAAGGAACCAGCGGATGCCGAAGAAGGAAGCCACAGCTATTAAGACTATCGCCGTGACTATTAACAAGTCGGCTGTGGTGTTCATGTTTTTGACCTCCTTCTCCGGCACGGCTGGAAATTGTCGGCGCTTCGATTGCCGCTCTCGATACCCGGCAGCTCCGCTCCAGAGTTGGCGGTCTGAGTAGGCCGTCTGTGGATGCGAACTTTAGGCCCATTCGGCAACCAGCTTTCCTATCAGACCGCTCTCTCTTTGTGACTAAGCAACCAGAGTGCCGATTCGTTGCCAATGAAGAAAAGCGGCTTTTTTACGAATTACTCGTTAAGGCGAGTGCGGAAGGCTACTCAGTATTGGGAGAAAACTCACGTGGGTCGGCGTCACTCGACCAAACCCCCAAGCGCAACGCCGACCGCGTACGAGAGGCCGGCAGCTGCAGACCCAACCATAAATGTCGACAAGCCAGACCGCCACCAGGAGGCCGTAGACCAGCGACTCTTTACCGA
>DATIBJ010000253.1:0-50239 GCA_035457565.1 Pyrinomonadaceae bacterium | reverse complement strand
GATGCGTTATACCGGTTGGGTCGCCAACTCGGGTGCAAAGCCGTTAGTTACTATCGTGACGGCTCGCGTGAGAACCAGGTATTGACGTCAATGAAGTCGGAAGAACCAAAAGGTGAAGTCGGTTGTAATCCTGAAGCGACTGTCGAACCAATCTCAGAAGTGGTGAGTGTTGCTGAAGCCGAAGCGGCTGATGCAGCGTCAGCGCGTCAAGAGGCAATCGCCCGCGAGCATTCAGAAGTCGTGATGGCGCCGCCCGCGCAAACGGCGATTCGTATCGAGCGTCCGCGTGAATTGCGCGGAGCCACGTGGCAGATTCCATTCGATGGGCAGAATCTTTATGTAACTGTCAATCACGATGGGCAAATGATTCAGGAAGTGTTTGCGACTGGACCAATCAGCGGCGGTGTGGGATTGCTGGCTTCCAAGATGCTACGTGGTGGATTCGATGCAGCGGAAGTCGCTTACAGCTTGAATAAAGTGACAGGCACACACGCTGTTTGGTTTAACGAGCGCTTGCTCACATCTCCCGAGCAGGCAGTTGCTGAGTGCGTGATGATCACAAACCGTCGCCTCACTGGTAATCCTGACTCAGCACGCGCGGTCGGTAAGCAACATGATCAAGGAATTGCGTCGACAAAGATCACCGGGGCGATCATGTCGAACATGATTGGTGTCTGCCCGGAATGCCACGGTCAACTCGAACACGCGAGTGGCTGTGATTTTTGTCGAGATTGTGGTTATAGCAAGTGTAAGTGAGCCCGCCTGACCCGCAACAATGCCGCTGTGAGAGAAATCTCACGGCGGTTTTTTTGCGCACTGGGACCGCGGACGTCTCGTCCGCTTACGCGTCGTTAGACGCGAAGACCTGTTCGCGCTTCGCGCTCATGTGCGGACGAGACGTCCGCGCTCCCAGTCCTACAACCTCTGATCCAACTTTAGCAGCGTGTGCAGCAACACGTTCGCGCCGTTCGCAATATCTTCTGGTTTTGAAAACTCCAACGGCGAGTGACTGATTCCGCGAACGCTTGGCACGAAGATCATTCCCACTGGTCCGAGTCGCGCCATGTCTTGCGCGTCATGACCCGCTCCGCTCGGCATCAACTTCGTACTTAACCCGAGTTCTTTGGCCGACTCGACAATGACTCCGCGAATTCGTTCATCGGTCGGCGCCGGAATGTTTACATTGATCTCGTTGAATGAGAAACGAGTCTTGCTGGCCCTCGCGATTTCCTGCGCGGCCGCATAAATTCTGTCGTATAGCAGCTTGATCTTCGCCGCATCCAAATCCCGCAGCTCAAGACTCAAGACGACTTTCCCGGGTATCACGTTTGGCGCGCCGGGCGATGCCTGGATTCGCCCGACTGTTCCTACCTGTCTTCCAGGAACACTCGTCACTATCTGATTTACCGCTTGAATAAACTTTGCCGCGGCGAGCAACGCATCCTGCCGGTTATTCATGGCGGTGGTACCGGCGTGATTTGCAAATCCTTCAATCGTGACGTCCCACCAATTGATTCCGACGATTCCTTCCACGACACCGATATCGATCTTTTCAGCCTCAAGCGTTCCACCTTGTTCGATGTGCAACTCGAGATAGCCGGCAATGTCGCCGCGTTTTCGTCGAACAGAGGCGAGCCGCGTGGGTTCGCCACCGAGATATGTGATCCCTTCGCGAATCGTCTTCCCGCTGCGACTGACGAGGTCGAGTTCTCGCTCCGTCAACTCACCATCCATCGCGCGGCTACCAATCAACCCGCCCTCCTCGTTTTGAAAGATGACTAGTTCGAGTGGATGTCGCGTCGTATCGGTGTTGTCGGCGAGCGTTTGCGCGACCTCGATCGCGCCTAGTGAGCCAACAACTCCATCGTAGTTTCCACCCTGCGGAACACTATCGACGTGTGAGCCGAAAAGGATTGGTGGTAGGTTTTCACTGCCGGCACGACGGCCAATGATGTTTGCGGCAGCGTCGATGAAGACATCGAGTCGCGCGCGACGCATCAACCGCGCAACGTATTCACGTCCTTTCAGATCCGCTTCGCTGTAGGCGACGCGACTGACCCCACCCTCCGGATTCTTTCCAAACTCAGCGAACGCGCTAATTGTTGCGCTCAATCGCTGCCCATTTACGCGCAATTGAGTTTGCGGGAACGACGGTAGCCAGACAGCAGCTCCAGCCATCAATAGCGACTTATTGAAGACACGGCGAGTAATTTTCATCGAGTTCACCAGAAGGGAGAAGTTTGCAACGGCGATGCGTGAGGGTATCCGAGCAGACAGTTCATGCGCAACATTTAGGCACGCAGAGATGTACTCGATTTACGACTGAACATTCATATTCCGCAAGGTACAAAACAACCACACTCAAGCTCATTGAAACAACTCAACGAACATGAACGCAGTCAGGAAGGGTGGTTCACCCCCGCTCAAGTTGCACGACACGCAACGTCCATCTCAACTGTTACTTGGGTTCAAGGCATGCCACTTGAGCGGGGGTAAACCGCCCTTCCCGACTGCATTTATCAGATCTTGCATCATTCCTCCCCGGCCTGATTGCCGGTCTTTAGTACGTCGAATTTCAATCGGATCGTTGAGCGTTCCGAATCAGAATCGGCGTCTCAAGTATCTCTCAAGAATTTCTCAACCCCCATAAATAAAGTGTAGCTGTAGTGTTTTAGCTGAAACTTAATCGAACCAGTTGCCGAGACGTGTGCTCACCTACAGGAGGAGTCGCTTAATGAAACGCGCAAAACAGAAAAGAAATCAGAAGCCATTAATTGCTCGAGTGCTCGCCTCCCGACCGTTGAATTCGTATGGCGTCCTGGCAGTGCTGCTGGGTCTCCTGGCAGCGGTGTCCGCAGCGTTGCTGACCCAGCCCACTGCCCAGGCTTCGAATCCTTCTGCCGGGTCAGTTAATACAACTTCAGCCCCTATTGACTGGCAGGGAAGTGCTCTCGCAGGCGGCGCCACTGGCGATCCCGCGGCAGGATTAATCACCTCGGAGGAGATGTGTGTTGAGGGTGTGAGTTGCGATACGTACACACTCACAATTGAAGGCACCCCTCAGGATTGGATCAATGCCAACAAGCTGGTCCATATTCACTTGGGTTGGACCCAGGCTGGCCAGGATTTCGATCTCTACATTCACAAGGGCGATCTCAATGGTCCGGTTGTCGCGAGCTCCGGCAACGGCGTGACGAATGGAATCTTGACGAGTGAAGACGCTGATCTGGATCCCGCACGTCCATCGGTCGGAACGGGCACCTTTGCCGTCCACGTGGTTTATTGGACAGCAACTGCCGCCGAGCAGTACACGGGAACTGTTAGTGTCGCGAATGTGCCGCCACCTCCAAGCCCGACTCCCACTCCGACTCCAACGAACGAACCTGCCGGAACGCCGCGGTTCTACAGTTACATCGCGCCGCCAGGAGTTGCTGACGATGCCGGTGAACCATCAATCGGTGTGAACTGGAAAACTGAAAAGACCTTCAACGGAATTCCCAACGGCGGGACGGTCACGTACTTTGGTGGCTTCCTTCCTTACATGCTGCGCACCACTTTCAACGACAGTTTCTTTCCCGCGAAAGTGAATTTCGAAAAGGTGCCGCTTGTCGTTGCGACAGCGCCGCGTCTGTTCGGTGATCCGATCCTGTTCACTGATCCACGAACAGGTCGCACGTTTGTCTCGCAGGAAATGGGGTTGACCCCCGCGGGCTCGACGATGGAATGGACCGACAACGACGGTGCGACATTCCTGCCGAGTGAAGGCTCAGGCGCTCCTTCGGGTATCGATCATCAGACCGTCGGTGGCGGACCCTATGCTCAACCTATTCCCACCGGAGCAAATGCGCTGTATCCACATGGTGTTTGGTATTGTTCGCAGTCAATTGTCGATGCCGTGTGTTCACTTAGTATCGATGGTGGAATGACGTTCGGGCCCGCTGTGCCGATGTATTCATTGGCTGACTGCGGAGGACTGCATGGACACATCAAGATTGGACCTGACGGTACGGCATATGTACCGAATCGCGCTTGCCACGGTGATCCAACTTCTCTGGTTCATGTGGGTGGTAAGCCGTCACTGATTCTCTCAGAGAACAATGGTCTGAGCTGGGATATTCGCGAACTACCTCAGGCAACAACTAAACCTGATCGCGATCCATCTGTCGCCGTTGGGTCTGACAACACTCTGTATTTCGCGTATCAAGCGGCTGATGGCCATTCACGCGTCGCTGTGTCGACTGACAAGGGTCGCACATGGACGAACGACACCGACATCGGCGCGCAGTTAGGTATCAAGAACAGTTTGTTCCACGCGGCGGTTGCTGGAGACGGTGATCGAGCTGCAGTTGCATTCTTCGGAACAACAACGGGCGGCGATGACTACGACCAGCCGGACTTTCCCGGTGTTTGGTATCTCTACATCGCGACAACTTTCGATCGTGGTGTCACATGGTGGACGCAAAACGTTACGCCAAACGATCCAATTCAACGTGGAGGCATTTGCGGCGATGGTACCTGTCGTAATCTCCTCGATTTCTTTGGCGCTGAAATCGATAAACAAGGACGTGTGTTGGTAGGTTACGACGACGGATGTATTAGTCACGCGTGCATCACCGGCCAACGATCGTATGGTTTGCCCGGTAAGAACGACTTTACAGCCAAGGCCGCTATCTCTCGTCAAACAGGTGGCAAGCGGATGTTTGCTGCTTACGATCCTCCTGCCGGATCTGTAGCAGAACCCCCCGCACGTCCGTTACCACCTGCCGCTGGTTTCTCCTGTGATGGCAATGTCGCAACAGACTCGACTGGCGACGCGGGTAACCCAGTTCTAAGCGCAGCAGGAAGCGCCGATACACTCGACATCACGAAACTCAATTTCGCTGTTAGTCCGGATGGCCAGTCGTTAGTTACAACGATCACTCTGAAAAACTTCTCCACAGTGCCTGCGCCCGGATCCTTAGGGGCGTTCTATCGTGCGGTGTGGACAACCGCGAAGCGCAATCCCGACAACACGATCACTACAAAGGCCTATGCGACCCAAGCCCGCGTGGGGGCGACGGGTGTTAGTTATCGGTATGGTGAATACAACACGGCGGATGACGCCTTCGTCGGCACAACAGTGACCGCAACGGGATCAAACACAACCGGTCCCGATGGTACGTTGAAGGTAAATATTCCACTTGCGTTTCTCGGTAATCCAACCATTCCTGTTACCGATACGAACGCGCTTCCTGCAGTCATCGAACCGTACGCGCTCGTGTTTGTTCACGAGGAGGCAGTAAGTTTCGTTTCGCCGGTTGAGCGTGCGCCTGATTATGGTTTTGCCGGCGCCAACTGGGGTGTGTGCCCACCTCCAACCGTCACAACGATTGAAGATGATCACCCGAGCATTGCTTACTCACCCGGTTGGCATACCGTTAACTCTACGACTGCAAGTGCAGGACACTTCCGCTTCCACACGGGCAACTCGCAGGGTCACTACGCACGACTTACGTTCAATGTCGATACGGGCCAGATAGGCAAGCTAAGTTATTACTACGGAACCAGCACGAAAGGAGGAGCCGGTACGGCTTCACTGGATGGGGTCACGAGTGCGGTGAGCTACAGCGGGGGACCGGGTGGTCTGAAGGATCCTGCCTTTGGTCCTAAGATCGAATTCACTAATCTCTCGGCCGGACAGCATGTGCTCGAACTGACGAATCTGAGCGACGCAGTCTACATCGATCGGTTTGTACTCGAGAGTTCCACTGCTACAGGCAATCCGACGTCAGGTCCGGGAGCAACGAGCACAAATAGCAGCACTATCAATCTTGGTCAGGAACTATCGAATCCAATCGTTGTTCCGGCAGGTGCGATCTCGCTGTCTCTTGTTGCAACGTCAAGCAACAATCTTCCGATCAAGTTGCTGCTGTTGAGTCCGACCGGATCAATCCTAAATACAACCGACAGTTCAGGCGGTGTGGCGACGCTGAGTGTGCCGGTTGGGCAATCAGGAACATACATCTACAAGGTGGTGAACCTGAGTGTTGGCCCAGTGCAGGTTTGGACAGCTGCGACCCCGACCATACAACGTTAGGGTGCCTCGGCCGGGTTGTAGCAGCCCGGCTTGAGTTGCATTCCCAGCGACTGCCGTCCGCGGCCCAGCGCGGACGGCAGTGTTGTCCGATACCGTTGAAGCTTGTCCTTCGATGGGCGCAGTTGGGAAGGGGGCAAGCGGGTCCTCATTTTCAACGCGCCAAAGGATCAACGAGCGCGCCCCCGCTCATCTCGACTGCACCTATAAGAATTGAATTAGTCCTCTTGCGATACATCGGCTTGCAGATTAGCGGGGGCGCGCTCGTCGAGTGTTCTGAATGTTGATTAGGACCGCCGCTTGCCCCCTTCCCAACCGCACCGATGGAAGTAACAAGCTGAAGCGTATCGAACGTGTTTGGCGCATTATTGAATCTCAACTAGAATGCGCCAATCGTTCTCTTCATCCTGTCATTCGTTTCAGGAGTCTCAAGTGAGAAATATTAAGATGGTGTCCGTCAGTTTCCTGGTAATAGTTTGTGTGTGGACTAGTGCATTGCCACAACGTCCTGGAGTTAAACCCGAACCGCCCATTGGAAGAGGCACCGTAGTCTTACGTGCCGCGCGATTGATCGACGGGAACGGTGGCGCTCAGATCACCAACGCAGTAGTCGTAGTTGTCGACAATAAGATCACTGAAGTCGGACCGGCAACTCAGGTTCGCGTGCCGCCAAATGCTCGCACGATTGATCTGGGTGACGTAACCCTTTTGCCCGGATTGATTGATGCCCACACTCATATTGTCGGTCGTGTTCTTGGAGATCCTGACAACCAGGCGGCAGTGGTTAGAGATTTCGAATCGTTCGGCGCGATTCTCGGTGTCGGTCACGCGAAAGACACTTTGCTGGCTGGGTTCACCAGCATTCGGAATGTCGGAGCAGAGGGACGCTTCGACGATATGGCTCTGCGCAAGGCGATTAACGAGGGCTGGATCGAAGGTCCGCGAATCCAAACTGCCGGGCACGCATTGGGTATTCGCGGAGGACACTGTGACGAAAATGGTTATCGTCCAGGTCTTCTCGATCCAGGCATTGAAGACGGTATAGCTGATGGACCAGATCAGATTCGCGCCGCAGTCAGGTACCAGGCGAAGTACGGGGCCGACGTAATCAAGACTTGTGCAACGGGTGGCGTTCTTTCTGAAGGCGATGCAGTTGGCGTGACGCAATACACCTTTGAAGAGTTGAAAGCACTGGTAGATGAAGCACACAAACTAGAGCGAAAGGTTGCCGCGCACGCACACGGAACGGAAGGCATCAAGCTGGCCGTACGCGCGGGCGTTTCTTCAATCGAACACGGATCATTTCTGGACGAAGAAGGCGCGCGAATGATGAAGCAGCAGGGTACGTTTTTGGTCCCTACGCTGTCGGCTGCCGAAGGTGTCGAACTCGCGGCCAAGACTGGTGTGTTGAAAGGACTGCGCGCGGAGAAAGCATTAGCGGCTGCAGCGGCCGTTCGTCATGCGATCAAACTCGCAGTTGCCAATCAGGTTCAGATCGCGTTTGGTACTGACGCGGGCGTCGTGCCTCACGGAACAAACGGTCATGAGTTTGAGTTGCTAGTTACGTGGGGCGGCATGTCGAACATGGATGCCATCCTCGCAGCGACACGAAATGCTTCGAGACTCTTGGGATGGGATAAGAACCTTGGCACGCTAACGCCTGGAAAGTGGGCGGACATTATTGCTGTAAGCGGCGACCCACTGAAGGACATCAAGAACATGGAAAGAGTTCTGTTCGTGATGAAGAATGGTGTGGTGTACAAAGCGAAGGAGTAAGGAAAAGAATATCCACCGATTACACAGATTGCACAGAAGAGCTAGATAGGGAAGTTGAGGAACAATGCTTTCAACTCCGCTATCTAGCCCTTAATCTGTGCGATCTGTGTAATCGGTGGATATTCTTTATTTGATCTCTTCCCAGATCAAGGTGTGCTTCGTCTCCTTCAAAAACAGCGAACCAACAATGAAGGTAATCGTCGCCACTGCGATTGGATAGTACAAACCCGCATAGATATTTCCTGTTTGCGCTACCACTGATAGTCCGATCACCGGAAGCAATCCGCCAAACACGCCATTCCCGATGTGATAGGGGAGTGATAGCGACGTGTATCTGATTTTTGCGGGAAACGCTTCAACAAGATAAGCGGCAATTGGACCGTACACCATTGTGACGAAGATGACTTGGATAAAAACAAGGAGAATCAGTTCCCACGCGATACTGTTGCGGATGAAGTCAGGAAAACTGGCGTAGGTCAATACTTCTTTTGCCGGTTGAAGCTGGCCATTGATGTTGGTCTGCGGCGTCAACCGTGGAGCGCCCGTAACGGGATCCGGCTGCGACGAAACTGTTACTACGTGCGATCCGGCTGCGCTTTGCATTGCGTAATAGATCGGCAGATACGATAGTGCAGCCAGCAAACATCCAATCATCATGATTCGTTTGCGACCCACACGATCAGACAGCGAGCCGAAGAGCACAAAGAAAGGCATCGCCAGCAGCAGTGCAATTGCGACGATATAGTTTGCAGAACGGCCGTTCACTTTCAGAATCGTCTGTAGATAAAAGAGCGCATAGAACTGTCCGGTGTACCATACGACGCCTTGCCCTGCCGTCGCTCCAAAAAGAGAAATGAGGACTCGTTTCAAGTTCTCTTTTTGGGTGAACGCTTCCTTAAGAGGCTTTGCAGAAGTCATACCCGCCGATTTGATCTGAGTAAATATTGGCGACTCTTTCATTCGGAGCCGGATGTAAAGCGAGATACCAACCAGGAAAATCGAAATGATGAATGGTATGCGCCAGGCCCAGGAGCTGAAGACCTGCGGGCTGAAAGAGTTTTGCACTACGAGAATTACAACCAAAGACAGAAACAGACCCAGCGTTGCAGTGATTTGAATGAAGCTTGTGTAGAAGCCGCGCTGCGCGTCAGGAACGTGCTCGGCTACGTAGATGGCCGCGCCACCATATTCGCCTCCGAGCGCGAGTCCCTGAAGTATGCGAATCAGCAGGAGCAAGATGGGCGCGGCTAGTCCGATCGTGGCGTACGTCGGAAGGAACCCGATCAAAGCTGTAGCTCCGCCCATGATCAGCAGCGTCACAAGAAACGCGTACTTCCGGCCGACCAGATCGCCAACGCGACCGAAAAACAACGCGCCAAACGGACGGACGACAAAGCCCACCGCAAAAGTCGACAGGTAAGCGATCAAGGCGAGCGTGTCGTTGCCGGCGGGATAGAACAAGGGTGAGATCGTGGTAGCCAGACTTCCAAAGATATAGAAGTCGTACCATTCGATCATGGTGCCAACTGCCGAGGCTGTGATTACTTTCCAGATTTGATAGTTATGAAGTTGAGCGGCGGACGTTGCGGACAAGTTTGTAGTGTTCTCCGTTATGGTTTTAAAGCGTGCAAACCGATCGTCAGAATACCGCTCCTGCTTCTGTAGTATCGCTCGCAAGCTTGGTTCGGCTCACCGCCGATTTCTCAACTCTTTGCGAATCATCATTAGAATCTCATAATAACGCCACTCAGCAGGAGCATTTTTTTCACCGTAGTGGTCTGGCTTGAGGATTAGATCACCCGTTGCGAGCAGCACGTTTTTCACTTCAAGGTTTTGTGCTACCTTCGCGCGAGTCGCTTCAACAATCAAACGATAGTGCTCGCCGGGTTTCATCGAGCGATACTTGAATCGTTTCCCTTCGAACGTCACCCAATCGATAGAAATGCGCTCCATGTTCTGTTCAGCGAGTGTACCTGCGGATTTAGCTTCGAAGGCGGTCATCTGCGCGACCTGTTCACGCGTGTACTTCCATTCGATGTTTGAAGGGTTCGCACGCGGATCTTTTGGGCCTTCCGGATAGAGCATCATCTGCCAGAAGCCTTCAAGACTCGCGTATCGTTTTCCACGATACGTGAAGGGAGTGGCGGCGAAGTTGGAAAGCAGACCGAGCTCGTGTCGCTTCGAAAGGATCACCTCGCCCGGTCCAGCTTCCTGGGGCAGTATTTCCCAATCGGGTTTATTTGGATCAGATATCGGAGTCCACCAGTGAGCAGGATAGCGTGGGTCGCGTTTGATTTCTGTTTGGATTGCAGCCGCAGCCACAACAAATGACAGAAACAGACCAATCGTCGCTAGTCGATAGGTGAGAATCCTAATCATTCGTTGAGTGTTGATCTGATTTCTCCGTGCAACCTCAGTGTTCTCTGTGTCTCAGTGGTGGATGGCTTTTGCACAGGGAAATACCATCACAAAGACACAAAGAACACGGAGGCTGCACGGAGAAGAAAAAGCGTTGGCCGGTTCTAATGAACAAGCCAACGCTTTATGTTGCCGAATTCGTGGCTCGGATCTAGCGCTGTTGGTTCTGATTACCGCGCATGTCACGCATCGGCATCGGAAGCATACCGTCTGCGCCTTTCGTTAGTGCCAGAAACGCTTTATCGCTGCGCAATGAATCAAACACCGCATCTACGCGCGCTTCCATCATCTCCTTCGCGCGAACCGTTTGGTAGCGCTCGTAGCGGAAGAAATGGCGTTGCAGCAGGGCGAGTGCCTCACGACGATGGCCGGTTTGTGCGTAAATCGCCGCCAGGTTGTAGGAAGCAGGCAGTAAGTTCCGATTCTCGCGCGCGATCTTCAGTGCTTCATCGCCCTTACCAGACGCAGCCATGAACACCGCAGCGAACACGAGGTTGTACGGATCCTTTGGATCGAGTGCGAGTGCTTTCTGCGTGTACTCGTTACCTTTTTCCAAATCACCTTCAGAATTCCAGTAGACCGCGAGGTTGCGATAGGCAAGTGCGAGCGGATATGCCGCTACCGATTGTTCCATCAAGCCGAGTCCTTTCTTGAACTCGCCTTCGTGAATCGTCATTTTACCCAGGCCATGCAGTGCGACTGCGCGAGCAATCGCATCGGCCGGCATATTCAGGATCGATTCAAACGTCTCACGTGCCGCCTTCCAGTCGCCCGTGTGATGTCGCTGAAGTTCACCTAGGTAGCGCAGGGGCGTTGGGTCCGCGGGATCCATTTGATGCGCGCGTCTGTAGAGCGACTCTGCAAGCACATAACGTTCGGCTATCTCTGCTCTCAATCCAGCGCGCATCACACTTTCAATCCGCGCACTTTCACGAGCGTCGAAGATCGGCGATGCGGGGATGCTCCCAACATCTTGACCGAGCTTCTTCAATTCACTCGCAGCAGACTTTGCTTTCTTCGGGAACAAACACTTCTCTTGTGCGACTGGCTTCAACAAGGCAATAGCGCCCTCGTTATCGCCGCTCTTCATCTTTTCTTTTGCCGACTTAATACTCTCATCAAGTGCAGCCTCGCGCTGCTTCATTTCGCCGTCGACGGCTTTTTCGACGAGCGGCACGTTCAGTTTTCCGCCAACATTCTCGACTTTCTTGATTGGTGTGCCGTCAGGAGTTGCAAGCACCGCCACTGGTGGCTTGGAGTCGCCAATAATGTTTTTCAGCTCGGTCAGTCCATAGTCGCCCACTTCCATCGAAACACACTGGGCTGAGTAAAGGGTCAAGATACGCGATGTTTTCATCGGCGACTTCTTTACCTCGTCATTGCTAGCCGGAAACCAGTAAAGGATCAACCCCTTTGTTGGCGCTCGATTTGCGGCCCAAATGTTCCATGGCACGTTGTAAACCGTCGGTGCTGGTCCACTATTACTGCTGCCACCAGCAACACCGCCCGTACCGCCACCACCTCCGCCACCGCAGGTGGCCCAAACAGGTGTTAAGGAAAAGGAAATAATCAGAAGGGTCGCAAGGGTGCGTGAAAGTGTCGTTTTCATGGTGCCGGATTATACCTTTCGTTTGGTCTCAATAGAAGGTCGCGAGAACCTTGGTGTTCGATAAACTTCAGTTTGTCGTCGAGGTGCCGAGGCGTCCAATTCCGCTGTGAATTGAAGCTCCCGCAGTCAACGACAAACTATAAAGTTTATCGAACAAGGTCGTGCGCTGAGATGGCTTAAGGTTCGAAAATGGTGGCCTCTGATCTCAGGTGCAGGAGCAGCAGGCAGGAGCAGGAATGAGGAGCAGGAATCAGCAACGGCCTTCCTGCCCTGCCTCCTGTTCCTGCTTCTGCCGACCGCTCTATGTTTATCGGCGCAAATCTGCGGCAGATTCCCCTCGATTTTACATAACTATTACCTTCAATCGCCGTGAATCGACCTAAAATCTGGTGTTTTCCCCCGCATCAGTGCCAGAACCATGTGAAACGCTGGGCCGAAATGATACGCAGCAGGTACTGAACACGCTCTGAATTTCAATACTGTGTTTGCCGCGAAAAATAAAATGGTATTGCGAACGTTAGGGCTGCGCGAAGAATTGATTGCGCCCTCGCACTGGGACGCCCGATGGAAATCAGGAGGGAAGGAATGAAGGTTCTGCTGGTTAATCCACAGTTTCCCGATACGTATTGGAGTTTTCGTCACGCGCTGTTTTTCGATGGCAAAAAATCGGCATATCCGCCACTCGGACTACTTACAGTCTCCGCTTTATTGCCGTCGACCTGGGAACGTCGTTTAGTCGACATGGAAGTCAGGAAGCTGACTCGCGCAGACCTTGAATGGGCTGACATGGTCTTTATAACGGCGATGTTGGTTCAGAAGCACAGTCTCATGCGAGTAATTGAGCGTAGCAGGGCGCTTGGAAAACGTGTCGTACTAGGCGGACCTTACGTTTCGACCACCGAACATCTTCCCGAGGCGGATCACATTTTTATCGGCGAAGCGGAAACTACCTTGCCGCAGTTTTTTTCTGACCTGGAACGCGGAGAGGCGAAACCAATTTATCGCGCACCAGATAAACCACCCCTCGCGCTAACCCCTGTGCCGGATTTCAAACTTGCGGAGTTGAATCGTTATTCGTCAATGTCGATTCAATACTCAAGAGGCTGCCCATTCAATTGCGAGTTTTGCGACATCATTGAGATCTACGGCCGGGTTCCGCGCACGAAGAGCAATCAGCAGGTGATTGCCGAACTCGACGCGCTACGGACGACGGGCTGGCGCGGCACAGTCTTTATCGTCGACGACAACTTCATCGGTAATAAACGAAACGTGAAGAAGTTGCTTCCGGACCTCGTGCAGTGGCAACGCGAGCATGGTCATCCTTTTACATTGCTGACGGAAGCGAGTGTAAATCTTGCTGATGACGACGCGTTACTCCACACGATGCGCGACGCGGGTTTCCGCACTGTGTTTCTCGGTATCGAAACGCCGGTTGAAGAGAGTTTGAAAGAAGCTCAGAAGACGCAAAACCGCGGTAACTTATTGGAGTCGGTAAAGAAAATTCAGAGTTACGGCATGGAAGTCATGGGCGGCTTTATCGTCGGATTTGATCACGACCCGGAAGACATCTTCCAACGGCAGATCAATTTTATTCGCGACAGCGCAATTCCGCTGGCTATGGTTGGTCTTTTAACCGCTCTTCCAGATACGCAGTTATGGCGTCGCCTCAAACACGAAGGCCGCTTGCTAACTGAAAGCAACGGCAACAACACGAGTGATGTGCTCAACTTCATTCCAAAGATGGATCCGCAGGTGCTCGTCGAGGGTTATCGATCGGTAGTCCGGACTATTTATAACTCGAGAGAGTATTACCAGAGGGCTTTGGAGTGTCTCCGCAGGGTGTCGGGCGCACCTCCTGCTCCGATGCGGTATTCACTCGCCAGCGGATTAATGGCGTTCTCGCGCGTGGTTCTGAAGCTCGGTTTGCTTGATCACGAGCGCAAGGAGTTTTGGCGATTCTTCAGACGTGCAATCACTGAGCATCGCGGGCAATTTGCGCAGTCGATGCGTTTGGCGGCGATGGGATATCACTTCCGGAAATTGAACGAGACGATTTGAACTTTGTGTTTAGTACTTTGAACTTGGTACTTTGTGCTTCGTGCTTTGTCCCGTTGCCCGTTGCCCTTTGTCAGTAGCCCCGTTTTTCAGACTGCATACCAGGTCAAGAACAACGGACGACTGACCACGGACAAAGAACAAAGCACAAAGTACCAAGCACAAAAATACTAAGCACAAAGTATTGAACGACTCGACCGCCCTTCCTCAATCCCGCTCCGCATTTGCAGCTCTACATCATCGCGACTTTCGTCTGTTGTGGCTCGGGCAGATTGTTTCTGTTACGGGTTCGCAGATGCAGTTCGTAGCGATCAACTGGCACGTCTATCTCCTGACCAGATCGGCATTCGCGCTCGGACTAGTCGGATTATTTCGCGGTGGTCCTATCATTCTGTGTTCACTAATTGGTGGTGTGGTGGCGGACGCAGTCGATAGGAAACGCCTGATGATCGCGACGCAAAGTTTGATGTTGGTAAGCGCCGCCGTATTAGCAATCGCTACGTTGACAGGTTTGCAGAGCGTTTGGCCGATTTATATGCTCAGCGCACTGGCTTCCGCGGCAACCGCCTTCGACATTCCCGCGCGTCAATCGTTGATGCCGACTCTCGTTCCCCCTGAAGATTTTCCGAATGCCGTCAGCCTCGGCTTAGTAGTTTTCAATGTTGCCACAATTGCTGGCCCAGCACTCGCTGGTCTTTTGCTGGCCGAACACGGACCAGAGCTGGTCTACGGGCTCAATGCGGCATCGTTCGTCGCCGTTATCGCCGCGTTGTTGGCGATGCGGGCGAGTGGAAACCCTGAATTGCAAGGTGAACGTCGACAGGCCCTTGGACTTGGAGCGTTGATTGAGGGTCTCCGCTTCGTGAGGCGCACGCCAATTATCGTACAGACGATGACTCTCGATTTTCTCGCGACCTTCTTTGCTTCAGCGACATTACTGCTGCCGATCTTCGCTAAAGAAGTCTTGCACGTTGATGCGCGCGGTTATGGTTTCCTGGCAACGGCGCCAGCCGTTGGTTCGGTCATCACTGCGCTGGCCATGGCACGTATCGGAACGTTTCAAAAGCAGGGTCGGCTGGTTGTCGTTTCTGTCGCCATCTTCGGCTTGGCTACAGCTGGATTTGGAATCTCGCGTGTGTTTTGGATCTCGTTTTTAATGCTGGCGATAACGGGAGCTGCGGACACGGTTAGCACGGTGCTTCGCCAAACGATCAGACAATTAGCGACGCCGAATTATCTTCGGGGACGCATGACGTCGATCAACATGATGTTCTTTATGGGCGGGCCCCAGCTGGGAGAACTAGAAGCGGGCTTGGTTGCTTCAGTGATTGGGGCGCCGCTGTCAGTTGTGGTCGGCGGCCTCGGGTCACTACTGTGTGCTTGTATCGCAGCAGTAAAATCGAAGAGTTTAATGAACTATGAGGGGTGACGTTCGATAAACTTTTTAGTTTGTCGTCAACGCGCGTTGGAGAACAACATTGAACTAGTCGTTTCTAGACGACAAACTAAAAAGTTTATCGAACATGCGCGACTGGGAACTAGCCGAGACAAACACTCACCAGGATCATGTAATCGCACACGTGATTGGCGCGACGGTGCTCGGCCATTTTGTTTTTGATGAAACTGCTTTCCTCCTTCTCGACATCGGTTTCATCTGGCACATGTATCTCGACGGTGAAATGGGACTGAGGCCGCACCCCGTGGCCATCGCAGAATTGGAAACGGATGAGTTAACGAAGCGTCAGTTGCAAGCGGATGTCGATGCAGCCTTGCAACAGCGAAGGGTTGACGGGCCAGGTCTTTTTCATTTGCTCTCGAACAGCAGTCCAATGCAGAGCGTTGAATTTTTTGTGCGTGAAAATTCACGTCGTTTACTAATCGCTTGTGAGGAAGGAAGCATTGTCGTAGAAACATCGCTGGAAGCCGGCGAGGTAACGATCATGGAAACAGAAAACGACGATTCATCACGACCTGAGGAAAATCAAAACCAGTTAGCAAGCGCTGCGCGCGAGGAGCGCGAATTTGTACGGCAGACTTTAACTGCTGAATTAGAGCGTGATCCAACCGAAGAAGAACTCAATGAGTGGTTGCGCGAACATACGGAGGGTTATTGAAGCTAGCGTTAGCTCGTCTCCCCTGAGCCGCAACACTATCCAACTGCAGCTGAATCGAACAACGTGCAAAACAATCAGCACTCAAGTTCACAGAAACAAGCCAAGCTTCGATAAATGCAGACAACCATAAGGAAGGGTGGCTTGCCCCCGCTCAATCCGCGTTACTCTCAAACATTGAGCGGGGGCTAGCCGCCCTTGCTTGCAATCGTTTGCCTTGAGTTATTTCAGTGAATAACTTGAGTGCTGATTTTTGCCCGTCGCATTTGTTCAGTGAAAGTTGGATGTTCGAGAAACGGATAAAAAAACGGGAGTGAAGCGTCGCACCGAAAGTATTTTTAGTTTGACTGCGGTTGCTTCAGCTCCCGTTCTTATTATGCTGCTGCCGCGTTACGACATCACCGTTATTTGATTGTCGATCGATTTCACTCCCTTAATACGTTGCAACGCCTGTTCGACTTGTTGCTTTAATGACTCCGTCTTAACTGTGCCCAGCAGCGTCACTTTCCCGTCCATTACTGTAGCCGTGATGCCTAACTGCGACAGCGTTGGATCGTCAGCGATCTTTTTATCAATCGCCATCTGCACACTCGCATCCTGATTCGCCGGCATAGTGGTACCGCCTGCTGGAGCTGCGGGTGAAATGATTACCGGTGCTGGCTGCGTAACTGGCGCCGGTTGTTGAATGATGACCGGAGGCTGTTGCGCCGGTTGCTGCACAATCGTCGTTGGTGGCTGAGTCTGTTGCGCGGTTAGATTCGCGTTTGGATCTGTAGTTGACTGGTTGTTCATCCAGAACAGCACCAGGATCGTGATCAAGGCGATCGCTACAACTACCAGAACACCGACCATTCCTGCAGATACACCACTTCGATCTGGTGTGCGCACTTCTTGTGATTGAACAACCTCTCGCCTCTCGCTCGGCGTTTCAACCACAACGCGACTTCTTCGAGCATGTTCTTCATCGTATGCCATTCGTATTACCCTCCGTTTTTCACGATAAATGTCAGTCAAGTAAACTTCGGTTCAATACCTGTCTGCGCTGGCGATGACGCGAATCGATTGCGATTACTAATTCAAGAGATCCTTCGTCTCCGGTTATTGATTGCCGGTTAAGAGTGACCTGACAAACTTCAACGTTCCCTTTGGCAATCACCATTCCGTTGATTACTGGGCCAAAAACTTCGGTTTTACGATATCGGCGATCTGAGAATGATTCGATTTGACTAACAGGGCGTACGCTTTTGAGTCTCCGAGTAAGCTTTCCTCAAAAGTCGATTCGGTGGTAACGAGTTTCGTGTTTAATTCGTGACTTCGTGATCGTTCCGTTTGTACAGAAAACAAAGACGACCCCACGAAGTCACACGAACCAACACGAACCAAAGTACTTCCGACTTGAGCTAGATGTACTTTTGAGGCAAACCTATCCGGTGAATTCTCGAGCTAGATAGGCAGCAACGTGTGACACCACGCGGCAGTCGCGTGGTATGGCATATTTACTAACTACTCGTTGTTCACTTAGCATCTACCGCAAATGACTACAGCGATTGTTCATCACCCAATCTTCAAGCAGCACGACACTGGACCAGGTCATCCGGAGACGCCATCGAGATATAGCGTAGTGATGGATTCGTTGAAGTTTGATGTGGCTCTCTGGGATAAACTACTGGAGCTCGAAGCGCAGGAAGCGCCGAAGGGAGACATTCAGGCGTGCCACAGCCCTCACGTATACAAGATGATCGAGCAGGTCGTGCGCGAAGGCTCTGGTTATCTCGACGCGGACACCGTCGTGTCGATGCGTTCACTCGATGCGGCGCGATACGCTGCCGGTGCTCCTTGTCAGGCGATCGATCTGATCATGAGCGGCAAGGCTTCGAACGCCTTTGTACCGGTGCGTCCGCCAGGTCATCACGCCACTTCCGAAAGATCCATGGGATTCTGTCTATTCAATAATGTGGCCGTGGCGGCGCGTTACGCGCAGAATAAATATCGTGAGATCGAGCGAGTAGCGGTCGTTGACTGGGATGTGCATCACGGAAACGGGACACAGGGAATCTTCTATGACGACCCATCTGTATTTTTCTTCTCAGCGCATCAGTATCCCTGGTATCCCGGCACAGGAGCGCGCGGCGAACAAGGCACAGGTCGCGGCCTGGGTTACACGTTGAATCTACCGCTTCGTGCGGCCACACCTGCCGACGAACACAAGCGCGGATTTGAAGCGGCGATCGAACAGATCTCAAACAAGTTTTCTCCCGACTTGATCATTATCTCTGCAGGTTTCGACTCACATCTCGATGATCCACTGGGTCAGCTGCTGCTCAAGGATGACGACTTTGTGGCGATGACATCCGTGATGAAACAGTGGGCAGCGGAGACTTGTCAGGGCCGTTTGGTGTCGTGTCTCGAAGGTGGTTACAACCTCGAGACCTTAGGCGAGACCGTCCGGCGGCATGTGGAAGAACTCCAGAAGAACTCGCCAACATAGATCCGGTTTGCACGTATTCCAGATTTTTCTTGCTTACACGGACATTCGAATCGAAACCCTGGTTTCGGAATAGCGAGAATTTAATTTACTTTGCTATCATCCCTCGCGATTCTCAAGTTCTGGTAAGGGCCATAAGCAACTAACCCACAGGTCAATCGCCCGTTTTGTTGATGCCCAGGAATAAGTAACAGCAAAACACTTTGAGCGAATCGAAAGGAATTAACGACATGGCACCCCCATCAAAATTAGCGCACGTGGTTTATATGACGAGACGCTTCGAGGAAATGCTCTCCTGGTACCAAAACGTCTTCGAAGCTAAAGTGCAACACCAAAATCCAGCGTTCGCGTTTCTTACTTACGACGACGAGCATCATCGATTCGCGTTCGTCAACATGACCGTTGTTAGTCCTGATGGCGCAGAGACAGATGCCAATTCCAAAGTTGGTGTTAACCACGTCGGCTACACCTATTCGAATGTCGGCGAACTCCTCGACACCTATGACCGCTTGAAAGGGTTAGGTATCACACCTTACTGGCAAGTCCATCATGGCGTAACGCTGTCTTTGTACTACCAGGATCCCGATGGCAATCGCATGGAATTTCAAGTTGATTGTTGTCGTGATGCAGATCAGGCGCACACGTATATGAACAGTGACGCATTTGCATCAAATCCCGTCGGAGTGGAAGTTGATTTCGATTCGTTGCTTGCTCAGTATAAAAGTGGCGTAGCGCCAGAGACGTTGCTTGTTCAGCCCGACGGGCCACCATCGCCAATACCAACCGCTCATGGTTTGTAACAAAACGCGTTTTAGTAAGGCCCTCGTTGCACGACGCTCCGCTTCAAGGACTTGCTGAAGCGAGTCGGTTTGCCGGAGTAGATTTGGAGTGCTGCGGCTTGACACAGCTTTTGTCGAAGACACCTGGGCTTCTGACTACCAATAGAGTCTCCATTGCCAACTGAACCAAAGCGCCCTCGCCGCCGCCCACGCCCATGGCATCGTGCATCGTGACATCAAGCCGGAAAACATCATGCTGCGTCGCGATGGCATCCCTATGCATTGGCCATTGCATGTTTCGAGCTGGGGGAAAAAGACAAAGCCTTTGCCGCGTTGGAAGAGGTCTACGAAGCACACAGCAACTTTGTCGGACATTTTAAGATCGATCCGCAACTGAATCCGTTACATGCTGCTGCTCGCTTTGCTACATTGCTGAAAAAGTCAGGCCTTGCGCAGTGAGTTTGCGGGCACCCCTGCCGTGACGCGCATCAATTGGCAATCGGCAAGCTTCAATTGGCAATGTTTGACACCCTCAACCTCGATTTCTATGATCACCTCACATGCCTGCCAAACAGTCGCCAGCCGAAAACGGACCGCCCAAACGTGTGTTCTTAATCGACTCGATGTCGCACATCTTTCGGGCTTTCTATGCGCCGATGCAGAATCGGGCAGCACCTTTGGCGACTTCTAAAGGCCAGGTCACAGGCGCCGTCTACATCTTCACTAACATGCTGATCAAATTGCTTCGTGAAGAGAAGCCGGATTACATCGCTGCCATCTTCGAATCGCGCGAGAAGACTTTCAGGCATGAGACCTTCGCCGACTACAAGGCGAACCGTCTGGAGATGCCTGGTGATCTCGCGTCGCAAATGCCCTACATCATCCGCGTCTGCGAGGCCTTCAATATTCCTGTCATCAACGCTCCCGGTTACGAAGCGGACGACGTGATCGGCACCCTTGCAGAGAAGACAGCCGAGCAAGGACTGAAGGCCGTCATCGTTTCGAACGACAAAGACATGTGCCAGCTCGTGCGCGATCCGCTGATTGTTTGCATGCGACAAAACTCGCAGGTGGTCAAACGCAAGGAGCCGGTGCCACCTATTGAGTGGTGCGATGAATCGTGGGTCGAAAAGAAGTTTGGAGTGACCGCGGATAAACTCGTCGACCTGCTCGGCCTCATGGGCGACTCGATCGATAACATTCCCGGCGCTCCTGGAATTGGTTCGAAGGGTGCGGTGCAGATCATTCAACAGTTTGGGTCGATCGAGAATGCGCTCGCGGCTTGGGAGACGGTAAAACACAAAACGTACCGTGAATCACTCCGCGACAATGCTGATCTCATTCGTCAATCGCGTGAACTCGCTCGCATCCGAACTGACCTCAACGTGCCACTCGACCTTGACGAGATCCAAACCAAGCCTCCGGATAGAGCCGCGGCTTACGAGCTCTTCCACGAACTCGAGTTTGCTAACCTCAGCCGTGAGTATGCCGATGCCGCCGTGGAGCTGCGTCCAGCAACCGATGCCGCGCCGCTCAATTATCGTCGGATACAAACGCGATCAGATTTAGATAATCTCGTTCGAACTTTATTTGATTCCGAGCACGTGGGCCTAGCCGTCGCTGATTCGACTCCCGCTGGGACGGGGGAACAGGAATGCTTTACCGAACTCGAATTGACGCAGGGGCTGGCGTTCTCGACTGAAACTGGTCTGTCTGCCTATCTTGACCTACAGAAATTCCAAGGCGGTGCGGAAGCTTTTCTGCCTCCACTTCGCGAGGTGTTGTCGAACGGACTTGTCGAAAAATCAGTGCACGATTTGAAACGTGCAGTTGCGCTGCTCTCCCGCTTCGATATCGAACTGGAGGGCGTTAAAGACGATACATTCCTCGCCGCTTATCTATTGGATCCAAACCGCAGCAAATATGAGCTAAATGATCTCGCGCGTGAGGCATTGGGTATCGAAGATGGCCACCATCCACCCGGCGACTGGTCTGCGGAGCAATGGCAAACGGCCCGCGCCGCCGACCTGACGGCACAAACGGCTCACGTCCTACATCAGCGAATACTCGAAAAGAAGCTGGAAACGATCTACTCGGAAGTCGAGCTGCCGCTCGCGCCGCTGCTTTACCGCATGGAGCGCGCGGGATTGAAGGTTGATCCACGTGTGTTGTCGGAGTTGTCGACGTATCTTGGGCAGGAGCTGCACAAGATCACAGTGAACGTCTATCAGCTCGCAGGCAGAGAATTCAATATCGGATCACCAAAACAGGTCGGCGAAGTACTTTCAGAATTGGATATCAATTCTGGTCGAAAGACTTCAACCGGAAGAATCTCAACCAGCAAAGCAGTACTTGAAGAGTTGGCCCAGACTTATGAGCTGCCCCGGATGATCATCGAGTATCGTGAGCTGGACAAACTTAAAAGCGTGTACACGGATGCGCTGCCGCACCAGATTGCGAACGATGGGCGCATCCATTGTCACTTGAATCAGACGGTCGCTGCGACTGGGCGTCTGTCGTCGAGCGACCCGAACCTTCAGAACATTCCGATTCGCACTGAACTCGGTCGTCGAATTCGAAAGGCGTTTGTTGCCGAAAAGGGAAACAAGATCATTTCAGCCGACTATTCCCAGCTCGAGCTTCGATTGCTGGCGCACATTACGCAGGACGCCGTAATGCTTGAAGCGTTTCAAAAGGGTGAAGACATCCACGCGCGCACTGCTCGGTTGGTGTTTGGCGCGAAGACTGATGAAGAACTGAAAGAGGCTCGCCGCTTCGCGAAGATCGTCAACTTCGCTATCGCCTATGCGATCGAGCCGTGGGGCCTTTCGCAACGCGTAGGTATTTCTCGTCAGGAAGCAAAGAAAGTAATCGAAGACTACTACAACACTTACAAAGGCGTGCGTCGGTACATGGAGGAGGTACCGGTGCGCGCGCGCGAACACGGATATGTCCGTTCAATCTATGGCCGCATTCGCCCCCTTCCAGGGATTACAGATCGCAACGCGAATATCCGCCGGGCGGCTGAACGTGAAGCCATCAACATGCCCATTCAAGGCACCGCAAGCGATATAGTGAAGATTGCAATGCTGCGCGTTGACGAAGAATTCAAACGCGCGGGCTGTGGCGCTCAACTGTTAATGCAGGTTCACGATGAATTGCTGGTTGAAGTGCCTGAAAAGGAAGCTAAGGAGGTCAGTGCAATATTGAAACGTGAGATGGAATCAGCAGTGAGTCTCGATGTTCCACTTGTAGCGGACGTGGGTGTAGGCGACAATTGGATGGACGCAAAGCCGTGAATCGCTCTTATGTTCGATAAACTTCAGTTTGTCGTCCTGCTACGATGAATTCAACTGCGGTCAGAAAGTTGAACGCACCGGTCACGACGACAAACTAAAGTTTATCGAACAAAAAGACGCTGCGAAGCAAATTATGGCAGAACCTGCCAGACAAACTCCCCGCCCCGACAAGCCCGCAGAGATTGTTTATCGTCGTGCGCCGGCGGCGGGTTCTAAACCGCCGTCCTCAACTGAACCATTTCAGGTTCGTGTACGCGAGATCGCGCCTGCAATCACTCCACTCGTCATCGGCTTTCTTTTGCTGCTCGCACTGATCGCAATGCTTTCGTTGTGGAGCGTGCGAATCATGACCGAAGTCAGTTTTCAGGCGCGTGACCTCGAATCGCAATACTCGGCGCGGAACAGCTTGTTGCTGAATTTGCGACTGGCCATCACTAAACTCGACAACGAAGCAAGAACACGAGCAGACGCGGAGTCGCGTGGCGGACTGAATCCTCCTTTCGAGTTGCGGCTTTCAACGGCTCGCGATGAAGTAAGTGACTTGATACTTCGTCTCGATAGGCCGCCGCTATCGGAGGATCCGTCATGGCTCCAGTTTCGTAACGATCTTCAAACGTACGTCGATATCACACAGGACATTAGACGTTACAGTCTTCACGGGTTTCCTGCGTTTCGCACAATCGACGGGGAGCTCAACGATCTCATAACGGCTTCTCAAACGCAGCCGGCTCAGATCTTAGATCACATGCAGTCAGTTGAAGCTGATGCGCGACGTAAAATCCGCTTATGGAGTGTCGTTGCGTTATTGGTTGGTGCGCTCGTTGCGACGGGAACCGTTTGGGAAGTGCAACGAAGATTCAAGCAGATGCGGCGGAGCATGTTTGAGTCGCGGCGCGAGAGAGCATTCACAAATCAACTCTTGGAAGGAATGGTAAGCGCCATCGCCGCGATTGATGAGGACGATCGTATTCGAAGCGCAAACGCAGCGTTCTTCAAGATCTTCCCGGGCGCGAGTATTGGGGCCTCAGTGCTCGAGAAATTCGCCCCCGACGATGCTATGAAGATGTTGGAGGCGGCCACGGCAACACGCGTGGCGCGCGGGACTTACAGGGGTCGTTGGATGGCGAAAGTCGATGATGACGAGAAGACGTTTGACGTCTACTCATCGCCTCTAGCTATCAATGGAGATCACGGACAGATCGTTACCCTGGTCGATGCGACTGAGGTAGCAGAATCAGAACGAACCTTGCGCCGTAGTGAATCGTTGGCCGCCGTGGGCCAGGCAACCACACAAGTTGCACACGAGATTCGAAATCCTTTGGGGAGCATCCGGTTAGGTGTGTCGATGTTGCGCGACAGTGTTTCAGATCGCGAGGCGCTAAACACAATCGAGTTAGTCGAGCGAGGTATTAAGCACCTTAACAAGCTGGTTGTCGACGTTACACAGTTTTCACGTCAGAAAGCGTTGGAGCGTACGCGTGTCGATCTCCGCGATTCGCTAGAACGCAGCATCGATCTGGTGTCGGAGCGAATCCGCGAAAAGAACGCGACAGTGACTCGCAGTTTCAGTGAATCACCGATTGTGGGGCACTGGGATACAGATCAGTTACGGCAGGTATTTGTAAACGTTATTGCCAACGCGGTCGACGCGAGTCCCGAGAATGCAGTTGTTACCATCTCCACGCAGACATTGGACCTCGACACAGATGGCGAGACGTCGGCCAGAAAGACTTACGCCAGAGTGGTTATTGAGGACCGCGGGAAGGGAATGGACAAAGCGACCCGTGATCGGATCTTCGAACCCTTCTTCTCTACTAAGAAGAGGGGCACCGGCCTGGGTCTCGCGATCGTAAAGCAAATTGTTGAGCAACATGGGGGACGCATCAGTGTCGCAAGCGAGCCTGGTAGGGGAGCAAGGTTCACGATTGATCTGCCTGTGTAGTTGAGCCCGGTCGCATAACATCCAACTTCCACGAGACAGTGCGACGTACAAAACAATCAGCACTCAAGCTTCACTGAAATAACTCAAACTGAAATAAATTGCAGGTTAGGAAGGGTGGTTTACCTCCGCTCAAGTTGCAGAACCTCCAACTTCCACGAGACAGTGCGACGTACAAAACAATCAGCACTCAATCCTCACACACAATGTCACTGGAAATGTTGTTCACAGAATCAAGATCTTTAGACAGAAAGACTTGAGTGTTATGAGTCTTGAGCGGGGGTAAACCACCCTTCCTAACCTGCAATTTATTTCAGCTTGAATTGTTTCAGTGAAGCTTGAGTGCTGATTGTTTTGTACGTCGCACTGTCTCGTGGAAGTTGGAGGTTCGCAACTTGAGCTGGGGCAAGCCACGCTTCCTTACTGCCTTTATCGAATTTTGAGCTGTTTCATGAAGATGAGCGCTCATCCTCTAGACGTTGCACTCTGCGATGAGACTTGAGTGTTATGCAACTTGAGTTGGGGACACGCCACCCTTACTTGCAATTGTCCCGGCTTGAGCTGTTTCCTTGAAGGCACGCAAACGCCTTCGTCGCAGCTTCGATAGTTCTGTGAATCACCTCATCCGTATGAGCCGCACTAACAAAGCCTGCTTCAAACTGTGATGGTGCCAGGTAAATTCCCTGGTCCAACATCGCGTGGAAGAACTTCCCGTAGCGCGCGCGATCTGACTTATTCGCCGAATCCCAGTCAACTACTGGTTCAGTTGCGAAGAACGTCGTCCACATCGAGCCCACGCGATTTGTGACGGTTGGGATCCCGGCGTCGCGTGCTGCTGCAGCAACACCGTCACACAACTTTGCTGCTGCTTGGTCGATTCTTTCATAAATCGATCTGTCGCGTAATCGCCGAAGCGTGAGAAGACCGGCGGTCATCGAGAGTGGATTGCCCGATAGGGTTCCGGCCTGGTACACCGGCCCGGCAGGCGCAACGTTGTTCATTAAGTCGCGCGATCCGCCGTAAGCGCCAACCGGCAGACCCCCGCCAATAATCTTTCCGAGCGTCGTGATGTCGGGTCTGATCCCGTAAAGTTCCTGCGCACCTCCACGCGCGACGCGAAATCCAGTCATGACCTCGTCGAATATCAGAAGTGTTCCATTCCTTTGTGTAATTTCGCGGACGGCTTTGAGATAACCTTCAGTGGGTGGTACGCAGCCCATGTTTCCAACGACCGGCTCGATTATCACAGCAGCGATATCAGAATGAGCAGAAAAAACCTCACGCAGCTTCTCGGTGTTATTGAAAGGAACCGTGATCGTTTCTTCTGCTAGCGCACGCGGTACACCGGGGCTGTCAGGCAAGCCAAGAGTTGCCACCCCGGAACCGGCTTTCACCAGCAAACTGTCACCATGGCCGTGATAGCAGCCCTCAAACTTAATTAGTTTTGATCTGCCTGTAACGCCACGAGCAAGTCGAATGGCAGACATCGTAGCTTCAGTACCACTGCTTACCATTCGCACCATTTCAATCGAGGGGACGGCGTCAATGATTTCTTCAGCAAGCGCGACTTCGAGTTCGTTTGGAGCGCCAAAGCTCGTACCGTTTTGCGTGGCGTTTTGCAGAGCGCGAACTATTTCATCATCCGCGTGGCCAAGGATCATCGGACCCCAGGAACCAACGTAATCGATGTAGGTCCGGCCATCGACGTCCGTGATGGTCGCCCCTTTTGCACTGCGAATGAAGCGCGGCGTTCCACCAACACCGCGAAACGCACGCACCGGCGAATTGACGCCGCCCGGCATCAACTCTACAGCGCGAGCGAATAGCGTTTCCGATGTTTTCGCGTGTGTGTGTTGTTCCTTCATGTTCCTGGGAAGCCGTCCCGCGCAGTGACGCGCTTGGCCTGAGCGACGTGCCGTTGATCGTGTGCAACGATGATCCGGTAAGCATCGAACAAACTATAAGTCACGATACTCAAGACCGGTGACGTGATAATGATCTTCCGCAGATTCAATTCATGAGTAGTTTTCATGAGCTCACTGATCTGCTTCTGCTGCGTCTCAAATCGCGAAACGATGTCTGCGCCGATCTCACTGCTGGCAGGCTCGAACCCTTTTCCAGCTTTGAGCTTTCGCTTTGTTTCCGGCTTAACCGCGTTCAGAACCAGTGAGCCAAAGACGCCAGGTAACACTGGAAGTCGCTCCTGAAGCGATCGCTTATATTCACCTCGGTTGACCTCGTTGATGATCGGAATATAACCCTGATTCGAGGCAATAAGATGGTCGAGACACTGCGCGACGCTCCATTCCGAGGACGATGGTTTCCAATTCAGCTGTTCTGTTGTGAGTTGCCCGAAGCTGGATTTGGCGTCGGCCGCTACTGCATCGAGGTCGTGAATGAGTTGCGACAGCTCAGCATTCATGCCGCCATTTTGCACAAAGGTGAGTAGTTGCACAAAGCCTACCGCAGACGTGACACGGCTTCCTTTGGCTCAACAGTAATTGATTTGAAGGTCGACATGCGGACGAGCCCGGGCGCGGACCGTTTCGGTTTTGACAAGAACTTGCGAGGTGTGTAGTGGACTACAACTTTTGTATCGTCTGCCGCCTGACTGAACTTCCCGGCCAGTTGTGCGGCCTCTATCATCGTGCGCTGTGGAACTTCTTTGCGTGTGGGATTTCTGACAATCACGTGCGAGCCAGGATAATCCGCAGCGTGTAACCAAAGATCATTCGGCCGTGCGATATGAAAAGTCAGATTGTCGTTGTCTCGCGCCGCCCGCCCGACCAGGATCTCATAACCATCACTCGAAACGTAGTGACGAACCCCGGGAAGCCGTGCGGGCTCTGCGCGCTTATTGACCTTCGTTTTTGCCGCAGTTGATTCCGGATCGAGAGCAATCAATGCTGTTTCGTCACGGGAAGTAATAATCTCGGAAAGTTCCTTCTGCTCTTTTTCAAGATTTGCTATCTCCGTGTCGAGTAGCGCTAACCGTTCGACGATCTCGTCTCGCGCTCTTTTGGCTTTTGTAAATTGCCGGAAACGTCGTGTCGCTTCTTCCTGAAGCGTCGTGTTTTCGTCGACTTCAATCGATAACGATGGTGCTCCTTCAGCGTAGTAGTCGTTGATTTCAACGGCTCTTCCGCGACGGATTGCGGTGCCTATATTCGCTAATAGCAGATCTCCAATTCGCTTGTGCGCTTCGGGATCACCGTGAGTTGCTAAGTCAGTCTGCAGGTTGCTTGCGAGCTTCCGTTTTTGCCGCAGTTGTTGTTGTAACCTGCTGCGCAATCTATTTGCATGAGTATCGAAGGCCTTAGTTGCATCTAGTTTTTCGAAGAACGCTGCGGCCGCCGCTGACGGTGATTCGTTCATCAACAGTGGCAACTCTGAATGCGAACGATCGGGACGAGCGGGCGGAGCTTGATATATCTCCCCAGGGTTTTGACCCTCACCTTTTGGTGGACGAAGTGCGTCGACAACGTAACCTGTGCCATTAACCAGAAGCAGGTTGGCTGCCTTCCCAGTTAGCTGAATTACGAGTGTCCATGTCACTGGCGAGCCTATCTCAAGATCCGACTGAAACAACATGCGCACGATTCGATCATTCGGAATCTTTTCAATATCGACTAACCGAGCGTTTGTGAGTTTTGCGCGAAGATGTTGCGCGAACGATTGAAGTGGAATTGACGACTTCTCGAGTTCTTTAAGACGTCGTCTTATCAGGAACAAACGAGGGCTCGATGGGTCGACACTAACGAAAAGGTACTCGCCTTTAATACCGAAATCGATGGCGATCGACTGAGGTCCAAGTTGGAAAATCTTGCCGAGGAACCTGCCACTTAACCTCGTGCGCAGCTCGGTGACGATTTCGCTGATTAGCTTTTCATGCATTTGCGTCGATACGTGCCGATTACAGGACCTTTACGATTTACAGGACCTATACAGCAAGATACGACAAGCTAGATTCTAAGCCTAGATCTTGACTACGGCGGTGCGCGTGAGGCGGTCGTGCATCGTCTCTCCTTCGCGGCTAACCAACGCGTAAAGGATTCCAAGCCCAACCATCGCCAGCGAGATCAGATAGAAGAAAGCGCGTCCGGCAGACTGCCCTCCTGTTGGAATCAATCCGGTGCGAATGTCGATAACCCGCATTGAGAACATACGCATGGCCCACGTTCGTCCGGTCATCGCTATCGAGAGAGTGAAATAGAAAAAAGTAAACACAACCGCAGCACCAACAAGAATGGTCAGCGGACGGACCTCTGTAAGGACAATACCTTTCGAATACAACGCTAGTCCGATTGGCGACACAATCAACGCACAGGTAAGCAGATCGAACAACCCGCACATCAGACGGCGAAACGCCGAAGCGCGGTTGCTAGCTACTTCATCAACTCGGAGCGTTCGCGAAATCGAGTCGAGATAGTTGAGTGCCGGATCATTAGGATCATCGACAATCAATCGCTTCGGTGCTGCCTGCTTCTGAACTTTTATTTCAGCAGTCTCAATGAGCGGGACGACGACAAGACTGTGAATCTTCTCAGTTTTTGTCGCAACGGATTCGGCTTCGCTCGTTGGTGGCGATGCGAGTGTCAACGGAGTCGCGACTGAAGGAGGAGTTTCATCGATGTCGGGCACTGCCTCATGAACCTCCAGAGAAGGTGCGTATGCAATCGCAGCTGCGGTTTTCACGCGATGGTGAAATCCTTCGGGTGGACCTGATTGGTTCGCCCGTTCAATTCGCTTCAAAGCTGCGGCAACTAAGGGGTTGATTGCCGGAGCTTCCGATTGTGGCAACAATTCCAACTGCGGCGCGGATGAAGCGGCCTCAGCTCGCTGACGTTCAGCTTCTGCTGCTTCGCGTGCCGCCTCTCGCGCTCGACGTTCCTGCACTTCGCGAACGCGGACACTCAATTCCTTACGCCATTCCGGAACTGAAGATCGCGAGACTCCAGGAAACTCGATCAATGTCGACTTACGTGTTGGCTGATTGGATTGAAATTCGTTCGGTCGGTCCTCAGAGGTGGAGAGATCGATTGAGTGACCGCATTCGATGCAGACTTCCGAGTTGTTCGTCGTTGCTCCGCACGAGGGACACTGCATCAGAACTGCCTCCGGGGGATCGTTCAGAGGGAGGGATAACAGCGTAGCGCCCCCTCCGCCGCTTCGCAATCGCGACGCATCCTATCAGGAAAAACTTTAAGTGGTCAATTAGAAAATGAAGCAGGCGTTGAGGTTGTGGTGATCGGTTTCGTCAGCATCGATTATCACACCAACCGATCTGACCGATGTGAACTAAACGAGGACGATGGTCAGCGACAAGCTGTGAGACGAGTTCTAGAGAGGAGTGCGACCAGCGAATCCAGCGTCGACGTCATGCCACCATTCGACCTCGTCACCTTCTCCCATCTGCCAGCAAAGCAACACCATTCTTCCATCGCGAAGTGAAGGGAAGTCGACCAAACCGCGCTCGAAGTCTTTCAGTTGAACACCTAACGTCTCAAGATCTGCTAGCGCGAGCGTCAATTCCGAAAGTACGGTAGCGTAATGTACGCCTTGATCGATTCCGCCGCCTCCATGCTCGGCAGCTTCTGCAGCCTTTTTGGCAACATCGCGATAACGTGACACACCTTTGTGCGATCGCTGAATGCGGCCGACGATCTTTCTAACGCTCGGGAGTAAGGCGTTAGCTTCCTCGACCGTGAATAGTTTGATTTCTGGTTCGCCTAGCGTCATCAGTGGTCGTCCGTGATTCGAATGAACTCGGTTACTGCGTCAAATTCAGCGGTTTCCTCTTCAATCTCAGCCTGGATGACGACGCGCATCGCCGCTTCAAAACCATCATGCGATTCGCGTTGGAGTGTCACCGGTTCAGGCATGTACTGACTGGGCACTGGTTCGTGCAAGTCGCGTTCATCGTAACGTGGTCCCTGTGAGATTTCTTTTCGCACCTTGTCTGCCATCTCGCCCAGGTCAATGAAGTAGTCAGCCACATCGATTAATTTCGGTGCCGTGTTTGATCTGAAGCCGGCGACTTCGACGCGGCATCCTTTGTACGCAACAGCATTAACCGCGTAGACAAAGTCTTCGTCGCCGGAGACAAGTACAGCGGTGTCGTACCGACCTGCCAGCGATAACATGTCTACAGCAATCTCCACGTCGAGATTCGCTTTTCGACTGCCGTCATAAAACGTCTTAAGCTCTTTCTGCACCACTCGAAAACCGTTACGTCTCATCCAAAGGAGAAATCCCTGCTGCCGTTCAGCGCCGATGTCTACTCCTGTGTAGAAGAACGCGCGTAGCAGACGTCCGTCGCCAAGCAGCACTCGCAGAAGTTTGTTGTAATCGATGTCGAGGTTATGGAAACGGGCTGCATGGAAAAGATTATTACCATCAATAAAAACTGCGACTCGTCCGCGATGGCCGAGTTGCCAGGACATATTGTTCGTGGGCTCAAAATTGTTCATGACTAGTGCGAAATCATCTCCCTTTGTTCGTTGCTTTAGAATGCTGATTTGTTCTTTTGAGGTCAAGCGGAGGTACGGAGGTGGCTACAAATTAACGCAAGTGAGATGGCTAATGCCACTAGACCTCAAGCCTCGTTGGAGACGGCGATTATTTCGCCTGAGACAGCGTCG
Source organism: Pyrinomonadaceae bacterium (assembly GCA_035457565.1). Taxonomy (GTDB): domain Bacteria; phylum Acidobacteriota; class Blastocatellia; order Pyrinomonadales; family Pyrinomonadaceae; genus PSRF01. The sequence continues at coordinate 19,054 of DATIBJ010000253.1, read as the reverse complement.
AGATATACCTTCTTTACGACACTGTTTGGAGTGTCGATCTCCCAGGCGAGATGTAGTTCGAGTTGGTTAGGATTCGCACGTGAAGGCATGGCATAAATAACGAGTTGGTTTGCATCAGCCGCTTCAGTTGCGCCAAGCGAAAACGTCTGTTGTTGGCCTGTTGTAGTGGTAACGCTGAAAGGCTTGCCTTTGATCTGCTTGACTGCATCTTCCGGAGTCACTTTTGGGGTTAGATTTGAAATAGATGCTTGCAATCTGTCTGCATTTCGCAAGCAATTACTCGCCAGCTCAATTACTTGACGATTCGTTTTGTTGAAACGAATGACCAACTTGCCGTAATCACCGCGCAATGCGTATCTAAACGGGCGTTGTTGATAACGTGCAATTTGTATGTTTGCTGATTCATCGCGGTGCTCGACGAGGGAAAGCTGATCCGGCTCTGCGCCTATCAGTGAGCGCCACTCATCGATGAAGCGTCGCAGCGACTCTCGAATCTCTTCCTCAGTTTGTGCTGGTCCAACTCCAACCTTCGGCAAGTAGATCAGTGTGCTGTGGTCCGCCGGCAAACCTTTTACGGTTGCAGTCACCGGATCGAGCACCACATCCGAAGTACTCGCGAGGGAATACCGTTGAGCAAGTTGACGCCACGCTAGCAGAGCATCTTCCTGACTGTTTGTCTCGTCCGCTGCGACCACGGGATACGGCGGAGCATTCGATCGCGGCCCGTTTGGATCTGGCGGTTGCAGAGTGGAGCAGGCGCTAACTGACAGCACGGTTGCCATCAAAATCAAAAACACCGGATCGCTTTTGTTCTTCTTTAGCATTATCTGACCAGCGCTGTTCGCCTCGTCGTATAATCGAAACCTTTGGAGGAGCTGTTGCCTAAAGATAACGAAAACATCTTGTTACCGCTCGATGGACCAACGACTCCCTCGCAACCGTTATCTTACGCGGCGGAGGAGATGATTCGTTGCGACGCGTGCCTGCGCGCAAATCCGCCAACCCGCGCTGAATGCTTCTACTGTGGGGTTACCTTGCCAGCAACGGAATCGTCTGAACGATTCCGCAGACCTGCGTTACTAACACCCGACAAATCCGCGCCCGGATATAACACCATCTTAATCGCTCACGATCAAACGCGATACAGTCCGCAAGAGGCCGCTCAATTATTAAAACTATCCATGGTGGCTCTTGAGAAGCTGCTTGCGACGACGCACCCGATGCCAATTGCCCGTACCGCAGCTGTGGAAGAATCCGAGTTACTGGCAGACCGCCTGCGTGATTTGGGCTTGCAGACTGAGACGATTTCGGATGAAAGGTTAGGTGTTTCGGCGCGGCATGTAATTCGTCTTCGATCGATTGTTTTTGATGACAAAACGCTTTCTGCTCGCGCGCCCGGACGCGGTGAACCATTGCAACTAGACTACAGTGATTTGCTTTTGATGGTGCAGGGACGACTGTTCACCAAGACGACGGCTATAAAGGAGCGGAAATCAAGGGGGTCCGAGAATGAGATCCTGGAAGCCAGTGAGTTTTACTCGGATGAGTCGATCGTCGATCTGTACTGTTCATCGCGCGAACAGACATTTCGGATTGCGGCAAACAGTTTTGATTTCTCTTGCCTGGGCCAGCAGAAGGCGCTCATTGTCAACCAGAACATAACGACGTTGGTCCAGCTGCTAAAGGAGAAAGAGCCGCACATGGCTATCGATAGTTCGTACGGTGGAGCCAGACAGTTACTCGATCTGGTTTGGGGTGCGGAAAAACAAACGAAGTCAGATGGTTGGCGGCGCGACAGCCCGGGGCGTCTGACGGTGGGAGCCACCACGACAATCACCAACGAGAATCAATTTACGCGTTACTCGCGTTTGAGCTACACGTTCTTGCGGCAGAAGTGATCAATGCGCACGCGCAATCCACGTCATCGACGACAACAAACAATTGAGCAACGTGCCTCGGACGACGGGAGTGCCGGGAGAAACACGAATCTCATTTATGGAGTAAATGCCGTGGAAGAGGCCTTGCGCGCAGGAAGGCGCCAGTTTGAGTCAATCACAATCCTGGAGAGTGCGCGGCCCGAGCGACTAAAGCGTTTGTTAGATCTCGCGCGTGAGAAGCGTGTTCCTATCCATCGCGTTCCCAGGTTAAATCTCGATCGCGATCTCGTTGATGCAAAACACCAGGGAATAGTTGCGAGAATTGCAGCCGCTCATTATGCGAATTCAGACGAATTGATTGAATCGCTCGCAGCACGGATCGGAACAGAGGATCCGCCATTGGCCGTAGGCTTAGATGGGATTGAAGATCCGCGCAATATGGGCGCGATCTTGCGTACTGCGGAGTGTGCAGGCGTGCATGGAGTTTTCATTCCTGAGCGCCGAGCGACGGGACTTACCGATGTCGTAGCCAAAGCTTCGGCAGGCGCGCTTGAATACGTACCTGTTGCTCGTGTGACCAACCTGGTTCGATTGATAGAGGAGTTGAAAGAACGTAACATCTGGGTTGTTGGCGCAACCGGAAACGCCTCTCAGCCGTATACAGACTGGGATTGGAACTTACCTGTCGCTGTTTTTCTTGGTAACGAAGGACGCGGTCTTCATCGGCTGGTAAGTGAGCGGTGCGATGCCTTGGTAAGAATTCCTGTTGTTGGGCAGATTGAGTCGCTAAATGTTGCCGTAGCCGCAGGAGTTCTGTTGTACGAAGCACGACGACAACGAGCGATTAATGCTAAAGGTGGGAACTGATGTTTTGTCCGAAATGTGCAACTCAGAATTTGGAAGGCGCTAGTTTTTGTCGCGTGTGCGGCGCGAACATTAGCCTCGTGCCCCAGGCGCTTGCTGGCCAACCCTTTCAGTCAAACACACAAGAACAAGAAGCGTGTGCACCATTCTCAGGACGACGAAGGCGCAGAAGAGAAGTCACTCTGGAGTCGGCCTTTAAGAGCATGTTTATCGGTGTGGCGTTTCTCCTTGTTTCACTTGCACTATCGAGGTCGATTGGCGCTGGATGGTGGTTCTGGATGTTGATACCAGCATTCTCGCTAATGGGAAGCGGTGTGGCGCAATACCTTCGGTTGAAGGAGCAGGGAAGCTCGTTTAATGCGCCTCCAACATTTCCGAATCGAGTTGCTGCTCCACCACCTCGAGAGTTTCAGCGCAGGAACACCGGAGAGTTAGTGGCGCCTCCGCCAAGCGTTACTGAAGGAACAACTCGTCATCTCGGAGTCGAAGCAGCAACAAGACACCTTGATGCGACGGCTGACCGGAAGTAAAACGACATCAAACATCGAACGAGGCGATGCGTTAGAAGCTGGTGCTGACCGGAACGCATCGCCTCGACTTGTATGAAATCAAACTCCAACGACACGCTCGACAGGCGCACACGGATCTGTGTCCCGATCTGTGCGCGAACTTTTGCGGAGATCGAAATACTCGTGAGTCGCGCCGCGGACGTCGCGGACGTGATTGAACTTCGCATTGATTGTGTGGCGGAGGGAGAGGTTTCACAGTTTGCCGAACGAATAGCCGTAATCACTGAGCATCTGGCAATGCCTGTAATCGTCACCTTTAGACCAGCGGAAGAAGGCGGATACCGTACGATCACAATCAACGAACGCAAAGAGTTCTGGCAGTCAATGAAAGCCTCCCCAAACGTTCTGTTTGATATCGAATATCATCTGTGTACATCGGAGGCTGTGGTTCGGTCGACCAATATTATTTGTTCCAACCATTATTTTGCGGGTGTGCCCGAAGACCTTGAGCGAATCTATGAACGACTCGCGGCTACTCCTGCACGAATTCTGAAGATCGCCGTTCATGCGAATGACGCTATTGATTGTCTTCCGATATTTCGTTTGTTGGAACGCGCTGAAAAAGAGGGCAGGGAATTGATCGCTCTGGCGATGGGTGACGCAGGACTTGCGACTCGCATACTTGGACCATCCCGCGGCGCGTTCCTGACGTACGCAGCACTTGAAGAAGATTCTGAAACTGCGCCCGGCCAGCTCACCACCGCTCAAATGCGATCGGTTTATCGCATTGAAAGTATCACTAGACAGACGCAGGTGTTTGGTTTGGTTGGCTCCCCGGTTAGGCATTCAATTTCACCGCACGTCCATAACGCTGGATTCGAGGCCGAGGGCTTGGACGCTCTTTACATGCCCTTCGAAGTTAAGGATCTCCACGCCTTTATCAAGCGCATGGTGCATCCGAATACTCGCGAATTGGATTGGGACGTCGGCGGATTGAGTGTAACGGCGCCACACAAGCTGGCTGTCATGCGGTATCTCGACTGGATAGATGAGCGTGCCGTCGAGATTGGCGCCGTGAATACCGTCGTCGTCGATGGAAGCAAATTGCGTGGCTACAACACGGACGTCGATGGATTTATCGAACCATTGGTGTCGGCAGTTGAGCTTGATCGAGATTCGCGCGTTGCAGTGATTGGTGCAGGAGGAGCAGCGAACGCTGTCCTCTGGAGTTTGAAGAATCATGGTGTTGACGTTGTTCTGTTTGCGCGGAACCTTCAGAAGGGGAAGAAGCTAGGCGACAAGTTTGAAGTGTCGTGTGAACCGCTCACCGGCGGCACATTTGAAAAGTTCGATGTAGTCGTCAATGCGACGCCGCTGGGTAGCCTCGGTTCGCTGCAGAATCAGACGACCGCGACTGCTGATCAACTTCGCGGTGTACGGCTCGCTTACGATCTTGTTTACAACCCGATCGAAACACGATTCATGAGGGAAGCAAGAGCCGCCGGATGTAAGGCGTTAGGCGGAATGGAAATGCTTGTTGCTCAAGCGCGCCGACAATTCAAACTCTGGACCGGGAAGGATGGACCAGCTGAAGTAATGCAGGCGGCAGCTCTGAGAGGTTTGAGAGGATAAACGGCAACTGGCGCAAACAGAAACCAAGGCTCGGTTCAGTTCAGAACAGGAGCGAAACGACTGCCGCGGCGCTACAGTCAGATACCGTTTGAATGCAGTCGCTTCGCTCCTGTTCTGAACGATTTGATCCGAACTGCGCGAGAAACGTTCGCACCTGTATACTGAATCCGATGCAAGATCGCTACAGCCGGCAAATTCTCTTCAATCAGATTGGCGAAGAAGGACAGCGAAAGCTTGCTGCCGCCCGTGTGTTGGTGATTGGTTGCGGCGCACTCGGTTCAGCTCAAATCGAATCGTTGGCGCGTGCGGGAATAGGCCGCTTGCGTTTTGTCGATCGTGACTTCGTTGAGTTTTCGAATCTCCAGCGGCAAACGATGTTCACCGAGCAGGATGCTGACGAGCGACTGCCAAAGGCGATTGCGATTGCCAATCACGTTCAATCGATCAATTCCGATATTGAGCTCGACCCCGAAGTAGCCGATGTCAATCATTCGAATGTCGAAAGGCTCATCCAGAGTTGCGACGTGGTTATCGACGGTACCGACAACTTTGATACGCGCTACCTCATCAATGACGCATGCGTGAAGCATGGAATCAATTGGATTTACGGCGCGGCCGTTGGTTCGTATGGCGTGACGATGACGATCCGTCCGAACACGACGGCTTGTCTCCGATGCGTGTTTGAAGAAGCACCGCCTGTGGCCAGTGCACCGACGTGTGATACCGCGGGTGTGATTATGCCGATCATCAATGTCGTCGCCGCCGTCCAGGTAACTGAAGCGCTGAAACTTTTAACCGGCAACGTGAACGACTTGCACAATTCACTTCTTCAGTTTGACGTCTGGCGTAATGAGTCGCGCGCCATTAATCCCGGCGGGCCAAGAGAGGATTGTGAAACTTGCACACGTCGCATATTCCGCACGCTTGACCCTGTCGCCCGCGATTTCGCCGCCGTGTTATGCGGCCGGAATGCAGTCCAGATTTCACCGGTGTCTCCAACTCATTTAGACTTTCCTGCGCTGGCCGACAGATTGCGCAACGTCGGCGAGGTAAAATTCAATGAATACCTTCTTCGCTTTCGCACAAACGACTTTGAGTTGACGGTTTTTCAAGATGCCCGTTCGATCATCAAGGGAACTAACGAGATCGCAACCGCCCGTTCGGTATATGCCAAGTACATAGGAAACTGACGACACATGTTCATTAACAAAACCCGCACTCTGTTTCTTCTTAGCTTCGCAATCCTCCTTGTTTTCGTTGTTGTGACTCACGCTGGACAGCCCGTTGTTTGGGAAACTTCAAGCCGCGTTGAATTGTTGAAAGGCGACGCCCGTGGGGTTTCGATTAGCGATACAGGCGTCATCATGCTCGCGCCGAAACTTACGGAAGTCTTTAACACGCAACAGACTTACATTTGGTCCAGTGCCGTCGATGGCCAGGGAAACGTTTATCTTGGCACCGGACATGACGGAAAGCTTTTTAAGGTGAGCTCGGCCGGTTCCGGCGCGCTTCTTTATGACGCGGCGGAGCTCGATGTCACCGCACTCGCGGTCGCTCGCGACGGCGCCATTTTCGTTGGTACGTCCCCTGACGGAAAAGTCTATCGAATCGGAAGCGATGGACGTGCTGACGTCTACTTCGATCCGGCTGATAAGTACATCTGGTCGCTCGCGATTATGGCAGACGGCTCACTCGCAGTGGGAACGGGCGATAGCGGTAAGCTCTATCGAGTCACAGCCGCCGGTGCAAAACCTGAAACTTCACTCCTCGTCAGCACTAATCAAACACATGTCATTTCATTGACTGTCACCGCACAAGGGGACTTGATTGCCGGAACTGATTCAGGCGGGCTCGTATTGCGCATCTCGCCGGAAGGAAAAACTTTTGCGTTGTTCGATACCCAGCTGCGCGAGATTCACGCGCTAGCACCAGCGCCGGATGGGTCGATTTATGCGCTCGCTTTAAGCGATGCTGCTGCGCCAACTCGTGGTCCGACGACGCCTATGCCCGCGCCTTCATCAAGCGACGGACAAACGCCTACCACGACCGTCACAATCACCCCGATCGATGAGAGTGGAGCACCAATTCAGAATCAACCAACGGCGACGAAGAGTCGCAACGATGTGACAAACGCACGCAGTGCTGTTTTTCGCATACTGCCTGACGGCGCGACGGATGTTGTGTGGAGTTCATCCACTGTCACTGCATTCTCGATCGCACCTGCGCTGGAGCCGGGGAGAGTGTTAATTGGAACGGCTGATAAAGGCCGCGTGTATTCCGTCACTAACGATGGCCGCGATACACTGCTGCTCCAATCGCCGGAGGGACAGATCTCATCGCTTGTTGTCAGAAACAATCAGGTGTTCGCCGCGTCGAGTAACCAGGGCAAGCTGTTTCGCTTTGGAAGCGAGTTGGTGAATGAGGGTAGTTATGAATCACCGGTTCGCGATGCCAAGCTGACGGCCTCGTGGGGACGGATATGGTGGCGTGGCGCAGGAAACGTCGAAGTCCAAACAAGAACCGGAAATGGCGAGCGGCCGGACGCGACGTGGAGTGAATGGAGTGGCTCATACAAGTCTCCTGACGGTGCGCAAGTAACCAGTCCGCGCGCGCGTTTCGTTCAATGGCGCACGACACTACGCGCCGTGCCGTCAGGTTCAGCAGCCTCCATCGAAGATGTCAGTCTTGCTTATCTACCTCGAAACGTAGCGCCCGAGGTTTTGTCAATCACCGCATTGCCGATCGGTGTTGGTCTGCAACAAGTCTCACAAGTTTCCGCCGATCCTAATGTCGAATCCTCAGGCTTAGATCCTTCTTTGTTTGGCGTGGTAGCGTCAGTTCCACCGCGTCGTTTCTACCAAAGAGGTGCGCGGTCGTTTCAGTGGCAAGCCGAAGATCGGAATGGCGATACTTTGGAATACGCCATTTACTATCGTGGTCTGAACGATCAGGCATTTCGGCTTTTGAAAGACAAGCTGCGCGACAACTTCTATACGATCGATAGTGCAACGCTCGCCGATGGTCGGTACATAATCAAGGTCGTTGCCACAGATGCGCCTGATAATCCAGCCGGGCAGAAGCTCACCGGTGAACGCGTGAGTGAGCCAGTCGATATCGATAACACGCCTCCTGCCATCAAGGTCCAATCGCAACCACAGGTCTCCGCCGATACAGCGCGTGTTGTGTTTGCGGTTGATGATGTCACCGGCAAGATCAAAAAGGCTGATGCGAGTCTGGATGGAACAGCGTGGATATCAGTTTTCCCGGACGACGGGATTGCGGATAGTGGCCACGAAGCGTTTACGGTCGACTTTGGCGCTCTCAGCGCAGGCGAGCACACGATTTCGCTCCGCGTTTTTGACACGAGCGGAAATGTCGGCACTTTAAGTGTGACTATCCGGAAGTAAACACTTGGAGCGCAGGCGAGGAGGCCTGCGCTCACAGTAGCTGCACGATACGGTGCGACCCCAGTCCAAACCGTGCGATTTCTTCTGCTTTCCTGATAAACTCTCGGCGAAATCAGGCGTCCAGAGACTTCCATCTCTTTGGCACCCATATTGCTCCAACCGAGGTCGGCGCATCTCTTTCTCCCTCCCAGGCGCGATGAATGCACAGGGAGGCTCAGATTTAAATGAAGAAGTTAATCCGAGAGCTGATGGTACTGGTGATGATAGGCGCGGTGTCTGTCGGCGCTTTCGCCCAGGGTAAGGGCCGCGACAAACAGCGCCCGCCGAAAGAGCCGGAAAAGGTCCGCTCGCCTAAGCCACAGCCGCCGCCACCATCGAATACGAACCGACCAAAGCCGCCGGATAAAAAGAAAAAACCATGACAAGCAGATCCACAGATTGCACAGATTAAAAAGATTAAGAGCTAACAGTTACGGCGGTAATCGAATTATTCAACGTAACTCGTTAGCTCTTAATCTGTATAATCTGCGGAAATCTGTGGATCTGCTTCGTCCATCCTGACAGAATAAGAGCCATGGAACTGCCAATCTCCCTTTCTGCAGTCCAAGACGCACGTCGCGTCATAGCCAATTCAGCAATCCGAACACCGCTCGTGCGTCTAAATTTTCAGGACGCACCTGCTGAGATCTATCTCAAGCTGGAGAATCTCCAACCAATCGGGTCGTTCAAGATCCGCGGTGCCGCAAATGCAATCGCACATCTGCCAAAAGAAAAGCTGGACCAGGGAGTTTGTACCGCCTCAGCCGGCAACATGGCCCAAGGTGTCGCGTGGAACGCAAAAAAACTTGGTATACCTTGCACCGTGATCTCGCCTGACACCGCACCCGACACGAAGGTCCGAGCCGTCGAACGACTTGGTGGTCGTGTGATTAAAGCTCCGTTCAATGATTGGTGGCGAGCCTTTGAAGACAGAAGCATTCCAGGAGTAGAAGGGACGTTCATTCACGCCTTCGACGACGAAAACGTGATGGCCGGAAACGGAACTATCGCGTTGGAGATTCTTGAAGACTTACCCGACGTCGACGCGGTAGTGATTCCCTGGGGTGGTGGAGGATTGACGTGTGGAATCGCTTCGGTCTTACGTGAGTTGCGTCCAGCGTGCAAAGTGTTCTCAGCAGAAGTCGGAACATCTGCGCCACTTGCCGCATCATGGGAAGCAGGCTCCCCCATAGAGATCGATTACAAGCCATCATTCGTCGACGGCATTGGCGCGAAGGGTGTTTTCCCGCAGATGTTCGAACGCGCGCAAAAGTTGATCGATGGGCCATTGGTCGCCGAACTGCAGGATGTGGCCGCCGCCGTTAAGTTGCTCGCCGAGCGCAACTGTATCGTTGCCGAAGGCGCCGGCGCATGTTCGGTTGCGTGTGCATTAACTGGCAAAGCCGGAAAGGGAAAAGTTATGTGTGTCGTGTCGGGTGGGAATATCGATTCGACGAAGCTTGTGAAGATTCTGAACGGCGAGATGTAATTCACGGAGCGCAGAATTACAGGACCACCTGATTGTAGTATTGGAAGTCGACCAAGGAGCCTCTCGTTCATGAGCAAACTCTGTATTATTAGACTCGCGGCGTCGTTTCTAGCGGTTGGTCTTTTCGCCGCGACGGCTGAATTGACGACGCCCGCAAAAATCGACCCTCCGCACGTTGCGAACGTTAGCTTTAATGTCTCTTTTCCGGTGAGTGCCAGTCGCGAACCACTGGATGGACGTTTGCTCCTCCTTCTGTCGACTAACAACAACAGCGAGCCTCGGTTGCAGATCAATGAAGATCTAAACACGCAACAGGTGTTTGGTGTTGATGTCGATGGCTGGAAGCCTGGTGAGGTAAAACCCATCGACGTCAATGCTTTTGGTTATCCACTGCGGAGCTTGTCGGAAGTGCCAGCCGGCGAGTATTGGGTCCAGGTGTTGCTGCATCGTTACGAAACTTTTCGCCGCTCGGATGGGCATACTGTGAAGTTGCCGATGGATCGCGGTGAAGGTCAGCAGTGGAGTCAAGCACCTGGCAATCTGTACAGCACGCCGCAAAAGATTCGCATCGATGCCAAGACGCAAGCTGGAATTAGGATCACGCTAGACAAAATAATCCCACCAATTGAGCCACCCAAAGACACGAAATACGTAAAGCACATCAGCCTCCAAAGCGATCGGTTGACAAAGTTTTGGGGAAGGCCGATGCATCTCGGTGCGCATGTCCTACTGCCTGAAGGATTCGAATCACACCCGGAAGCTCGCTATCCATTAGTGATCTTTCATGGACACTTTCCGGCAGACTTTGGTGGTTTTCGGGAAGCGCCGCCTGACCCGAATCTTAAGCCTGATTACAGTGAGCGCTTCAAACTTCATGGCTACAACCGCATTGTTCAGGAACATGCACATCAGTTCTACAAAGAGTGGACTAGCCCAGATTTTCCGCGCTTCATCATCATAGAAATTCAACATGCGAATCCCTATTACGACGATTCCTATGCGGTTAACTCAGCGAACCTTGGACCATACGGCGATGCGATTACCTACGAATTAATTCCGGAAATCGAAAAACGCTTTCGAGGGATTGGCAAAGGCTGGGCTCGCTTTCTTTATGGCGGCTCGACTGGTGGTTGGGAAGCGATGGCTGTTCAGGTGTTCTATCCGGATGAATACAACGGTGCATGGATCGCCTGTCCGGACCCGATCGATTTTCGCGCTTACACCGTTGTGAACATTTACGAGCACGAAAATGCTTATTACGCAGACTCGAAGTGGAAGCGGATTCATCGTCCGGGTAAACGAAACTATCTTGGCGAGTTGTCGGCGACGGTTGAAGATATGAATCATATGGAGCTCGCGCTCGGAACGAATAGCCGATCCGGAGGTCAGTTTGATATCTGGCAAGCTGTTTACTCGCCGGTCGGTGCTGACGGTTATCCAAAACCAATTTGGGATAAGTTAACGGGAAAGATTGATAAGGCGGTGGCTGAGTACTGGCGTGAGCACTATGATCTCGGTCACATTTTGAAACGTGACTGGGCCAAGTTGGGACCGAAGCTTCAAGGCAAACTGCACATTTATGTCGGCGAGGCTGACAATTATTTTTTGAACAACGCCGTGTATTTAGTTGAAGAGTTCCTTAAGAGTACGAAGAATCCTCATTACGATGGCGTGGTCGACTATGAGCCGCGCGCGGAACATTGCTGGAACGGCGACCACACACGGCCAAATGCTACGTCCAGACTTCGATACCACCAGTTCTTCGCGCCAAAGATTGTAGAGCGAATTCTCAAAAGCGCGCCTCAAGGTGCAGATGTGAAAAGCTGGCGCTACTGACGCAGGCGCTTATGTGGCCAAGTCAGTTATGTAGCGCTCAGCTTTTCTAGCCAGCTCTCAGCAGCAAACCAGCGAACCGAACGCCACATAAGTTCAAGGCTCAGAGCGCGCGCAAGAACGTCATTAGCCCTTTGTCCTCCTTCCTCGCCTCGACCGTTTGGTCTCCTTTACTTCACAAGTTGTCAGTGCCTTGGCCTTTCATCTCCAGAACGGTTTCAGCGTAGATGTTGGTGACATCAATCGAGACGTGGTCCAGCCAGGCGCGGATGGTATTGATATCTACTCCGGCACACAGAAGATGTCTGGCGGCCGTGTGGCGCCTATTCCGCATGCGGAATAGTAGAGACTCGTTGGCGACCCATTTGTTGCCGACGGCTCCGACATTCGCACGATTCAGGAGTTACTGGGACACAAAGACGTGAAGACGACAATGATCTATACCCACGTACTCAACCATGGTGGACCAGAAGCCCGGCTGACGTCTTGTAACTGAGAATGAGATAGAATGATTTGCGGAAACCGGATAAAACTCCGACTTTAGTAGAGCCTGACGAGAAGTCAGTGAAACAGGAAGAAGTTACGCGAACTTTGATCTAGTTTCTTATCCCGACCGTAAGTGGCGGCGGGATCTTATTAGAAAACCAGATATACATAGTTATGCGGCATAGAGATCATGACCGCTCTCTCGCCCGCTCACCGGCGCAGGCTGAGGCACGACGCGTCGGATTCGTGCACCGATGGTTTGGCGGCAGGCTCTCGAGGAGGAAAACATGTCGAAGCAGACTCGGTACCATCTCAACGCGCTATTCCTGCTTGTGCTGCTTGGCGCGGCAACGGCTGCGGATGCACAGGTCGATCAACAGCGCGCACAGGAGTACTTCAAGGAAGCCACGAAGCTCTGCAAGCGAGACGCGGGCCGGTTGTGGGGTGTGTCGCTCTGTGGTCCGATGGTGATCTTTGACCCAGCGACCGGAACGCGTGCCACAAGCCAGCCGGAACCGGAGGGGCCGCCACCGCACTTTCAGGGTTTCGCGGACGGCCCCGTCTCCTGGGGCGGGTTGCGGTGGTTCGCGTGGCCCTTGTTCATGCTCCCGGCGAAGGATGCCGATGCACGCCAGCAAATAATGCTTCACGGATTGTTCCATCGCATCCAGCCCGAGCTGGGGTTCATGGCGATGGCGAGCGACGGCTTCAACGAGCATCTCGATGCGCTCGAAGGGCGCATCTGGATACAGCTCGAATGGCGGGCGCTCCGCCGGGCGGTCGAGTCGAGCGGGAGCGCCCGGGCCGAGGCGATCGCCGATGCGCTGGCCTTCAGACGCGAACGGCGCCGCCGGTTTCCCGGCGCGGCCGACAACGAACGGCGCGACGAGATTCGCGAAGGGCTTGCCTCCTACACCGGCATAGCGGCTTGGGCCAATTCGCCCAAAGATGCCCGCCGTGCCGCGGCGACAGCAGCCGCAGGAGGCGAATTGCAGCAGTCCTTCGTCGGAAATTTCGAAGCCGCGTCCGGACCCGCCTACGGTGTGCTCCTGGACGATCTCATGCCAGGATGGCGCCGACAGCTTCGTAGCACCTCGGACCTTGGCGACTTGCTCGCCTCCGCAACCAACAGGCCACCGACGACGGATGTTGCCATGGCAGCGGGACGCTATGATGGGGCAACGCTGCGAACGGCGGAGGAGGCGCGCGATCGGGCGCAGCAGGTCCGCGTCGCCGAGTTGCGTCGACGCTTCGTTGATGGGCCCGTGCTGACGATGCCTGCCGGGGGCAGCGGGACCAGCGACACCACCGGCAGCGTAGGCATTCCGGGGGTCGGTACCGTGTTTTTTCGCAATTTCACCCTTTCCGCTAAATGGGGCCGTCTCAACGCCAACAACGGCGTCTTGCGCGCTGCCGATGGGACCACACTGTCCGTACCGGTTACCGGGCCGTTCGAAGGGACCACCCTGCAGGGGGACGGCTGGAGCGCCACTTTGAACTCCGGGTGGGTGGTGCGGCCGGCGGCACGACCTGGCTCATTTGCGATCGTGCGCGAGAATTGAGGCGAAAACGCAGGGGGACATAATCGCCGCCGCCAGACCTGGAGCACACCAACCACGCTGCTCGGCGTAATGGAAGAAAGCTCGTAAAGCGTTGGCGTACGTTCTCATCGATGAGCGCGTGTAAGCATCATGCTCACCTTTGCGAGCGATAGCCGCGTCGATGTCGAGAATAGAGATCTCATTAAAGGGACGATCTTGCTCATCAAAGCGACTGAGGAACTGCGTCACGTGCTGACGGCGTTTGTGGATGGTCACCGGGGACAAACCCTTTTCCTCACGCATGTAGTCGCTGAACTCTTCGACTTATGTTGTCGACAACATAAGCGCGCATAGCCTCATCAATTCTCTTTCGATCCCTTTTTCCTCCATTCGGGACCCTCAGTGATCTGGCCTTCGGGCGTGACTTCAATCTCGCCTACCTGATTCCCCTTTTCCAGTTCAGCTTCAAAAAAATACCGCGGACTCGCGAGCTTAATGATTTGCCCGTTTCTTAATTCAGCGCGAACCTCGCCTTTCGCAACCTGCTTTATCTTGCCGCCAGATGCGCTCTTGCGAATCACATCGAGTGCCGCCACGGGGACGTCGCTCAGCGATACTACTGTTTCGCGGTCTATGACAGATCCATCGGCGGCGATTGCGATCTCACCTTGGCCGCCTTTGAATTCAATGTCGTAGATCGTGACGCCGTTTTCTTTTTCGCGCGTTGACTTTGCGATAGAGCAACCTGCGCAGTTGGCCTGAATCGAAGCTGCCACGGCCTCGGGTAGTTGGGATGGCTTAAGCTTTTCTTCCCTGGTTCCTTCCGGCGTGGTTTGGCCGATTGCTGTTGTCAACAACAACAGGAATGCAACGGAAGTCAGTAGAGAAATAATGAGTCGCTTCATGGGAGACTCCTTTCGAGTAATTGACTGGGAGGGATGCTGCGACAGTTTAGCGCACTTAGACTCATGAAAGAATCTCATCACCTCATGAAAGAGTTTCATCACTGTGGAGCGCTCGGCCTACGGAAGCTGACGTCGCAAAACAAAAAGGGCGACTCGAATGAGTCGCCCTTTCGATTTGTGCTGACGCCGCTCCTGCTTACTGCCTCCTGCTTACTGCTCCTGATCTTGGTGCCCGCTAGTAGATTCGAACTACTGACCCCTCGCGTGTGAATCGTAATTCGACCGTTTTCACACGATATCTCCAGTTATCAAAATATGCTTCAAATGCCCGTAGTTATTGGCTGATATTGAAATCAGGTCTAACTTGACAACTCTGCTATTCTCTCGAAATCACAGTCGATTTGTGTGCGAAAGTGTGTGCAGGAGGAGTTGTCGAAATGAGAGCACGAATTGGATCAGTTGTGAGAAGAAAAGGTCGCGGTAAGAGTGCGAAAGCGACGTGGTGGGCGCGCATCACTTACACCGATCCAGTCACTGGAAAGAAGCACGATCGTCAACGCCGAGCAGAAAACAAGATCCACGCCGGCGAGCTGGTACATAAGCTCCTCGCTGAACTCGATTCGACAGGTGGTCGCTCGTTAGGATCTGAGCACATGACCTTTCTCGATCTCGCGACGTACTTTGAAAAGCAATATCTCAAACCAGCCGAGTACGTGGACGGGCGGAAGATCGCTGGTGTTCGAAGCCTTTCGCCAGCGATTGCCGCTGTAAATACGCTTAAAGAGCATTTTGGCAAACGCCAGCTCCGAGGCATTACACATGATGATATTCGAGCCTTTCGGGCGGAAAGGCTTGCACAACCAACAAAGGCCAAGAAGCAGCGCAGCGTCGCGGCCGTCAACCGCGAGCTTGAGAAACTCCGACGACTTCTTAATATCGCTGAGCGTGAAGGCTGGATTCTGCGAAACCCAATGCGCGGAGGCGATCCGCTAATCAGCGTTGCCGACGAGCGCAAACGTGAACGCATTCTCACCCGCGACGAAGAGCTTCGTTTGCTCGCCGCTTGTGAGAATCGGTATCAGAAACATCTTCGACCGATCCTGATCTGTGCACTCGACACAGGCATGCGACGCGGAGAAATCTTTGGACTCAAATGGAGCGACGTTGATTTCGAGGAGCGCGTGTTGACGATTCGGGCTTTCAATACAAAGACAATGAAAGAGCGCCAGGTCTCTTTGACCACACGCTTAGCACTTGAACTCGAACGCCTTTGGGATGAGTCGCCGAAGAACAGAGACCAACTCGTCTTTGGCTTCACGAACAACGTGAAGAAGAGTTTCACGTCTGTTCGCATGAAGTCAGGATTGCCAGACATTCGCTTTCACGATCTGCGACACACCGCCGCGACACGCTTAGTCGCCGCGCATCTTCCATTGCCTGAAGTTGGTCGCGTCCTGGGCCACACGCAAGCGAACACCACCTATCGCTACGTCAACGCAAACATCGAAACCACGCGCCGCGCCGCCGCAGCCCTTGACGCATTCAACTCCGCCGCACTTGAACAACTCGTAGCGGCAGAGGAAGTCGAAACGCCAGAGCTGGTTCTGGATGCGACCGAGGCGGTAAATTGAAGGGCTTGGGAACCGACTTTTCGGGGCAATAGTTATGCACTTAAAAGTCAGGGTGTTAGAATCAATACCTAGGAATGGTTCGATGGAAAGTACCCTAACTTCCGAGCCAGATGTTGAAGCCGCCTGGTCTGAAGAGATCGAGCGACGGCTGGCTGAAATCGACGCGGGCACAGTGGATTTGATCCCATGGGAAGAAGTTCGAGCGGAATTACTGGGCCAGTCTGAATGAGAGTTAGCGAATGGCAACACTAGAACAAATACTTGAAGAAGCAAAGAAGTTGCCGCCTGAAGAACAGCGCCGTTTACGCGCCGCGCTCAACGCTCTTGGCTCCAACGGCGATACGCAACCTGCCTACAAAACCAACGAACAAGAACGCGCCTGGATTAATGCTCACCGCGAGGAATATCTGGGCCAGTGGGTGGCGCTTGATGGCGATCAGTTGGTAGCGCATGGCACCGACGCGAAAGAGGTTTACGATCAAGCTAGAGATAAAGGGCTCACAGCACCCTATCTAGAGCGAGTCTCACCCAAACAAGAGGCCTTCATGGGGGGCTGGCAGTGACTCATCAGTTGACGTTCGATTCGGTTTACAACTACGGAACCGACGCGATCCTCGTACCCGTCGAACTTCAACTCGCCGATAAGATAGTCCGAACCGACGCTTATGTAGACACCGGAGCTACCTTCTGCGTCTTCAAGCGCGAACTCGCCGCAGCATTAGATATTGATGTTGAAAGCGGAAACCCGCTTCGTCTCAGCACTGTTACAGGAAGCTTCGAGGCGTACGGCCACCTGCTTACGATGAAGACGCTCGACTACTCATCCGACGTGACGGTCTATTTTGCTGCGCACGAGTCTTTCACGCGTAACGTGCTTGGCAGGCGTGGTTGGCTGGATCAAGTTCGCCTTGGCCTTGTTGAATATGAGAGCAAGCTTTACCTCAGCCATTACAGTGCCTAGACGAAATTCTCACTTAAGCTGAATAAGCATCAAAGCTAGTTTCATTGCCCAAAACGGAAATGTGTCCGTTCTTGGCGTCTAGCCATGGAGGCTGCGAAACTACCCAAGCAAGAAGAGGGATTTGGAGGCGGCTCTGTGTCGAAACATCTGAAGAAGTTAAACGCACGCGCAGTACGCACACTGGAGGGTGAACTCAAACCACTCTTCGATGAGCTGTTAGCTTTGCAGATTCAGGTCCGAGTTCAACTGACAAATTATGCGGACAATAAGGCCCTAAAAGGATATGAGATAGTGGGGTGGCTCGGCGAGGTTTATGTAAAGCTGCTCTTCGATGGAAAGTTAGTTGATGATCGCCATGAGCATGACGTAGAGACCCGAACCGGATGGCGAATATCCGTAAAGACAAGGAAGGGGAAAGGTGCCGGGTGGAAGCAATCGAGTCCAATCTCTAAGTTCGAAGGCGAAGGTTGTCCTACCCATCTTGCTTTTGTGCATTTGCACGACAACTATTCTTTAGATCGAGTCTGGCTTTTTGAATGGAGCCACCTTTGCGAAACAACGAGGTTCACGGCGAAGAACGTTCGCGGTAAATTTCGATCGTATGTTTTCAAACTGGACGAAACAAAGGACAAACAATTCGTAATCTACAATGAAACGCCATAGCGTGTTTCTGAGAACGTAAGGAATACAATTCCGATGCGGGGCGAGTATCATCCATCTTTGAATTGAACTCCGAGGTTCAAGTTTGGGTTCCGAAAATGGCGAAATACTCTCAATCAAAACTAATACGCCGTGCGATTGAGAAGGAAATTCGCCTTCTGAAGGCACTTGACTTAGAAACAGTCAACGAGAAGTATCTCGAAAAACTAGTCAGCGGTCTGCTGGGCCATGGGTACATTGACCGGATGCCGTATATTCAGAATCCCAAGGCCATCAGAGTTCGAATTAACAAGAATGGTAAACTTTTCGAAAACGCCAAAGAGCTCTGGTGGCCTCCCGCCGAGAACGTGCAACGAGGGCGATGTAACGATCCTGGTCAGCCAGTCTTCTATTTCAGCGATTCCGAGGAGACCGCCATCATTGAAAAACAACCTAAAGAGGGAGACACACTGACTGTCCTCACAAGCGAACTGATTGACCCCGCACAAATGCCTCTTGTGATGATAGTTGGAATTCATGAATTTACCGGCAAGAGCAATCCACGGTATGGCCTGACACCTCCAGCAGAAGATTCAAAACAGAAGCAGTTCATTAGTCGCGAAGGCCTATCGAAAATTACGCCACTCCTGCACGGCTATGTAAGAGACGAGTTCTTGAGAGAGGTGGCGGCGGACGACAGCTTTGAATATAAGATCACAAGTGCAATTGCGCGTATGCTGATCACGAAACCTGAGACGATTGATGAGGACGGCAATCCCGTAGAGGGCATTACCGCTGACGGCATTGTTTATCCGAGCATTCGGGCGGATAAGTTTGGGGTGAATGTTGCTCTTAAGACCGAATCAGCGGATCGCCTTTACCATCCAGTGAGTTGCGTTGTCTATCGGGTTGTTGAGGCTCACGAAAGGTTCCCGTTCACGGTTGGCAAACTTTGCTGGTCGAAATCCATCGAAGCGGATGGCCGTATCGAATGGGAGATTCCCGAGGCAAGGAAGGCGTCGAGTGGTTAACGCCTCAGCCGCTTGAGGTACGGACTCGCTTGACATTACCCAGTCGGCACGTTGAATACGAGAAGTGTCGTAGTGATTTCTCTCGCTGGATCATCTCGTTGGCTCATGACGAACCGGAAGCCGGTCTCGCTAAGATAGTCGAGACGCCGCTTGAAGTTTGGATGATCAGCGAGCGTGCTGGGTATTTTTTCAAGCACGGCTGAAAGCTCT